>JAJDOE010000167.1 GCA_022340345.1 Gammaproteobacteria bacterium
CGCGATCAGGGTCGTGATGTTGGCGTCCACGATGGTCGACAGGGCGCGATCGTAGCCGGTATGGATCGCCGCCTGCGGCGTATTCCCGTTACTGAGTTCCTCGCGAATACGTTCGAAGATCAAAACGTTGGCATCCACCGCCATGCCCACCGTCAGCACAATACCGGCCACGCCTGGCAGCGTGAGGGTTGCCTGGAAAAGGGACAACACGGCCACGATGAGCACCAGGTTCAGTGCCAGCGCCAGGTTCGCCACCATGCCGAATGCCCGGTAATAGACCCCCATGAAAACCAGCACCACCAGGAAACCGATCAGCACCGACTGGAAACCCTGGGCGATGTTGTCGCGGCCCAGGCTGGGACCGACGGTGCGTTCCTCGATGATTTCCAGCGGAGCGGCGAGTGCTCCCGCGCGCAGCAGCAGGGACAAGTCCCGCGCCTCCTTGGTGCTGTCCAGCCCCTCGATCTGGAACCGTGCGCCCAGCTGGTCGCGGATCACCGGGGCGGTGATCACTTCTTCGAAGACCTTTTTCTCCTTGATCAGGTTACCGTGTTCATCCTTGAGAAGATTTCCGTCCGCCCCGCGCCGCGCCACCGAGCGATTCTCCACGTACACCACCGCCATGCGCTTGCCGATGTTTGGCCCGGTAAATTTCGAATTGCGCTTGGCGCCAAAGCTGTCCAGCGTGATATGCACCACCGCGCCGCCACTCTGGTTGTCGATGCCGGCCGCCGCGTTGACCACGTTGTTTCCGGAATACACCAGCTCCCGCTGCAACAGGATGTTGCCGCCGCGGCGCATCTTGTACAGCCGGGAACCGGCGGGCACACGACGCGTAGCCGCGTAATCGTGCTTCTCGTCGACCAGGTACACTTCCAGCGTCGCGGTCTTACCCAGGATTTCCTTGGCCCGGGCCGTATCCTGCACGCCAGGCAACTGCACCACGATCCTCCGGCTGCCCTGCTGCTGAATAATCGGCTCCGCCACGCCCAGTTCGTTGACCCGGCTGCGCAGCGAGGTCATGTTTTGCTGCATTGCGTACTCGGCGACGTTCTGGCGTTCGGCCTCCGGCAAAGTCGCCGCAAGAATGAAATCCGTTCCTTCATCGCTGGACGTATAGGCAAGCGTGCCGAGATCCTTGCGCAAACCGCTTTCCGCTTTTTCACGGGTTTCCGCATCGCGAAAAACCATGCGGATTACGCCGCCCTGCAGATCAACCGACCGGTACCGGATACGTGCTGCGCGCAGCTGGGCCTTGACGTCCTGGGTGGTGCGATTGAGTGCCCCGTTGACGGCGCCCTGTACGTCCACTTCCATCAGGAAATGCACACCACCACGCAGGTCCAGGCCCAGGTACATGGGTGAAGCGTTGAGTTCCTGCAGCCAGTGCGGAGTCGCCGGCTGCAGGTTCAGAGCAACGATAAAATCTTCTCCCAGGGCAAGGTGCAGAGCTTCGCGGGCGCGCAATTGCTCTTCCTCGTCCGCGAAGCGAACCCGTGCACTGGTGCCGTCAATACTGGTGGCAATGAAGGGAATACCCGCCTGTTTCAGGGTCTGGTCGATGCGGCTGACCAGGGCCGTGTCCACTTTGGCGGCGCGGGTCGGCGATATCTGTACCGCCGGCGCCTCGCCGTACAGATTCGGCAAGGCATACAGAAATCCCGGCAGCAGGACCGCCAGGATGATCAGGTATTTCCAGTACGGATATCGATTCAGCATGGCTACGGTCAGGCCTTTCGCATGGTCCCTTTGGGCATGACCTGGTGAACAGCGTGACGCTGCACGCGGATCTCGGTACCGGCGCCCACGTCCAGGGTCACGAAGTTGTCATCCAGTTTGGTGATCCGACCCAGAATGCCGCCGGTGGTGACCACCTCGTTACCCTTCTCCAGGGTATCCACCATGGCCTTGTGTTCCTTGGCGCGTTTCTGCTGGGGCCGGATCAGCATGAAGTAGAACAGGGCAAAAATGACGACCATGAAAAAGATCATGGACAGTCCGCCGCCGGGCGGTGGCGCCCCTTCCTGCGCGAGGGCATCGGATATGAAGAACATCAGGATTTCCTCGGATTTACGATGTCAGGCCGGCCCTGGGGGCCCGCCGAAGGCCGCGCATTATGCCACAGGGGCGCGCCGCGCGTAGAAGTCCGCTACGAATTCCGGTAGCCGCCCGCTGCCGATTGCCGCGCGCAGCTCCGCCATGAGCTGCTGGTAATAAGTGAGGTTGTGCAGGGTCGCCAGTCGCGCGCCGAGGATCTCGTTGGTCTGGTGCAGATGGCGCAGGTAGGCGCGACTGTAGT
Organism: Gammaproteobacteria bacterium; assembly: GCA_022340345.1. GTDB lineage: Bacteria > Pseudomonadota > Gammaproteobacteria > HyVt-429 > HyVt-429 > JAJDOE01. The sequence continues at coordinate 2,300 of JAJDOE010000167.1, forward strand.
GGCGGCACAGGGAGCACGGGCATTCCGGGTCCACCGGGGCGGTGTCGTTGCGGAATGCGGCGTTTTTGATCCGCAATATGCCCTGGCGGGTAAAAAGCCAGCCATTACGGGCATTGCGGGTGGGCAGCACACAGTCAAACAGATCGATGCCGCGGCGCACCGCCTCGACGATGTCCTCCGGGGTCCCTACCCCCATCAGGTAGCGAGGACGGTCCGCCGGCAGGGCCGGGCCCATCGTGTCCAGGATCGCCCGCATCTCGGCCTTTGACTCACCGACGCTCAGCCCCCCCAGGGCGTAGCCATCGAATCCGATCTCCAGCAACCCGGCGAGGGACTCGTGGCGCAGGTCCGGGAACATACTTCCCTGCACGATGCCGAATAACGCTGCCGGATGGTCGCCGTGGGCCTCCCGGCAGCGGGCCGCCCAGCGCAAGGACAGTTCCATGGAGCTGCGTGCCTCGGCCTCCTCCACCGGCCAGGCGGTGCACTCGTCGAACACCATGACCACGTCCGAGTCCAGGGCGTGCTGCACCGCGATAGCCTTTTCCGGGTCCAGGAACACCAGGTCGCCGTTCACCGGCGAGCGGAATTCCACCCCCGCCTCGCTCAACTGGCGCAGCTTGCCCAGGCTCCATACCTGGAAGCCGCCGGAGTCGGTGAGAATCGGCCCATCCCAGTGCATGAACCCATGCAGCCCGCCGTGGGCGGCGATCACCCCGGTACCCGGGCGCAGCATCAGGTGAAAGGTGTTTCCCAGCAGGATACGCGTGCCCAGCCCCGCAAGTTCCTCCGGGGTCATCGCCTTCACGGTGCCGTAGGTGCCCACCGGCATGAATGCCGGGGTGTCCACCGTGCCGCGGTCAAAAACCAGCCGCCCGCGGCGGGCCGGCCCGTCGCTGGCCAGAGTTTCGAATTTCACCGGTGTCTTTCCACCCACATGGCGTCACCGTAGCTGAAAAAGCGGTACCCGGCAGCCACCGCGTGTTGATAGGCAGCCAGCACGCGCTCCCGGCCGGCGAGGGCGGCAACCAGCATCAGCAGCGTGGAGCGCGGCAGGTGGAAATTGGTAATCAGCGCATCCACGCAAAGGAAATCATGCCCCGGGACCAGGAAACAGTCCGTCTCGCCGCGGCTGGCGGTCAGTCTTCCGTTCGCATCCAGCGAGGATTCCAGCGAGCGCACACTGGTCGTGCCCACCGCGACAACGCGCCCGCCCCGGGCACGGGTTCGCTCCACCGCGGCTACGGTCGCGACCGGCACCTCGCGGAATTCCGCGTGCAGGTGGTGGTCTTCAATATCCTCGCTGCGCACCGGTGAGAAAGTGCCGGCGCCCACGTGCAGGGTCACCCACGCCTGCTCTACCCCGTGTGCCGCCAGCGACGCCAGAAATTCGCGGTCGAAATGCAGCCCGGCGGTGGGCGCGGCCACCGCGCCCGGGTGACGGGCGTACACCGTCTGGTAGCGCTCCCGGTCCGTTTCCCCGGCCACGCGCTCGATGTACGGCGGCAGCGGTACCTCGCCGACGGACTCCAGAATGCGTTCCACCGGCAGGCTGGTGCCAAAGTCGATCTCGTAGAATTCGCCGTGGCGTCCGCGCACCTCCGCCTCCACACCACCGGGGAACTGCAGGCGAACCCCCGCGGCGGGCGACTTGCTGGCACGCAACTGGGCCAGCACCCGGCCCTCGCCCAGCAGGCGTTCCAGCAACAGCTCCACCCGCCCGCCGCTGGCCTTATGACCCCGCAGGCGGGCCGGAATCACGCGGGTGTTGTTCAGCACCAGCAGGTCGCCGGGGCGCAGCAGCCCGGCCAGATCCGGGAAACGTGCGTCCCGCGGCGGGCCGCTGGCGGGCAGCACCAGCAGGCGGGCGTCGCTGCGCTGAGCGGCCGGCGTCTGGGCGATCCGTTCCGGAGGGAGTTGGTAGTCGAATTCGTCGGTGCGCATGCGGGAGCGCCCGGTTTCAGGGGACAGGGAGTCTAATTGCTTTTATACTGCGGCGCCGAACGCCGAGGTGGCGAAACTGGTAGACGCGCCGGACTCAAAATCCGGTGGTGGCGACACCGTGTCGGTTCGACTCCGACCCTCGGTACCAGTATTAGAAATTGCTTGTACAAGGTGAGGCCCTGAAGCGTCTGGCGACCTTGGGAAGTGATTCCGTTTTTTCAGGCACATACTTGTGCCTGAAAAATCGAACAGGCGTCGCTTAGCTGCGCCTGAAAAATCGAACCGGCGTCGCTTAGCTGCGCCTGAAAAATCGAACCGGCGTCGCTTACTTGTGCCTGAAAAATCGAACCGGCGGCGCTTGCAGAAATAATGCCCACGCTTTTCAGGCACATACTTGTGCCTGAAAAATCGAACCGGCGGCACTGGCAGAAATGATGCCCACGCTTTTCAGACGCATTCTGCCTCTGAAAAACCAGGCAACGTCACAGCACCGCTCGCGGGCGGCTGGTCGGAAATCGGGTCGGGGGACGACAGGTACGGCGCTTGTCAGGCCACCTGCACCGGAACGAAATTCCGCCCGGCCTTCATGCGGTTGCGGCCATCCACGTAGATCAGTCGTGGCTTGAAGCCAGCCAGTTCCTTTTCTTCCAGCTCTGCATAGGCGGCCACGATCACCAGGTCCCCGGGATCCGCCCGGTGTGCGGCGGCACCCATGATGGAGACCACTCCGGAATGCTCCCCGGCCCGCACCGCATAGGTGTTGAATCGCGCACCGTTGGCGATGTTGTAGACCTCCACCCGCTCGTATTCGCGGATATCGGCTGCATCGAGCAGGTACCCGTCGATGGCGATGGAACCCTCGTATTCGAGTTCCGAGTGGGTAACGGTCAGGCGGTGCAGCTTGGCACGGAGAAACTGGCGTCGCATTTCGGACTCCGGTCGATCAGTCGGGCGCAATTATGCGCATACGGGTCCTCAATGCCAAATAGCACTATTATTAATATTGTTAATACTTGGTATTTATCCGGCCAATGTCACTTCCAGGTTGTCGATCAGCCGGGCCGGTCCCAGGCGGGCCGCCGCCAGGATTACCAGCTCCCGGTCCCCGGGGCCCGGTTCCGCCAGGTCCGCGCGGCGCCGCAGCTCCAGGTAGTCCGGCTCGAAGCCCGCTGTCGCCAGTTGCGCGCCGGCTTCCGCCAGCGCCGGTCCGGCGGTGGCGATGCTCCCGGCGGCGCGTAACCGGGCCGCCAGCGCCTCCAGGGTCGCGTACAGGGCCGGCGCCTGCGCCCGCTCCGCCGGGCCGAGGTAGCCATTCCGGGAGCTCATCGCCAGCCCGTCCGCTTCGCGCACCGTATCTACGCCCAGTACCGTGACCGGCATGGCCAGGTCCGCCACCATGCGGCGGATCACCGCCAGTTGCTGGTAGTCCTTCTTGCCAAACACCGCTAGCTGCGGCTGCACCAGCCCGAACAGCCGCGCCACCACCGTGGCCACGCCGCGAAAGTGTCCCGGCCGGCTTCGACCGCAAAGGATCTGCGACAGCCCCGGCACCTCCACCGTGGTGGTGTCCGCCAGGGCTCGCGGGTACATCGTGTCCCGGTCCGGAAGGAACACCGCGTCGGCGCCGCAAGCGGCGAGCATCGCCAGGTCCGTCTCCTCCGTGCGCGGGTAGCTGTCAAAATCCTCCCCGTCGCCGAATTGCAGGGGATTGACGAAAATACTGACCAGCACACTGGGCGCCTCGCCCCGGGCTACCTCCACCAGCCGCAGATGCCCCGGATGCAGGTTGCCCATCGTCGGCACGAAGGCCAGCGATTTGCCATCGGCGGTGAGGGTTTCGCGAAGCGCCGCGAGCTCCACCAGGGAACGGGCGATCCGCACGGTCAGGAGTAACAGTGTTCGGTGGCGGGAAAACTTCCGTCCTTGACCGCTGCTACATAGGCGCGAACCGCCTGCTCCACGTCGCCTCCGTCGGCCAGGAAGTTGCGCACGAACTTCGGCGCCTTGCCCGGGAACAGTCCGAGCATATCCTGCAGCACCAGCACCTGCCCGTCACAGTCGGCGCCGGCGCCGATGCCGATGGTCGGGATTGAAAGCTCGCGGCTGATCCGCGCTGCCAGTTCCACCGGTACGGCTTCCAGCACCAGCAACCCGGCCCCGGCCGCCTCCAGCGCCAGTGCGTCTTCCTGAAGCCGCCGGGCCGCCCCGGGTTCCCGTCCCTGCACCCGGTATCCACCGAGTTGGTGCACGGACTGGGGCGTCAAACCGAGATGCGCGCACACCGGTATGCCACGAGCTACCAGGAACTTCACGGTGGCGACCATCACCTCGCCACCTTCCAGCTTGACCATGTGCGCGGCGCCGTCCTGCATCAACTTGCCGGCACTGTCCAGCGCCTGCTCCGGGCTGCGCTGGTAACTCATGAACGGAAGGTCCGCCACCAGGAAGCTGCGCTGGCATCCCCGCGCCACGCAGGCGGTGTGATAGACCATTTCATCGAGTTTTACGGGCAGCGTGCTGTCGTGCCCCTGCATCACCATGCCCAGGGAATCCCCCACCAGCACAACGTCCACGCCCGCCCGGTCCACCAGTGAGGCAAAGCTGAAATCGTAGGCGGTCAGCGAGGCGATTTTCTCGCCATCCCGTTTCATTTCCTGCAGGCTGCTGAGTGTCAGTTGCTTCATGATTTCCCGGTCAGGAGTGCTGAAACGACGGCTCGGAGAGCGGATTGAAAAAATGCCTGCCGCTGCGAATCCGGCCGATCTGTTCGATCAGGGTCGCCAGGTCCGAGTCGTTCTCAACGAAGTTAATCTCCGCCGCATTGATTATCAACAGCGGTGCATCATTGTAGTTGTGAAAGAAGCGCATGTAGGCGTCCGTGAGCTCTTCCAGGTAGCCCCGGTCAATCACCTGTTCATAGGGCGTACCCCGCCGGCGCACGCGCTCGATGGTGACCTCCACCGGCGCCTGCAGGTAAACCACCAGGTCCGGGGTGGGCACCTCGAGTGCGAGCTTGTCATAGACCTGCTGGTACAGCCGCAGTTCATCCGCGTCCAGGTTGAGGCGCGCGAACAATGGGTCTTTTTCCAGCATGAAGTCGCTCACGTGACTGGCGTGAAACAGGTTGGTCTGTTTCAGCCTGGCAAGCTGACGGGCGCGCTGAAAAAGAAAAAACAGCTGGGTGGGCAGCGCGTATTGCTGGCGGGACTCGTAGAAGCGTTCCAGGAACGGGTTCTCGTCCGGGTCCTCCAGGGTCAGGTCGGCGCCGAAGGCCTGCGCCAGGCGCCGTGCCAGCGAGGTCTTGCCGGTGCCGATCGGCCCCTCGATAACCAGGTAGCCGCGAAAGCCCGTGCCATCGCTCATATGGCGGTGGCCGGCTGTGGCAACAGATTTCCGTCAACCCGCTCCAGTAACTGGTCCGCTACCGCCGCCAGCAACTCCGCCAACGGTCCGGCCCCGGGCACCACCAGCTCGGGCTCCAGGTCATGCAACGGGCGCAACACGAACGCGCGCCGCGCCAGCCGCGGATGCGGAACGCGGAGGCCCGGCTGGCTCAGCTGGCGGTCTGCATACAGCAGCAGGTCCAGGTCCAGCACCCGCGGTTGTCCCGGCTCTTCCCGGCGGCGTCCCGCGGCCGCCTCGATGCCCAGCAGGGCATCCAGCAGGGCCCGCGGCGACAGGCGGGTTTCCAGCGCACACACGGCGTTCAGAAAATCACGCTGGGGCGCCACCTCCAGTGGCGCACTGCGATACACCGGGGAACAACGCGGCAAACCGCAATCCGGCAGCCGCGCCAGGGCAGCGGCGCCGGCCTGCAACTGGCCCAGGCGATCGCCCTGGTTGCTGCCCAGCCCGACGAACGCGCAAACCGGGTCAGTCACGCCGCCGCCGGCGACGGCCACGCCTCCGGCCCCCGCCGCCACCGCCACCCGCAGGCAGCTCTGTCGCCCGCGCCACCCGTTGTTCCTGGTTGTCTTCCTGGATCTCCGTCCACCAGCGGGCAAGGGACGGATCCACTTCGCCAATTTCCGAACGCAACACCAGGAAATCGTAGGCGGCGCGAAACCGTCGGTGTTCCAGCAGCGGAAGCACCCGGCGCGGATGGCGCTGCTCCAGCCGTGGCTGGAGATCCCATATCTCGCGCACCGGAATGGAGAAACGCCGCGGCACGGCGATGAACTGTTGCTGTTCGGTGATGATTTGCTGGCCGGCGTCCTGCAGGGCCTGGATTGGAGCCATGCCATGTTCTTCCCGGCGCTTGGCGGCGCGCCGAACCGGCTCCCACAACGCGGCAGCGAACAGGAATGCCGGGGTTACCGGTTTGCCGGCCTGCACCCGTGCATCGGTGCTGGCGAGGGCGCCGGGTAAAAGCATTCGCAGGTTGTCGTCGTCCTGCTCCGCGAGCATTTCCGCGGCGGCCGGAAACAACGGCGAAAACAGGCCATAGTGACGTAACAGCTCAAAGGTCTGTAGCGCCTGCCCGCCGTGGAACAGCTTGATGACCTCGTCGAACAACCGCGCCGCGGGCACTTCGTTGATCTGGTCGGCCAGCGCGCGGATCGGAGCTGCACTCTGGGTTTCGATGCGGAACCCCAGGCGGGCGGCGAAACGAACCGCGCGCAGCATGCGTACCGGGTCTTCGCGGTACCGGGTCTCCGGGTCGCCGATGACCCGCACCAGCCCGGCATTCAGATCTTCCACGCCGCCGGCGTAATCGATCACTTCGTTGGCGCGAACGTCCAGGTAGAGGGCGTTGATGGTCAGGTCACGCCGCAATGCATCCTCTTCCCGGGAGCCAAAGACGTTGTCGCGCAGCAATCGTCCGCTGTCGGTCAGTTCGCTGTGCACGCTGGTGGCCGCTCCCGGGCTGGCCCGGTAGGTAGTGACCTCGATCACCTCGCGCCCAAAACGCACGTGGGCGATGAGGAAACGCCGGCCCACCAGGCGTGCGCGCCGGAACAGGCCCCGGACCTGCTCCGGGGTGGCATTGGTAACTACGTCGAAGTCCTTCGGTTCGCGACCCAGCATCAGGTCGCGCACACAGCCGCCTACCAGCAGACCGTCAAAGCCATGCTCGTGCAGGGTTTCCAGGACACGCCGTGCGCTGCTGCCAATGGCCGCAGACGGGATAGCGTGTTCCGCGTACGGAATGTTACGGGGTTCGATAGTCAGTTCAGATTCGGAGTGTTGTCGGGGGCGGTTGTGCCCCCTAAAGCGGCGCGTATAATACGCCCCCTTTGCCGTTTGCCCAACAACGCTCCCTTCGTCTAGTGGTTAGGACGCCGGCCTCTCACGTCGGTAACAGGGGTTCGAGTCCCCTAGGGAGCGCCACCGGCGGGAATACCGCCGGGACCGGCCGTCCCTTGAATCCGCCGCCTCAGCACCCCATCTGTGTCCCCGAAACAAGGTCTGAAACCGTGACTTCCATTCCCCACAGCGCGGACGTATCCGGCGCCGAATTCCATGCCCAGGTCATCCAGCGGTCCGCCCAGGTGCCGGTGGTGGTGGATTTCTGGGCCGCCTGGTGTGCCCCCTGCCGCGCATTGCTGCCGGTGCTGACGGCGCTCGCCGAGCAGGCCAACGGGGCGTTTTTCCTGGCCCGCGTGGACACCGAGGCCGAGCAGGAGACCGCCGCCGCCTTCGGCATCCGCAGCCTGCCAACCGTCAAGCTGTTCCGCGACGGCCAGGTGGTGGACGAGTTCATGGGCGCATTGCCGGAAGCGGAAGTACGCCGCTGGCTCAAGCCGCACTTGCCACGACCGGCGGACGGCGAGGTGCAAACCGCAAGCGCGGCGCTCGGCGCCGGGGACTACGATGCGGCCATCCAGCATTTCGAAGCTGCCCTGGCCGCCGATGCAGAGGATGAGCGGGCGGTCACCGGTCAGATCGAAGCCCTGATCCGTTCCGGACGCGCCGATGACGCGCAGCAACGGCTGGCGCAACTGCCGATACAACTGGCCGGCGGCGAACAGGCCGCCGCGCTGCAGGCATTGCTGGGCTTCGCACAGGCGGCCGCGGCGCCGGCGGACGGCGACAGCGCCGCGACCTACGCCCGTGGCGCCCGCCAGGCACTGGCCGGCGACTACGATGCGGCGGTGGCGGACTTCCTCGAACTGGTGCGCCACGACCGTGGCTTCGGCGACGATGCCGGCCGCAAGGCACTGGTGGCGGTGTTTGCACTGCTGGGCAACGATCCGCGGGTGGCCCGCTATCGCTCGCAGCTTGCGATGGCGATTAACTGACGCGCTGCCTCATCGCGAACGCACCGCAGGCGCGAAGGGATTTTCCGCGCCACGGAAGACACCGGTCGAAGCCCCAAGAAGTCTCGCTACGCTCGAATCCACGGTGGTCGCCGGGCAGGCCGTCGCGACGCTGTTTTTCATCCGCGCGGATGATGCCGCGCGTGGATTTCTTTCAGCCGCTCCCGCGCCACGTGGGTGTAAATCTGCGTGGTGGACAGGTCGGCATGGCCGAGCAGCATCTGCACCGTGCGCAGGTCGGCGCCGTGATTCAGCAGGTGGGTTGCAAAGGCGTGACGCAGGCTGTGCGGGCTGAGTTTCCCGCTGATGCCGGCCTTGCGCCCGTAGCGCTTCAGGTTGTGCCAGAACGCCTGGCGGGTCATGGGTCCGCCGCGGGCGGTCAGGAACAGGGCGTTGCTGGCGCGTCCGCGCAACAGCGAGCCGCGTGCCTCCGCAAGGTACTGGTTCAGCCAGTCCAGCGCCTCCTCCCCCACCGGCACCAGCCGCTCCCGATCGCCCTTGCCGATGACGCGCACCACCCCGGCGGCGGTGTCCACCCGCAACAGCTCCAGTGACACCAGTTCCGATACCCGCAGGCCGGTGGCGTACAGCAGTTCCAGCATGGCGCGGTCGCGCAATCCCAGCGGCCGCCCGGTCTCCGGAGCGGCCAGCAACGCCTCCACCTGGGCCTCGCTCAGGGTGCCCGGCAACGAACGCGGCAATTTGGGCGCGACCAGGAACACGGTCGGATCGGCGGAGATGACGCTCTCGCGAATCAGGTAGCGGTAGAAACGTTTCAGGCTGCTGAGCTTGCGCGCCGCGCTGCGCGCGCTGATCCCGGCATCGTGCAGCGCCGCCAGGTAGTCCTTCAGGTCGCCGGCCTGCACCGCGCTCAGCGTTCCGCCGCGGGATTGCAGCCAGGCGTGAAAACCGCTCAGGTCCGAACGGTACGCCGCCAGGGTGCGGTCCGCGAGACCCGCTTCCAGCCACAGGCCGTCCAGAAACCGGTGCAGCAGTTCCTCATCCGCCTTGTTCATGGGCTAACAGCCAGTTCTTGATGGCAAGTGGTCGTCCATCGGTTGCGCCCATGAATCCGCCGGCTCCGGAGGCGGCTACCACCCGGTGACAGGGAATGATCAGGGGAACCGGGTTGCGACGACAGGCACCGCCGATCGCTCGCGCGCTGCTGCGCAACCGCCGGGCGAGTTCACCGTAGGTGAGGGGACGCCCCGCACGAATACCTTGCAGGGCCGCCCATACCCGCAACTGGAAATCCGTACCCTCCACCGCCACCGGCACGCTGAACCGGAAGCCGGGCTCATCCAGGTAGGCGCGCACCTGGCGGCAGACCTCGCGGCTAAAGGCATCCGTGGGGGCCCGCGGGGAACGGCGTGGCGAAAGATATTCGGTACCACGCACGCTGCCGGAATCCGTCGCGATGCCCAGCGGCCCGAATGGGGTGGCAATTATTGCGTTGTACTGGCGGGTCCCAGAAGCCATAGCTGCTGAATACTCCGTTCCAGGGCGGCGCGCCGCTTGGGATCGACGGTCACCGCCAGCAGGGACTGGTAGATGCGCTGGGCATCGTTATTGAGGCCCGCCCGCGCCAGGGAGTGGGCTGCCTGGTAGCGGGCCGACTGGCCCCACAGGTCGGTGGGATCCGACTTTTCCCAGGCCGCGGATTGCAGGAACAAGGCCGCCGCCTCGCGGTGCCGTTTCTGCGCCGCGCGCACCTCACCCATCCAGTACAGGGTCTCGCGTTTGAGGCGCGGAGTCGCGACGCGCTGGTGGGCCTCCCGGAACAGTTCGAATGCCGTCTCGTTCTGGCTCGCGGTCTGCAAGTCAAACACCACCTGCATCAGGGCGTCCGCCTGGCTGCCTTCCAGGGAGTTGGTGCGCCCCAGGTATTCCCGCACCAGTTCCACACCGCGCGCGTAGTCCCCGGACAGCACCGCCAGGCGGGCACGACGCATCTGCCATTCGTCCGCGTCCAGGTCCGGCGGTGGCGTTTCCAGTCCCGCCACCGCACGCGCGGCGAAGGCAATGTCCAGTCGCTTGATGGCGGCCTCGGACAGCAGGTGACGCACCGGGGCGGGCACCGCGGCCAGTTCCGCAAAACGCCGGGTGTCGATGTACAGCAGGCGCGGCAGTGCCGGGTTGACCCGCTGCATGGAGCGCGCCAGGCGCAGGTGGGCCAGGTCCCGGGACTCGGGATCGTTGCCTTCCAGCGCGGTAACCGCCAGCAGCGCACGCGCCGCGACCGGTTGCTGGTTGCGGGCGCGGCGTTCGGCGGCCTTCAGCCAGCGGGCGTCCTCACCGACCAGCAGCCCGGCGTCGTTGCCGATGCGCTTGCCAAGCTCCAGCCACGCATCCCACAGGTCGTCCGGGGCCAGCCCGAGCAGGGGTTCGGACAGCGGCAGCGCCTGCTCCAGTGCGCCGGCCCGGGCCAGCGGATCGTTACTGCGCACCGCTGCCAGCGCCAGCAGTCCCCAGGCGCGAGAGCGCCACGCGGGTTGGCGATCGGCGTCGTTCACCAGTTTGCGCACGCTTTTCAGCAATGGCTCCAGGTCCTTCGGATCATCGCGCAACCGCGCCAGCAGGTGCAGCCAGCGGCCTTCGTGGGTCTGGTCGGTGGCGACCTGGAGTGCCGCCTCGCGAAACTGGCCGGCACGCAGCAGTACCCGCGCGTTCAGGTGGCGCCAGCTCTCCGAACTGGGCCGGAACTCCGCCTGGAACCGATGCATTGCCGTGAGGGCATCCTGCACCGCGTCCTCCGCCAGGTAGCTGCGCACCACCAATGCGCGCCAGTCCCGGCGGGGCGCGGTCAGGGAACCGTCCGCCCACAGGTAGCGTGCGAGCAACGCCCGCCCGGCGGCCGGATGTCCGCCCTGGATGTAGGCACGTGCGGCGGCACTGACCAGTTCCTCGCGAAACTCCGCCGGCAGGTCCGCCGGCGCGCGCTCCAGGGTGGCGACGATGCCGTCGTAGTCTTCGCGTTCCGTGTACACGGACAACCGCAGCCGTTCCCAGCGCATCCACTCGAGCGGCAACAGGTCCGGGGTCTGGTAGCGGTCCACGATCTCCAGCGCCAGGTCCGGGGCGCCGGCACGGATGTAGGTCTGAATGCGTTCGGCAGGGTCCGCGTCAGCGGTAGTTTCTGCCGCGCCACCGGTGGCGACGGCAAAAAGAACCAGCAACAGGAACCGGTAATGGGTGCGGGTCGGGCGCGGCATAGCGACGAACTATAACGAATGCGATGGGGGCGTGCCGCATGTCGCGGCGCCCCGCTTTGGGCAGCGCAAAAAAAGCCGCCCGGGGGGCGGCTCTTTTGTGATCCGGGCAATGCCCGGTTCAGATCTTCTCGCGAATCCGCGCCGACTTACCGGTGAGCTCGCGCAGGTAATACAGCTTGGCGCGACGTACGGCGCCGCGACGCTTCACCTGGATGGCGGAGATCATCGGCGAATGCAACTGGAAGGTACGTTCCACCCCTTCACCGTAGGAAATCTTGCGCACGGTGAACGCGGAATTGATGCCGCGGTTACGGCGGCCAATCACCACCCCTTCAAAGGCCTGCAGCCGCTCCCGCTCGCCCTCCACCACGCGCACCTGGACGATCACGGTGTCGCCGGGAGAGAAGTCGGGAATTCCCGTCTTCAGCTGCTCTTGTGCCATTTCTTCGATGATCGGATGTTTCATCACGTTGTCTCCGGTTGTTCGGTCTGCGCGGCCAGAAATTCGTCCAGCAGCGCCTGCTCTTCGTTGTTCAATGTTCGTCCTTCCAGCAGATCCGGGCGCTTGCGCCAGGTCTGTCCGAGCGCCTGTTTCAGGCGCCAGCGGCGGATGGCCTCGTGGTTGCCGGACAGCAGTACCTCCGGTACCTGCAGCCCTGCATGGCTCTCCGGCCGCGTGTAGTGCGGGCAGTCCAGCAGCCCCTCCGCAAAGGAGTCCTGCTCCGCGGAATCCAGGTTCCCGAGTACGCCCGGCAGTTGCCGCGCCACCGCATCAATCAACACCAGCGCCGGCAGTTCACCGCCGGACAGCACGTAGTCACCGATGGACCATTCCTCGTCCACCTGGCGTTCGATCACGCGCTGATCGATGCCTTCGTACCGCCCGGCCAGCAAAATGATCGCCGGACGTTTCGCAATCTCCTGTACCTGTGCCTGTTCCAGGCGCCGTCCCTGGGGCGAGAGATACATCACCGGTGCAGCCGGCGCCTGCTGCCGCGCCGCGCCGAGGGCCGCCTCCAGGGGCGCCGCCAGCATCACCATGCCCGGGCCTCCGCCGTAGGGCCGGTCGTCGACGCTGCGGTAAGCGTCTTCCGCGTAGTCCCGCGGGTTCCAGCAACGCAGCGCAACGCGTCCTTCCTTCAGCGCCCGGCCGACGACGCCGTGGCCGGCGAGCCCGGACACCATCTCCGGGAACAGGCTGACGACCTCGATCTGCACCTCAGAACTCCGGGTCCCAGTCCACCTCGATGCGCCGGGCCTCGAGGTCCACGTGGCGGACCACGTCCGGGATCCACGGCAGCCAGCGTTCTCGATCGCCGCGCACTACCATCACATCATTGGCGCCGGTCTCCACCATGCGCTCGATAACGCCCAGCCCGGTCCCGTCGGCGGTAACCACCGACAGGCCCACCAGGTCCCGCCAGTAGTACTCACCGGCCGGCGGCGCCGGCAGTTCGCTCAACGGCACCGCAATGTATTGCCCTTTCAGGGTCGCCGCGGCCTCGCGGGAGTCCACGCCCTCCAGGCTGGCCACCAGGCTACTGCCCTGGGCCTTGCCCTCGCGCAGCGCGAAGCGCTGCTCGCCGATCCACCAATCCGGGTAGCTGAAAATGCTCTCCGGCGGACGGCAGTCGGAATGCACCCGCACCCATCCGCGCACCCCCCAGGCACCGCCCACCCGACCCAGGGTGACCTGCTCCCCGGCGGGATCCGGCACCTCAGCCCGCGTTGGCGCCAGCCTGCTTGAACAGGTGGGCAACGCGCTCGGACATCTGTCCGCCGTTGTCCAGCCAGTACTGCACGCGCTCACGATCCAGGCGCAGCTTTTCCTCGTGCCCGGCGGCACAGGGATTAAAAAACCCGATCCGCTCAATGAAGCGTCCGGTGGTGGCGCGGCGGCTGTCCGCGACCACGATGTAGTAGAAGGGCCGTTTCTTGGCCCCCCCACGGGCCATGCGAATGGTCACCATGGTTAAATTCGTCCTCAAATAGAAATACGTTCGCGGCCGGGCTCTACCCGACCAACGGGCGGCGGATTCTAGCCCGCCGGGAATCGAAAGGAAAGGAATTCAAGCGTTTGGAGCGCTGGGGGCCTATGCGCCCTGGCCCGTGAGCCCGCGCAGAAAGGCCAGGAACGCCGCGCTGTCCCACGAACGCCCGCCCAGGGCCTGGTAGCGGATCCGGCCGGCGGGGTCCACCAGGAAGCTGCCGGGCAGGCCCCGGGGCGACCAGCGCCCGGTGGCGCTGCCGTCCGGGTCCAGCAGCGACTCCAGGTCCGGGGCGGTCACCGCCAGAAAGGCAAATACCGCCTCCTCGTCCTCCGCAGTGTTGACCAGCACCATCGCCAGCCGCTCTTCGGGGATTTGCTGCCTCATTTTCTGCAGCGTGGGCATCTCGAAGCGGCAGGGCCCGCACCAGCTGGCCCAGAAATGCACCAGCACCCAGCGCCCGCGCAGCCCGGCGATATCCAGCGTTTTGCCGTCCATGTCCGCCAGTACCAGCGCCGGCGCCGGGCGTGGCGGATCCACCACCAGCAACCCCGGAGGCGGTCCGGTTTCCTCCGCCGCCTGCGCCCCGGCCGGCGCCAGCAGCGCCAGCACGGCGGCGGCCAGCCATGCGCGGCGGTTCAGGCCGGTCCGCATTGCAACGGCTCGAACCGGATCACCAGGTCGTCGCCCTGGCCGGCGGGGCCGGTGGCGAACCGGGCGGTCACCTGGATAGGCCCGTCCACCCGCGGCAGGGCCAGGTTGCCGCCCACCGGCTCATCCGGATGCAGATCGCGCTGCTCCGGGAGCTGGGTCCAGCGGAAGGTCGCCCGGTAGCCGGCAGCCAGGCCCAGCCGGTTCCAGCGCACCCGCCAGTCGGCCTCGCTGACCCGCTGCAGTTCGCGGCCATCCGGTCCCTGGAAACGCCAGCGCTTCAGGTCCAGCCAGATCTTGTCCGCACGCTGGTTGTGCAGGCCGAAGGTGAGCAGGCAGTGACTGCGGATCTCGGCGATGGCCTCGGGCGGGAACCCGCGGGCCTGGTAAAAGGCCGCCATGCCATCCCCGGACGGCGCCCGGTTCCACACCCGCACCCCGTCCTGCACGGTACCGCCCGTTCGCTTCGGCCGGGTCTGCGCACCGGTGCCGAAGGACGCCAGCACGAGCACCGCGCACAGCGCGATCGCGGCGGCACCCGAACCTCCCTTACCCAAAGGGTCCGCCCCCGCCGCGCCGGCCCAGGGACTGGGCCAGCTTCGCCATGCCGCCCTTGCGCATGCGCTTCATCATCTTGCGCATCTGCTGGAACTGCTTCAACAGCCGATTCACATCCTGCACCTGGGTGCCGGAACCGGCGGCGATGCGGCGCTTGCGTGAGCCACGGATCTCCTCCGGGTTGTTGCGTTCATACGGTGTCATGGAATCGATGATGGCCAGCATGCTGCGGGTCTGGCGGTCGTCCACCGACGGCGCGGCGGCGCCCAGGCGGTCCATGCCCGGCAGGTGGCTGAGCAGGCCGGCCATTCCGCCCATGGAATTCATCTGCAGCAGCTGGTCGCGCAGGTCCGTGAGATCCATCTGCTTGCCTTTGCGCAGCTTTTTCTCCAGCTCCTTCGCCTTGCCGCGATCGAGCTTGCGCTCCGCCTCCTCCACCAGGGTGAGCACATCGCCCATGCCCAGCAGGCGCGAGGCAACGCGCTCGGGATGGAAAGGCTCCAGCGCCTCGATGCCCTCGCCGGTACCCAGGAACTTGATCGGCGTTCCGGTCACCTGGCGCACCGACAGGGCCGCGCCGCCGCGGGCGTCGCCGTCGGTCTTGGTGAGGATCACGCCGCTAAGCGGCAGCGCGTCATGAAAGGCCTGCGCCGCGTTGACCGCGTCCTGGCCGGTGAGGCTGTCCACCACGAACAGCACCTCGGTGGGCTGCAGGGCCGCGTTGAGCGCGCGGATCTCCGCCATCATGTCCTCATCCACATGCAGGCGGCCGGCGGTATCCAGGATCAGCACGTCGTGCATGCGCCGCTTCGCTTCTTCCAGGGCGGCACCGGCCATGCGCACCGGGTCATCGCCGGGGGCGCGGAAGAAATCGATACCGGCCGTGTCGGCCACGCGTTCGAGCTGGTCAATCGCCGCGGGGCGATAGATGTCCACGCTGGCGGCCAGCACCTGTTTGCGTTGCCGATCGCGCAGGAACCAGCCCAGTTTGCCGGCGGTGGTGGTCTTGCCGGCGCCCTGCAGGCCGGCCAGCAGGATCACCACCGGCGGGCGGGCGGTCAGCGCCAGGGTTTCGTTGGCCTCGCCCATCAGGGACACCAACTCGCGATGCACGATGGCCACCACCGCCTGGCCGGGATTCAGGTTGCCAAGCACTTCCTGGCCCAGCGCGGCCTCCCGGACCCGCTCGATGAAGGCCTTGGCCACCGGCAGCGCCACGTCCGCCTCCAGCAGCGCCATGCGCACCTCGCGCATGGCGTCCCGGATATTGTCCTCGGTCAGCCGGCCACGGCCACGCAGGGCGTTGAACGTGGTGTCCAGGCGGTCACGAAGCTGGTCGAACATGAAATTGGGAAACCCGTTTACTGCGGTACGGAAAAGTTAATGCATGCGCGGGACAAGCGCCAGCGCCGACACCGGAACGTGTCCGACCGCTGGTCGGCATCCCCGGCCGGGGCGACCCGGCG
The DNA here is from genome assembly GCA_022340345.1 of Gammaproteobacteria bacterium. Taxonomy (GTDB): domain Bacteria; phylum Pseudomonadota; class Gammaproteobacteria; order HyVt-429; family HyVt-429; genus JAJDOE01. Next base: position 18,379 of record JAJDOE010000167.1, read on the forward strand.
CTGGCTTCGCTGCGGGTACGCTACAACGCAAAACGCCCACCCCGGTCCGCGGTGCCGCCCGGTGATTTTCCACCCGGTCGCGCGAGCAGGGGGCTGCGACTTATGCGATCATCGCCGCCGATTCCATGTTCCTGGCAAGCTCACTTCTGGCCGTGCTCCTGTACCTGGTTCTGACCGGGATACTGGGCACACACCTGCGCGGAGACCGCGGCGGTCTGCCCGGTCTGCACGCCCGGGTACTCGCGCTGGGCGGGCTCGCCTGGGCCCTGCACGGGCTCGGGCTTTCCGAACTGCTGTTCGCGGATCAGCAAATCAACCTGGCTCTCACCGCCGCCGGCGCCCTGGTGACCTGGCTGGTGGTCAGCCTGTTCCTGCTGCTGACCGCGCTGCGCCCGACCGATAGTCTCGGCGTGGTGATCTTCCCGGTGACCGGCATCGCTCTGGGGCTGGCGTTGCTGTTTCCCGGCGATCAGCCGCTGGCGCGGGAGTTCACCCCGGCCCTGGCGATGCACCTGGTGGTGGCGCTGCTTGCGTATGCGCTGCTCAGCGTGGCGGTGGTGCAGGCGCTGCTGCTGTGGTGGCAGGAACGCCAGTTGCGGGATCACCATGCGGGCCGGTTGCTGGGCGCGTTGCCGTCGCTGGAGACCATGGAACGCCTGCTGTTCCAGCTCATCCACCTGGGTTTTGGCCTGCTGACCCTGACGCTGCTGAGCGGCATCCTGTTTTCCGAGGAGTTGTTCGGCCGGCCGTTTCGTTTCACACACCACGTGGTGCTGGCGCTGATGGCCTGGACGGTATTCGGCATCCTGGTGGTCGGTCACTGGCGACGCGGCTGGCGGGGACGCAGCGCCGTGCGCTGGATCCTGGGCGCATTTTCCCTGCTGGTGCTGGCCTATTTCGGCACCAAGTTCGTTTTCGAGATCGTGCTCGGCCGCTGATTCCGGCGCCCCCGCTGGGCTATACTGCCCGGCCCCGTTCGTTAGGAGGTGATCCGTCCCTTGGACGATGTTCACATTGGCGTTCTCGTCGCCGCCCTGGTTTCGCTGATTCTCCTTTCCGCCTTCTTCTCCGCCTCCGAGACCGCGATGATGGCCCTGAACCGTTATCGGCTCAGTCATCTGGCGGATTCCGGCCACAAAGGCGCCAAACTCGCACAGCGCCTGCTGGCCAGCCCGGACCGGCTGCTGGGGGTAATCCTGGTCGGCAACAACGCGGTCAACTTTTCCGCATCGGCGGTGGCGGGGCTGATCGCGTTCCGGCTGTTCGGCGAGGCCGCCATTGCTTTCGCGGTCATTCCGCTGACCCTGGTGGTGTTGATTTTCGCCGAGGTGGGGCCCAAGACCGTGGCGGCCCTGTACCCGGAACGAATCGCCTTTCCGGTCGCACACATCCTGGCGCCATTGCTGACCGTTGTGTACCCGGTGGTCTGGCTCGTGACCCTGGTCGCCAACGGCTTCCTGCGCCTGCTCGGCATCTCCCTGTCCGGCCGCCGCCACCGACTCTCCGCCGACGAGTTGCGCAGCGCCCTGCGCCAGGCGGGCTCACGTCTGCCGGTGGATTCCCGCGACATGCTGCTGCAGATCCTGGAACTGGAAAGTATCAACGTGGAAGACCTGATGGTGCCGCGCAACCAGATCGAGGGCATCGAACTGGAGCAGGACTGGGATGACGTGCTCACGGAAATGGCTACCGCGCACCATACGCGCCTGCCGTTGCTGCGCGGCGGACTCGACAACATCGTCGGCGTGGTCCACCTGCGCCGGGTGTTTCACCTGAGCCGGGACGACGAATTCGACGAAGCGGCGCTGTTCAGCATTGCCCGTGAGCCCCACTTCGTGGCCGAAGGCACCTCGGTAGTGAAGGCGATGAAGGACATGCAGGCCGGGCAATTTCGCTTCAGCCTGGTGGTGGACGAGTACGGCGACCTTTTGGGCCTGATCACGCTGGAAGAGATCCTCGAGGAGATCATCGGCGAGTTCACCCGCAGCGCTCCCAACATGGGGGACGAGATTGTCGCCGAGGAGGACGGCAGTTTCCTGGTGAGCGGTTCCGCTCACATCCGCGACCTCAACCGCAAGATGGACTGGGATCTGCCGATGGGTGGACCCAAGACCATCAACGGCCTGATCGTGGAACACATGGAGGACATCCCCACCGCGGGGACCACCCTGCTGCTGGCCGGTTACCCGGTGGAGGTGTTGCAGACCCGCGGCACCGCGGTCACCCGGGTTCGCATCAGCCCGCAGCTGGTGGAGACCGTCGGCGTCGACACCGATCCGCCGGCCGCCTCCGCACAGTAGCCGCCCCGCTCAGTCCCGGCCGCCGCCGGGAACCTGGGCCACCGCGTCGCGCACGTACACCGGCACGGCACGATCCGCCGGGCCCCATTCCGATTCCGCCAACATCGCCGCCAGCGCCGCCAGGTCTGGCGCCCGGGGCTGACAGCCGGCGCGGTGCGCCTCGCGAATCGCCGGCGGCAACTCCGCCAGGTAGCGGTCGATTCCGGAACCCAGCGCCAGCCACTCGCCGGGCGGAAGCTCCAGTTCTCCCGGCACGCTCACCCGCTCCGCGCTGACGCCGCGGGTTTCACCGCCACAGTCTTCGAACCGGCCCCAGTACAACTGCCCCATGCGGGCGTCGAAGGCCGCCAGCACCCGGGGCGCCGGCGTGCCGTGCGCCAGCACCCGCAGGGAAGACACCGTCGCTACCGGCAGGTCGGCGCCCCAGGCGATGCCCTGCACCAGCGCCGCGCCCACCCGAAGCCCGGTGAAACCACCCGGCCCGCGGCTCAACGCCAGGCCATCGAGCTGGGCCGGACGCAACTGCGCCGCCGCCAGCAATTCCTCCACCATCGGCGCCAGGGATTCCGCATGCCGGTTGGGCCGCTCCTCGCGACGCTCGCGGATTTCGCCGTTGATCCACAGCGCAACACCGCAGACCTCGCTGGCGGTCTCCACCGCCAGGATCTTTCTGCCGGCCGGCTCAGGCATCGAAAAATGCCTCCACCTCGCCGAGCTCAGCGGTGCGGCGCATGGGCGGCAGGCTGTCCAGGAAGATGCGGCCGTAGTTGGCGCTCTTCAGGCGCGGGTCGCACAACACCATCACCCCGCGGTCCGACACGTCGCGGATCAGGCGTCCCACGCCCTGTTTGAGCGCGATGACCGCGTTGGGCAACTGGTAGGCGCGGAACGGATTGATGCCCGCCTGCTCCAGGGCAGCGCCGCGGGCGCGCAGGACCGGGTCCGAGGGCGCCTCGAACGGCAGCTTGTCGATGATCACGCAGGACAGTGCCTCGCCGCGCACGTCGATGCCTTCCCAGAAGCTGGCGGTGCCCAGCAGCACCGCGCGGTCCGCCACCCGGAAGCGTTCCACCAGTTCCGCCCGCGGCGCCTCGCCCTGCACCAGCAGGTTGAATTCGCCGTCGTCGAGCATCTGCGCGGCGGCGCGCAGGGCGCGGTGGGAGGTAAATAAAAAGAATGCACGGCCGCCGCTGGCGCGCAGTACCGGCAGCGCCGCGGCCACCACCTTTTCCGTGTAAGCGGGGTGGGACGGCTGGGGCAGCCCCGGCGGCAGGTACAGCAACGCCTGCTGCGGGTAGTCGAAGGGGGACTCCCACAACTCGGTGTCCGCGTCCTCCAGCCCCAGGCGCATGCTGAAGTGATCGAAGCGCCGGTCCACCGCCAGGGTCGCGGAGGTAAAGATCCAGGCCCCCGGTTGTTCATCCAGGCAGCCACGGAACGCCGGGGCGGTATCCAGCGGGGTGACGTGCAGCATGAAGCCGTGCGGAGTGACCTCCAGCCAGCGCACTTGCTCGAAGGAATCCTCGCCGGTGATAACCGCCAGGCGATCCTGGTACTCACTGGCGCGGCGCGCGCACTGGGCCAGCCCTTCGCCGTGGGACTCGGCGGCATCCAGCAGCCCGGTGACCGCGTGCAGGTGTTCGGACAGGGTCTCCAGCGCGGAGCGGAATTCCGCATTCCCGCCCAGCGATTCCAGGGGAGCGCGCCGCGGATCACCCAGGACCAGGCGGAAATCCCGGATCGCCTTGCGCAGCCCTTCCACCTGCGGGCCGAAGTTGGCGATACCGCTTTTCTCGCGCAGGTTTTCGTGGATGGCATCGCGGCACAGGGCCAGCAACTGGTTCGCGGAGAGCGTCGAACCGAAATAGGTGGTGGCAACGCCGGGCAGTTGGTGGGCCTCGTCGAAGATGACGGCATCTACGCCCGGCAGCAGGCGCCCGAAGCCATCTTCGCGCAGCACCAGGTCGGCAAAGAACAGGTGATGGTTGATCACCAGCAGCTCGGCGCCCAGGGCCTCGCGGCGGGCGCGGTTGACGAAGCATTTGTCGTAGTAGTCGCAACGGGTGCCCAGGCAATTGTCCGTGGTGGACGTCACCCGCGGCCAGACCGGGTCGCCTTCCGGAATGTCGGTGACCCCGGCGATATCCCCATCGGCATCGTTGCGCGCGAAATCCGCCAGCCGCGCCAGCCGATCCGCCATCACCGGCTCGGCGCCGTCACGGGCGATCTCCAGGCGATGCAGGCACAGGTAGTTGGAACGGCCCTTGAGCAGCGCGCTGCGCACCGGGCGACCCAGCGCCTCGCGCACCAGCGGCAGGTCCTTGTGAAATAGCTGGTCCTGCAGGTTGCGGGTGCCGGTAGAGATCACCACCCGCGCCCCGGACAGCAACGCCGGCACCAGGTAGGCGAAGGTCTTGCCGGTGCCGGTGCCGGACTCCGCCACCAGCCGCCCGCCATCGGCGATGGTCCGGGCAATCCGCTCGGCCATCGCCTGCTGGCCATCCCGGGGCACGAAGCCCGGGACCCGGCTGGCCAGCGGGCCATCCGGGCCCAGTACCTCAGTGGGCGTTTCCACCCTCTTCCAGGCACGCGGCCAGAGAATCCTGCCAGGGCGGAAGGGTCACCCCGAACACGCGCTGCAGTTTCGCGTTGCTGAGTACCGAGTAGGCGGGACGCGGCGCCACCGCTTGCGTCTGGCCGGCCAGGTAGTCGGCGGTGGACACCGGTTGCACGTCCACGTTGATTCCGGCGCCGTCGAAAATGGCGCGGGCAAAGCCCCACCAGCTGGTCTGCCCGGCGTTGGTCAGGTGGTAGGTGCCGGCGCGCTGGCCGGGGTCCGTATCCTCCATCCACGCCGCCAGCGCCGCCAGTGTGGCGTCGGCAATGGCGCCGGCCCAGGTGGGGCTGCCGACCTGGTCATTCACGATCGTGAGCCGGTCGCGATCGGCCCCCAGCCGCAGCATGGTCAGCAGAAAGTTGTGACCGTGGTTGGAGTACACCCAGGCGGTGCGGAACACCAGCGCATGGGCGCCGCTTGCGGCCACGGCCTGCTCGCCGGCCAGCTTGCTGCGGCCGTATACCCCCAGGGGAGAGACCGGCTGGTCCTCGCCCAGCGGCTGCGTGCCACTGCCGTCGAATACGTAGTCGGTGGAATAGTGGATGAAGCGCGCGCCGGTCTGCTTGCAGGCGGCCGCCATGACCCCGGGCGCATCGGCGTTGATGACGGTGGCCAGCGCCTCTTCCTGTTCCGCCCGGTCCACCTGGGTATAGGCCGCCGCGTTGATGACCACCTCGGCACCGCTGTCGCGGACCGCTTGCGCGGTCGCCGCCGCATCCGCCAGGTCCACTTCCTCGCGATCGATGGCGATGAGTTCGGTTCCGGCCAGGCGCGTGCCCAGCGCGTTGCCGACCTGCCCGTTACGGCCGAACAGCAGGATCTTCATGTTCCGTCGAGTACGACGTCTTTCAGCAACGCGCCCTTCTGGTCCTTTTCCGACAACACCGGGTTCTTGATGGGCCAGGCGATCCCGATGTCCGGGTCGTTCCACAGGATGCAGCGATCCTGCTCCGGGGCGTACGGGGTGGTGCACTTGTAAAGCACGTCGGCGGTATCGGACAACACGCAAAAACCATGGGCGAAGCCCGCGGGGACATACAGCATCTGCTGGTTCTCCCGCGACAGCACCGCCCCGTACCACTTGCCGAAGCTGGGCGAATTGCGTCGGATGTCCACCGCCACATCGAAGATCTCACCGAAGATGGCGCGCACCAGCTTGCCCTGCCATTGCGGGTACTGGTAGTGCAGGCCACGCAGCACACCACGGGAGGAAAATGAGTGGTTGTCCTGCACCCACTCGCCGGGCAGGCCCAGCTCGGTGAAGGTGCCCTGGTTGAAGGACTCGAGAAAGAAACCCCGGTCGTCGCTGAAGACGCGGGGCTTGAGAATCACCACCCCGTCGAGACCGGTCTGTTCGATTTGCATGCCGCTGCGCCCTGTTCAGTCCACCGGGGAATCCGGCTTGTGCTGCATTTTAAATGATGCGGCCAACCCGTTGATTACCATGACTGTTTCGGGTCACACGCGGCGGACGCGAAAAATGGCGTCCCCAAGGGGATTCGAACCCCTGTCGCCGGCGTGAAAGGCCGGTGTCCTAGGCCGACTAGACGATGGGGACGGTGATTGGTGGAGCCAGGCGGGATCGAACCGCCGACCTCAACACTGCCAGTGTTGCGCT
>JAJDOE010000171.1 GCA_022340345.1 Gammaproteobacteria bacterium
GCCCGTTTTCATCTAACTATTAATTGGGTTGTTGATAATTGCGAACTGTTCGCAATACGGACGGTATAGCATTCCGGGGTCCTTGATTATCAAGAACAATTTCGAATAAATAGTCACGAACAACGACATAGCGCGACAAGGAGGTCGGAATGTCGAAACCGCGCCTGTTCGACCAGGTCCGCGCCACACTGCGCGCCGGGCACTACTCATACCGCACGGAAAAGACGTACATAGGCTGGATTCGCCGCTACATTCTCTTTCACGGCAAACGGCATCCCCGGGAGATGGGGGCGAAGCAGATCGAGGACTTCCTGACCCACCTGGCGGTGGATCGCCAGGTGGCTCCCTCAACACAGAACCAGGCACTCAATGCCCTCCTCTTCCTTTATAAGTCTGTGCTCGGGGTCGAGCTTCCTTTTCTGGAGAATATCACACGCTCCCGGCGGCGCCCGCGGGTGCCGGTGGTACTTACCCGACAGGAAGTGCGGGATTTGCTGGCCCGTGTGCCGAAGCCGTCCTGGCTGGTGATCTCGCTGCTGTACGGCTCCGGGCTGCGTATTTCCGAAGCGCTGCGATTGCGGGTCGGCGACGTGGATCTCGACTATTGTCAGCTCACGGTGCGCGACGGCAAGGGCGGCAAGGATCGCGTCACGCTGCTTTCCCAGCGCTTGCTGGAACCCCTGAGCGAACAGCTGCGAGCGGCCCGGCAAATTTTCGAGCAGGACCTGGCGGCGGGGACTCCCGGGGTATCACTGCCACACGCGCTGGCGCGCAAGTACCCCGCGGCGCCCAACGAGTGGCCGTGGCAGTTCGTATTCCCATCCCCGAACCTGGTGCGGGATCCCTACAGCGGCATTCGCCTGCGCCACCACCAGCATAGCTCCCGCCACCAGAACGCGGTGCGCCGGGCAGCCCGGGAAGCGGGCCTGGCCAAGCGCGTCACCAGCCACACCCTGCGACACTCCTTTGCCACGCACCTGATCGAGTCCGGCTACGACATCCGCACGGTGCAGGAGCTGCTGGGCCACAGCAACGTAAAGACCACCATGATCTACACCCACGTACTCAACCGTGGTGGGCGCGGAGTCCGGAGCCCGCTGGACGGAACGGGACGCTAACCGGGACGGCGACTCAGGGGCCCACCGGTCCCGCGCTGCGAATGAACGCGATAATGGCCTGCAGCACCTGATCCTCGATGCCGAGAAAGCCGTGGGGGGACAGGGCCTTGCAGGCCCGGGATTGCGGTTTGCCTCCGCCGCGTACCATCAGCAGTTCGGCCCGTGGGGAATTCTTCAGTTTGGTCACGATCGTTCTGGCGGCCGAGGGCGGTGTGACCTGGCACTCGTCGTCCTCGTGGGCCACCACCAGCACCGGAATGGCGATCTGCTTCAGCGGCATCTCGGTGACCGCACGGCCCTTTTGGTTTTCCGCACCCATGGACGAGGTCAGCACCAGGCCGGCGGGCGAGGCCCGGGAGTGGATCGCAACCCAGGCCGCGGACTCGGTGCCGCGGCTGGTGCCCACCAGCCAGACGGGCAGATCGGCGCGGGCGCGCAGCCAGGCGATGACCGCATCGATGTCCTGCACATGCGGCTTGCCGGTGCGGAATCCGTACAGCATGCCATCGGAGGACTTCTGGTCCGAGGGGGCGTCCACCACCGCCACGTTGAATCCGGCGGCGTGAAACTTCTCGCGACTGCGAACCAGGAAATTGTTGCGGCCCCATTCCATCCCCGGCTCGCCGCCTTCCTCGTGCAGGCCCAGGTTGCCGTGACCACCGGCGAACAGGATCAGGCTGGCGGTGGCGCGGGAATGGGGCTGGAACAGGAAGGCCTGACTGACTCCGGCGCGGGTGTCGATCCGGACCAGTGCCTCGCACCGCGCGACGCCGCTGGCAAGCGACACCGCCGCCGCAACCAGCAGGGCGCCGGCCCTCACCGAATGAAGTACCCGGCAACGCGGTAGACACCGTCCGCCTCCCGCACCACGGTGACGGTCTCCTGCGCCACCTGTTTGTGTTCGAAGACCGTGTTGAATTTCAGCACCACGTAGTCACCGTCCGGGGCGCCCGGCAGCACCTTGTAGGGACGGGCCTCGGCCAGCCCGCGGCTGCGTAACGCACCGAGCGGCACGCGGGCGGCGGACAGGCTGCGGCTGAAGTCGGGCTCGCCGACGCTGGCTTGGAGCAACTGCGCACCGGCCTGCCAACTCTCACGCCATTGCCCGGCGTCGGTCCGGGCCAGCCACAACCGCGCCGCGTCGACCGCCGCCTGGTCCGGTGCCGCTACGGCCCCTGGCGGCAGGCCACCCAGCAGCAGGACCCACAGCAATACAATCTGTCGCAGTACCATGGTCGTCCTCGCGGGCCGAGTGCCCGTCAGCGGGAAAACAAAAGGTACCAGAAGTAGTAGATGGCAATCACGGTCCCCAGTGGCGCGCTGGTGAGAAGAATCACCGCCGCCACAAAGGCCGCCGGCTTCGCACCCCGGAGGTCTTTCAGGAACAGCCAGCCCGCCAGCGCCACCAGCCCATGCGCCAGCGCCAGCGGCCAGGCCAGCAATCCCGCCAGGCCCGCCTCCGGTCCGCCCACCAGTGCCGCCACCACCAGCAGCAACATGCCCCCGCCGCCGTAGCCAATGAACAGCCAGGCCAGGCGTTTGCGGTGGTCGGTCACGGGTCGGACTCTCCCGGCACGTACAGGTGTACCGGCTCTTCCCCCGGCAGCGGCAGTTCCCGCTCGAAACGAAAGCCCAGCCGCGTCAGCAGGTCGCGGCAGCTGGTGTTGCCCGGCGAGAGGAGGGCAAACGAGAATTCCACCTTGAGATTCCGCCCCGCGAAACGCAGCAGTTCCCGCGTAGCCTCCAGCGCATAGCCCTGGGAGCGATGCCGCTCCAGCAACGCGAAACGCAGGTTGGCGTGGGAATGGTCCGGTGGGCAAACCAGCCCGCACAGGCCGATGCACTCCCCGCCTGCCCGGCGTTCCACGCAATACAGTCCGAAGCCGCGCTCGTCGTGGCGGGTCGCCAGCTCGCGCTGGATGTACCGCCGCGCGTCCTCCCGGGTGTGCACGCCCTTTTCGCCGTGCTGTTCCCGGAAGGCCGGTGAATGGACCAGTTCCAGCACGAAGTCCGCGTCGTCCTCGGTGAAGGGGCGCAGCAGCAGTCGCTCGGTCTGCAGCAGGGCTTTGTCGCTCATCGGGCATCCGCCGTGCGCGGCAGCGTGAAATAAAACACGGTCTTCCCATCGTCCTCGCGGTAGCCGATCCGCCCACCATGGCGTTCCTCGATGACGTCACGGCAGGACACCAGCCCCAGGCCGGTTCCCTCACCGCGGGTCGAGACCGGCACCACGAACAGGTCGCCAACAATCTCCGGGTCCACCCCCGGGCCGTTGTCGGTGACCTCCACCTGGACCCGCTCGCCGTCGGCGTGCAGGCCCACCCGGATCGTGCCACCGGGGCCGACCGCCACCGCCGCGTTGAGAACCAGGTTCTGCAGCACGCTCTGCAAGCCGAAGCGATCGGCATGCAGCACCAGCGGCCGGTTCGGGGCCTCGAAACCCAGTTCCACGCCCCGCAATGGCGGTTGGTCCCGCAACTCCGCCAGGGTCTCGCCCAGTGCCCCGCACAGGTCGAAGGTTTCGCGCTGGGGCTCGGGTTCCAGGCTTCGCACCCGGTCCAGGCTCTGGTGGATGAGCGTACCGAGGTTTTCACCGAGGCGCGTAATGCGTGACATGTTGGTGGCCAGCCGTTCCCCCAGCTCGCGATCCCCGAAGCGCTGTTCCCCAAGCTCCTCGAGAAAGCTCTGCACCAGTGACAGCGGGGTCAGGCAATTTCGCATGTCGTGGGCAAGCATTCCCATGCGCTGCAGGTCGCGGGACATGATTTCCAGGTCGGCCCGGATGCGCCGCGACAGGGTGCGCAGCAGCACCGTCAGCGCCGCCGGGTTGTGGGCCATGAACGCGGAGAAGTGCTCGGCGGTGAAGCGAATCACCCGGGTCGGTTCTTCCACCCGCACCGAGGCCGAGCGCGGCCTCTCGTCAATCAGGGACATCTCCCCCAGGGTCTGGCCCGGACCCAGCACGGCGATCTGCTTGGATTTTCGGAACACCAGCACCCGCCCCTCCAGGATCAGGTACATGGCGCGCTCGTCACCACCCTCCTCCAGCAGCAGGTCTCCGGGCGCCAGGCTGGTGACCTGGGAGTGGGCGTTGAGCCAGGCGAGCGCGGTGTTGTCCAGCGAGCCGAGAAACTCGGACTCGGGCGCCAGCCGTTGCAGCTCGAATTTCATTACAGGTCGTACAGGGTCTCGTCTACCCGCGGTGGCAACAGACGCCGCTTGAGATCGTTCAGCAGCCCCTTCGATGCACTGGCCGCGAAGGGGTCTTCGCCGTCGAGCTGATCGCCCAGATCCTCCTCGATGCGGTCCATGTCCTCTCCCGACTCCATGCGCGCGATGGCCTCGCGCATGCTTTCCGACAGCTTCAGGCCGGTGCTGTCGTAGATGCGGCGCATCAGCCTGCCCACCGCCTTCGGGTCGTCCTCGTCCACGCTGTCCATCTCGCCGGCCAGCGAACCCATGAGCTGCTCCATGCGCTCATCGTCCAGCTCCGGCAGGTCCTCGTCACCATCCTTCCGTCCCCGCGAGATTGCGAACAGCGAAACCTGTCGATCCAGCGCCGCGCGCCCGCAGCGCGGGCAGTCGGGCTGTTTCTCCGTGTTCACGCGCCGCGAAAAGAAGCTGAACAGCGTGTGGCAATCCGGACAGTAGAATTCGTAGATCGGCATGGGGCTGCCGTCAGGGCCGCAATTCCAGTTCGCGGCCGTCGTGCTCCAGCAACACGCTCCCCGAGCGGATTTCCAGGATGCGGCTGCCATCCGGCAGGCGATCTCCTTCGCCGTAATTCCGCAGGTTGATCATCACGAAGCGTTTCGCCGGGTCGCTGGAATAGCTGAGCACGTTGAGTGACAGCCCCCGGGGAGCCGGGTCGGGCCGGGTCGCATCAGGCGCCGGCACGATTTCCGGCACGCCCGCGTCGCCGGTTGCGGGCGCGCTTTGCGCGGCGGTCGCCGGCGACGGAACGGGTTCTGCGCGCGGGCCCGGTGGTTCGGGCCGGCTCCGTTGCCGGGTCCCGGTTTGCAGGGGTTCGCTCGGAATCGCAGGCTCGCCCGGGCCGGACCAGAACCACCAGCCCGCTCCCGCCATTACCGCCACCACCGCGCCGGCTGCCAGACCCGACACAAATCCGCTGCGCCGCGCCGGGGAAGCGTGCGCCACGGGCGTCTCCAGGCTTGGCGCGCTGGCCCGGCGGCGCTCGCGCTCGGACTTGTTCAGGGCATCAAGGATGAAAGACATGTTGTCAGCCTGGCTCCGGTACCGGGGCGAGATGGGGAATATCCCTCCCGTGCAGCAAGGAATTCAAGTGGATAACGGTTTCCGCACCGACGATACCGTCCTGCACGATGCCACGCTCTCGCTGGAAATCCATTACCCGCTGCTTCAGCCGCGAATCGAAGGCCAACCCGGTGCCCGCCTCGCCGGGTTCCCGGCCCAGCCGGTGCAGCACCTCGCGCAACCAGTCCACGTCGGCCCCCGACCCGCCCGGGGAAATCAGGTCCCGCATCGCCGGCGGCCGCCGCCACAGCAGCAGGAAACGGCCAAACCAAACGGGGTCGAGTTCGTCGCGGCTGAATACTTCACGGCGCCCGTCCAGGTCCAGCTCCAGGCGCTCCCCGTCCAGCGCCGCCAGCACCACGTAGTAGTGACGGCCGCGGGCATCCGCCAGCGTCAGTAGCGCGGGACGGTCCAGGCGTGCCAGCGAAGCGAGGGTCCCGCCATCCCGCAGGCAGGCCAGTCCGTACTGGCCAACGTCCCGGCAACTGGCGCTGACCGCGGCGCTGCTTACTCCCCAGTAACCCAGCAGGCGTGTCATCGCCGGTCCCGGTTCCTGCGGCGCGCGCGCTTCCAGCAACTGCGTCAACGGCACCCGGGCGATCGGTATCGGTGCCGCCTCGCTCGAATCCGGCGGCGTCACCGGCTCGCCAACCGCACCAGCGGCGGCGGGGGCCGGCGCCGGTGGCTCGCGCCCCAGCAACCAGCCGAATACCGCCAGCATCATCACCACCGCAACGGCACCCAAGGCGATCTGCCAGCGCGGCAGCGGCGGGCGCGGGCCGTGCTCACGGGCCTGCAGCACTTCGTCCGCCGCGGCGCGCACCGTGCGCGCGTCAACGCGGCGATCGCCGGCGGTCCAGGCGCCCAACAACGCCCGGTCGGCGATGACGTTCACCAGCCGCGGCACGCCGCCCGCCCGGGCATGCAATGCCTTCTGCGCGCCCGGCGTGAACAGGCTGGGGTCCGCGGCGCCACCCGCCACCTTGATGCGATGGGCGATGTACTCCCCGACCTCGTCGCTGGACAAGGGCTCCAGGTGGTACCGGGCAGTGATGCGCTGGGCGAGCTGGCGCAGGTCATGGCGCTCGAGCAGTTCGATCAGTTCCGGTTGACCAATCAGGATGATCTGCAGCAGCTTGCCGCTATCGGTCTCCAGGTTGGTGAGCAGGCGGATCAGTTCCAGCACCTTCACCGAAAGGTTCTGCGCCTCGTCCACCACCAGCAGGGTGCGTCTTCCGGCGGCGTGGGAAGCCAGCAGGTGCTTGTTCAGGCGGTCGATGATCGCCTTGAAGCTGCTGGTGCCGGCCGGGTACTTCACGCCCAGTTCATCGCACAGCAGTTGCAGCAGTTCCTGTTGCGTAATGCGGGGGTTCAGGATCAGGGCGACGTCGGTGTTTTCCGGCACCATCTGCAGGAAGCTGCGGCACACGGTGGTCTTGCCGGTGCCGACCTCTCCGGAGAGCTGCACGAAACCTCCGCCCTCCTGCACCGAGTACAGCAGGTGCGCGAGCGCTTCCCGGTGGCGCCGGCTCATGTAGAGGTAGCGCGGATCCGGGGCGATGGAAAACGGTCGTTCGCTAAAACCGAAGTGCGTTTCGTACATACATCAGGGCGCCGCGTCGGCGCCAGGGTCGCCCGCGTGGGTACAGGGTGCGAGTTGAGCCACAATAATGCCGAAAAAAACGTCGGCATTCATGGACTCGTAGCGCCAGCCCAGGTGCGCCCGGCATCCGGCACACAGACCGACCCGCCAGGCATAGCCCGCAAACCAGCTCCACTCCCGGAACGCCTTGCCGCTGGCATGGCAGCCCGGGGCGCGGTCAAAACAGCCGATATGGAAGCTCGCCCCGCCCGGGTTCACGAAATGGTGCTGATGGGAGCCGGCCACGGCAATGCGTGCCTCCGGGTACGTAATCCGAATCCCGCACGCCCGGCAGCACAGCCCGGACAGGGACTCCGCGTCCACCCGCTGCGGCTCCGGCGCGGTTTCACTGCCCGGTTGGCGGGCGGGACCGGACGGCGCCGGCGGTAGTGGCCGCCGCAGGTGCTCTCTCAGCAGAAAGGCCACAGCGGGCACATCTTTTGGAGGCTGATCTCCAGGCACTCCACGTCGGCGATGGGAAAAGAACCGGTGATGGCCGAGCGCTTGGCCATGGCATCCACCACCCGGCGCAGGTTGCCTTCCGCCAGTTGCAGGCGCGTCTCGTCCTCCAGCATGTTCTGCGTGCGCATGCGCTGGAGCGCCGTGTGCACCAGTTTTTCCATCCCCGCTTGACTGCGCCCGTCGAAGGCGACTCCCGCCTTGGCGGCGGAACGCTGGGTGGCCTGCAGCAGGCGGCGCCTTGCCTTGATGAGCTCACTCGCCATGGGCGCGTGCGGGCAAGGGATCGAAGCGGTGACTGTCCACGTGCCAGTCCCGTATCCCGGCGTGCAGCACCAGGCAGCCCGGTCCGCTCCGGGTCAGTTGTCGGCCGCCGGCACCGGGGTTGAGCACCCACGGTTGCTGACCGGAATCCACGCACTGGGTGTGACTGTGGCCGTAGACCACCGCGCGGGCGCCGGGAAACTGGCCGCGCAGGCGCCCGTGGCGGTCGCTCAGATCCCAGACCTTGTGGCCGTGCACCAGCCCCAGGATTCCGCCCGGCAAATCGATTTCAAGATCCCAGGGCAGACCCGGCAACGCGGCCTGTTCGCGCGCTGGCCACTTGGCGCGCACATCGTTGTTGCCGCGTACCGCAAAGACTTCCCCGCAGATCCGCTTGAGTTCGTCCAGCACCTGGATGGACCCGATATCTCCGGCATGAATCGCCAGGTCGCAGCCCTGCCCCAACTCCGCGATGCGCGGATCCAGAAAGGCATGGGTATCGGACACGATGAGGACCTGGCGACTCATGCGGCGTTTCAGAAAGAGAATTCCTCGTTATGACGCAGCATGCGCATGCGGCGATCCGGGATCGACTCCCGGCACTCGCCGAGGATGACCGCCTCCTGCCCCGGCTTGGGATGGGACAGGCAGATCTTCGGAACGTGCCGCAGCTTGGCCAGGTCTTCCGCGAGCAGGCGCGGCGAATAATGGCCCGCACGACGCGCCAGGTCTTCCAGGGAGTTCGGAAAGGCGACCTCGCAGATCAGCAGATCGAGCTTGTCGTGGGCGTTGAGGGCGTTCCAGAAATTGTCATGGTTGGTGGTGTCGCCGGTAAAGGCGAAGCAGCCGGTCTCGCTCTGCACCCGGTAACCCACCCCCGGCACGATGTGATTGACCTCGATCATCTCGATATCCCGGCCATCCACCGTCAGGGTGCTGCCGGGGGACATCTCCAGCAGCCGCATCACCGGGTTGCTGCGGGACGGCAGGTCACAGAAATCCGGCCACATGACCCAGTTGAACAGGTGTTTTCGCAGCGCGTCCACGGTACGTGGCTGACCGTGCACCAGCAGCGGCTGTTCCAGGGCGCCAAACAGGTTGTCCGCCAGAAAAGGTAGAAACGCGCAATGATCCA
>JAJDOE010000065.1 GCA_022340345.1 Gammaproteobacteria bacterium
GTGCGGCGCCCTGGGCACACTCGGCGTGCTGTTGGAGATTTCCCTGAAGGTGCTGCCCCGTCACGCCGGCTGCTCCACCCAGGTACTGGAACTCACGCCGGCGGATGCCCTGGCGCGCCTCGCCGGCTGGAACACCCGGCCGCTGCCGATCTCCGCCGCCTGCCACCTGGACGGCCAGCTGTTCGTGCGTATCGCCGGCGCCGCCAGCGCGGTGGACAAGGCTGCCGCCGACATCGGCGGCGAACCCCTGGATGACGACACCGCCTTCTGGGATTCGCTGCGCGACCAGGGGCATGCGTTCTTCGGTTCCGGGCGGGATTTGTGGCGCATCTCGGTGGCTCCGGCTGCCCCGCTGCTGGATCTGCCCGGGGATTCGCTGATCGACTGGGGTGGGGCCCTGCGCTGGCTTGCCAGCGACGCCGACGCAGTTACGATCCGTGCCGCCAGTAACGGAATCGGAGGGCATGCCACCTTGTTTCGCGCCCGCGACGGCAATCCCGAAAACCAGCGCTTTGAGCCGCTCCCGCCCGCACTCGCCGGCCTGCACGCGCGCCTCAAGGCGGAATTCGACCCCGCCGGGATTCTCAACCCGGGGCGGATGTACCCGGAGCAATGATCGTAATGCAGTCCCGCCTGCCCCAGGAATTTCTGAATACGCCCGCTGGCCAACGGGCCAACGCAGCGCTGAGCAACTGTGTGCATTGCGGTTTCTGCAACGCAACCTGCCCTACCTACCTGTTGCTGGGAAATGAACTGGACGGACCCCGGGGGCGCATCTATCTCATCAAACAACTGCTGGAGGGCGAATCCGACGGCGACCGTTCCCGGCTGCACCTGGATCGCTGCCTCACCTGCCGCAATTGCGAGACCACCTGTCCCAGCGGAGTCCGCTACGGACAACTGGTGGACGTGGCCCGGGAACACCTGGACCGGGTGGCGCCGCGCCCGCTGTGGCAGCGGCTGCGCAATGCGCTGCTGGTACACGGCCTGGGCAGTCCACGGCTGGTATCTCTGGTCACGACCCTGGGTCGCCTGGCCTCGCCACTATTACCCGCCGGCATGAACCGCCAGCTGCGACGTCAGCCTGCACCGCCGCCGGAGCCAGCCCCGGCGGGCGCAGGGCGCGTCTTGCTGCACGACGGTTGCGTACAGTCGGCCATGAGTCCGGAAATCAACCAGCACGCGCAACGGGTGCTGGCCCGCCTGAACACGGACTGCGAGGGCGCCGCCGGCTGCTGTGGCGCGCTGGCCTACCACACCGGCGATCCCGAGCGCGCCCGTCGCCAGGCACGCGCCAACCTGGGTCACTGGCTGCCGCGCATCGAGCACGGTGATCTCCGGCTGGTCTCCACCGCCAGCGGCTGCGGCGTGTTCCTGAAATCTTACGCGGAGCTGCTGGAAGACGATTCCACCTACCGGGAACCGGCGCGACGTTTCGTCGCGGCGGTGCGCGACCTCAGCGAAGCGGTGCTGGAGGCCGACCCCGCCCGTTTGCCGGCCAACGGCAAGGGCCGCGTCGCCTTCCAGTCCTCCTGTACCCTGCAACACGGCATGGGGCTGGGGGGCAAGGTGGAGGGAATCCTGGAGGCGGCCGGCTATGAACTGGTGCCGGTGGCCGAGGCCCACCTATGCTGCGGCTCGGCCGGGAGCTATTCGCTGCTGCAGCCGGCCCTTGCCGGCCAGTTACGCGAACGCAAGCTACGCAACCTGGAACAGGCCGGACCCGAACGCATCGCCACCGCCAACATCGGCTGCCTGATGCACCTGCGCTCCGGCACCGCGACGCCCGTGCAGCACTGGATCACCCTGCTGGACGAAGCAAGTGCCGCGGATGGCTGACGTCGGGGCCGCCGGGCCTGCCCGGTAGCCGCCACGGGTAGTCAGCCCCCGGGTTGCACCCCGGCCCCCGATCCACTCAGCAACCACCGCAACCAACAGAGGACCGTCCTCATCGCGCGGTGCCCCAGTAGTGGTAGTTGGCCGGGCGCCAGCCCGGCAGAAAACGACCGTCGGCTTTTTCCAGGTGAAATCCCGCCGATGCGATCAGGCCCGGAATGTCGCGATCCAGATGACAGCCGCCGGCGACTCGCTTCCACAGTGGCGTCAATCGTCGCTGCCAGCGGCGCAATCGCGGATCCGGTGCTCGCCCATGCTCGCAGTAGAGCAAGGCGCCACCCGGACGAAGCACCCGTCGCATTTCCGAAAGGGCTCGCTGAGTATCCGGGATAGTGCACAAGCTGAATGTCACCACCACCGAGTCCATGCTGGCATTTTCGAGGGGAATTTGTTCGGCGCCACAGCGCAGGTGCTCGATGGGAAATACCACCGGGCGGCGACGCGCGGCGGACAGCGCGTAGTTCTCATCGGAGGGCTCCAATGCCCACAGTCGTTCAACCGAATCCGCGGCATACCAGGGCAGATTGAGACCGGTGCCGAAACCGACCTCAAGTACGGCTCCACGGGCTCGCGGCACCACCCGCTGACGCTGGCGGGTGCTGGTTTTCATGGCGCAGGTCCGGTCGAGCAAATGCGGGAGCAGGTACTGCCGGTAGATTCCCACGGCCTACTGACCTCGTTTGAACCAGGTATCCAGCTCTGCCAGCGGAATCTGCACCCAGGTGGGGCGGCCGTGGTTGCACTGCCCGCTGCGTTCGGTCTCCTCCATTTGTCGCAGCAGGGCATTCATTTCCGGAATGGTGAGCCGCCGGTTGGCGCGTACCGCACCATGACAGGCCATGGTTGCCAGCAACTGGTTGCGTCGTTCTTCCACCGCCTGGCTGGCGCCCAGCCGCTCCAGGTCGGCGAGCACGTCTCGCACCAGGCTCGCGGTATCTCCACCATCGAGCATGGGCGGAACCGCCCGCACCGCCACCTGTTGCGGCCCCAGCACATCCAGCTCCACGCCCAGTTCCGCCAATGACCCGGCATGCTCCTGCGCCAGGCGCAGCTCCGATTCGCTCAGGGATACCACCGCCGGCACCAGCAGCGGCTGACTGTGGGCATTCCCGGTCGCCTGTTCCTTCAGGGTCTCGTACAGGATGCGTTCGTGGGCGGCATGCATGTCCACCAGCACCAGGCCGGAGGCGTTCTGGGCGAGAATATAAACCCCGTGCAGCTGGGCCAGGGCGTAGCCCAGCGGCGGCGCCTCGCCTTCGCCGGTTGCCGGCAGCGCCTCGTGGACGGCGTCTCCCGCCGGCCAACTCCCCGCGACCTGAACCGCGCCTGCGCCACCGAATGCCAGCCCCGCCTGCGCCTGGCCCCGATCCCGGGGCAATGGCGCCGAAGTCTGGGCGATCCCGGCACGGGTTTCCCCCAGCACCGCCTTCAGGCCGCTGAACACGAAATCGTGCACCATGCGAGCCTCGCGAAAACGCACCTCGTGTTTGGCCGGGTGCACGTTGACGTCCACCAGCTCGCTGGCCAGCTCCAGGAAAATCACAAACGCCGGATGGCGGCCGTGAAATAACACGTCGCCAAATGCCTGCCGCACCGCGTGCGCCACGATGCGGTCGCGCACCAGTCGCCCGTTGACGAAAAAATACTGCATGTCCCGCTGTCCGCGGGAGTACCCCGGTGCAGCAACCCAGCCACCGAGGACCAGTCCACCCCGCTGGTGGTCGAAGCGCAGGGCGTGGCGCAGGAAGTCGGCACCCAGCACGTCGGCGATGCGCCGTTCCCGGCCGACATCAGAATCCGCTCCCGCCAACTGGCGCAGCGGGCGGCCGTTGTGACTCAGGTTGAGGGTCAGGCCCGGATCCGTCAGCGCCACGTGTTTCACCACGTCGTCCAGATGGTGAAGTTCGGTAGTCTCACTGCGCAGGAATTTGCGCCGCGCCGGCGTATTGAAAAACAGTTCGCGCATCTCCGCCAGGGTTCCCACCGGTCCCGCTGCCGGTTGTGGCGCGCTGAGCCTGCCACCTTCCACGCGGATCTCGCTGGCGTGTGCCTGTGTTGCCGTTCGGGATAACAGCCGGAAACGCGACACCGAGGCAATGCTCGGAAGCGCTTCTCCGCGAAACCCCAGGGTGGCGATGCGCTGCAGGTCACCACCCTCCAGTTTGCTGGTGGCGTGGCGCTCCAGGGCCAGCGGCAATTCGCCCTCGGGAATCCCGCCACCGTCATCGCGCACCCGGATCAGGCGCGTGCCGCCTCCTTCCAGGTCGATCTGCAGATGCCGCGCCCCCGCATCGAGGGCGTTTTCCAGCAGTTCCTTGAGTACCGAGGCGGGCCGCTCGATGACCTCGCCGGCGGCGATCTGGTTTACCAGTACGTCGTCCAGGCGCCGGATCCCCGCCACGAGCCTACAACCCCGCGCCCGGAATACGCAGCACCTTGCCAACCGGAAGGTAGTTGCCGGTTACGGCGTTTTCCGACCGAAGGGCATTTACGCTTACCCGATAGCGCGCCGCAATCTGCGAGAGTGTCTCGCCTCGACGCACCGTATGCTGGCGGGCGTTTCCCAGCGCCGCTACCTGCCGGGTATTGCCACGACCAATGTAACGCTCAATTCCGCGGAACACTGCCTGGGCGAGCTTGCGCTGGTGCTTGCCAGAGCGCAGCAGCTTTTCTTCCTGGGGATTGGAGATGAACGCGGTCTCCACCAGGATCGACGGAATGTCCGGCGATTTGAGCACCGCGAATCCCGCCTGCTCCACCCGCGGAATATGAACCGGACCGAGATGCCGAAGCTCCGCCAGCACATCACCACCGAACACCAGGCTTTCGTTAATGGTTTGCGTCAGCGAAAGATCCAGCAGCACCTTGGCCAACAGGTCATCCTTGTCGCCCAGGGAAACACCTCCGTACAGGTCGGCGGCGTTTTCCTTGTCCGCCAGGGTTTTTGCCAGCGCGCTGGACGCTCCGCGCTGGGACAGGGCGTATACGGAGGAACCACGCACCGAGCGCTTGCGAAATGCATCCGCGTGCAGCGATACGAACAGGTCCGCGTGTTGCTGACGGGCGATGGCGACTCGCCGGACCAGGCTGATGTAATAATCTCCCTTGCGGGTCATCAGCGCGCGCATGCCCGGGCGCGCGTCAACCAGCGCCTGCAGCTCCCGGGCCACCCCCAGAACGATGTCTTTCTCGCGGGTGTTGCGCCGGCCGCTGGCGCCAAAGTCCTCACCGCCGTGGCCGGCGTCGATGGCAATGACCAGCGGGCGCCCCGGATCTCCCGGCGGCGGCGCCGGAGTGGCGGGCCGCGCGACGATCTGGTCATGCAGGTCAATCACCAACCGGTGGCCGTACAGTTTGTTGGGGGGCAAAACGAAGGTACGCGGCAGAACCGGTTTCTTCAGGTCCAGCACGATACGCAGGGTATGCCCGCCATCCCGCACACCGCTGCGCACTCCACGTACGAACGGTCCGGTGCCCGCCAGCCGCGGAAGTGGCCCGAGCAGCCGCGCGTCCCGGATATCCAGCACCAGGCGGTCTGGATTCGCCAGCAAGGGCAGTAACTCGTACCGTACCGGCGCGCTGATATCGAAGACCATGCGCGTTTTATCGGGGGCGCGCCAAAGACGCAGGTTGTTGACCGAGACATCGGCGACGGCTGCCGCCGGCAGAAGCAGCGCCAGCACCAGTACCCGGCATGCAGCAGCGGCCTTCACGAGATACGATCCAACAGCGCCTTCGCTTCCCGGGAGCCAGCCTCAAGCTGTAACTCCCGCGCGCTGTTCACGTACTCAAAACGGATCA
>JAJDOE010000087.1 GCA_022340345.1 Gammaproteobacteria bacterium
ACCACCCGCTCGTAGTCCAGCCCGCTCATCAGCACGGCCACTCCCCGGTTCAACTCGCCGAGCAGATTTTCCGCCGGTACCTGGCAGTCCTCGAAGATCAGTTCGCAGGTGTTGGAGCCGCGCATGCCGAGCTTGTCGAGCTTCTGGGCGGTACGGAAACCCGGCATGTCCTTTTCGATCACGAACGCGGAGATGCCGCGGGAGCCGGCATCCGGGTCGGTCTTCGCGTAGACCACCAGCACCTCCGCATCCGGGCCGTTGGTGATCCACATCTTGGTGCCGTTGAGGACGAAGCCGCCGTCGCGGGCCTCCGCCTTCAGGCGCATGGCCACCACGTCGGAGCCCGCGCCGGTCTCGCTCATGGCCAGCGCCCCCACGTGCTCGCCGCTGATCAGGCCCGGAAGGTATTTGCGCCGCTGGGCGTCATTGCCATTGCGGCGGATCTGGTTGACGCACAGGTTGGAGTGGGCGCCGTAGGACAGGGCCACCGAGGCGGAGGCGCGGGAGATCTCCTCCATGGCTACCACGTGTTCCAGGTAACCCATGCCGGATCCGCCAAGTTCCTCCTCCACCGTGATGCCCAGCAGGCCCAGGCCGCCGAGGGCGGGCCACAGGTCCCGGGGAAAGGTATTGCTGGCGTCGATCTCCGCCGCCCGGGGCGCGATCTCGGCGGCGGCGAAATCCCGTACCGCCTCGCGCAACAGCTTGGCGGTCTCGCCCAGTTGAAAGTCCGGAATTGCCAGGCCCATGGAAAAGCTCCTCTGCGCGGCAAAAGGGGCGGACCACGTTATCTAACGTTTACGTTAACGTCAAGCTTGTTGGTGTTTCCCGGAGAGTTGCTCCAGGCAGCGGGACTCGATGTCATCCATTGCCGCGAGGGTCGCCGTGAGATCCGCCTGGCGCTCCAGCAGGGCCTGGCGGTGGCCGCGGATGCGCTGCAGCAGGAGCCGCAACTGGTCGTCCTGGGTCTCCCGATCCGGGTCATACATGTCGATAATTTCCCTGATCTCCGCCAAACTGAAGCCAATTCGCTTGCCTCGCAGGGTCAGGCGCAGGCGCACCCGGTCACGCTCCGCGTACAGCCGGCGGGTGCCCACGCGTTCCGGCGCCAGTAGTCCGTGGGATTCGTAAAAACGCAGCGTACGGGGCGTGACGCCGAATTCACCGGCCAGCTGGGAGATGGTGTAGGGAGCGGACATTGGTTTACCTTAGGGTAAACCTTGTCCCCCGGTCAAATCCCGCCCCGGGGCAACCCTCAGGCGGCGGCCGAGGGCCGGGCGGACATCGCGGCGTGCCAGCGAGACAGGTTGCCAAGCTGCTCCGGTGCCCGGATCTTCGCCCGGGCGGCGAAGTCCACCACCACCAGCGCGGTGATATCCGGCAGCAGCAGCCGGTCCCCGAGCAGGAACTCGCGATCCGCGAGCTGCCGGTCGAGTTCCGCGAACAGGTCGCCGGCCCGCAGCCGCCCCCGTTCCACCAGTTCCGGGATCTGGGCGTGCTCCCGGGGCCCGGTGAGGGCGCGCCCGGCAAGCCCGGGCACGCTGTTGCGCAGCGCCTCGGCCACCGCGTCGAATCCGTCCGCCTCGATGAGCCGGTTCCACATCAGCACCTGGGCCATTTCTTTCGGATCCCGTCCCATGAGGTTGGGCTCCGGAAAGACGTTCTCCAGGTACTGGCAGATGGCCACGGTCTCGAACAGGAAACTGCCGTCATCCAGTTCCAGTACCGGAAGGGTGCAACGCGGATTGCGGGCACGGAAGGCCGGCGAAAGCTGCTCCCTCGCGCGCATGTCCACGCTCACGGTTTCCACGCTGGCGCCCTTCTCCGCGAGGAAAATACGCACCCGCCGCGGGCTGGGGGCACCGGGAAAATTGTAGAACTTCATTGCTGGTCTCCGTGGGGACGATTCCGTCCCCCGCATGGTAGCGCGCCCCGCCGGTGCTGGCCCGTACCCGCACAAGCCCCTACACTGGGGTCCGCCATGACCCCTTACTTCGCCTACGGTTCCAACATGCTTCGGGCGCGCATCGAGGAACGGCTGGGCCACTGCGAACCACTCGGCCAGGCGACCTTGCCCGGCCACCGGCTGGCCTTTCATAAACGCGGCGCGGACGGTTCCGCCAAGTGCGACGCCCATTTCACCGGCCGGCCGCAACACCAGGTGATTGGCGTGTTGTACGCGGTGGATTCCGGGCAACTGGAACGCCTGGACGAATTCGAGGGCGCCGGCTATCGCCGCGACCGGCTGGAGCTTAACGCCGCGGCATACGGTGCTTGTACCGCCTGGCTGTACCGGGCGGAGGACCACTGGATCGACGCCGCGCTGCCGCCCTGGGACTGGTACCACGCGCTGGTGGTGGCCGGGGCGGTGGAACACCGGCTTCCCGATTCCTATCTGGCCGGACTGCTTCGGGCACCGGTCCAGCCGGACCCGGATTCCGCGCGGTCCTCCCGGCACTGGCCACTGGCGGATTCGGTCAACGCGACCGGCCCGTCGCCGTTGCCTACCACGACTTCCCGCTGAACCTATCCACCCACCACCAACCCCAGGGATTTCCCATGAATCACCGCCAGTTCGCCCGCCTGATCCTCTCCGCCGCCGCCATCGCCCTCAGCACCCAGGCCATCGCCCAGGCGCCGGAGGGAATCGCTCGCTTTATCATCCACCAGATGGATACCAACGGTGACGACCAGGTGTCCCAGGAAGAATTCGTGAGCTTCCGCAGCAGCCGCGCCGGCACCCAGTTCGACCAGGCGGACTCCGATCACGACGGACAACTCACCCGCGAGGAGTTCACCAAACTGCAGGCGGACCAGGCGCGCATCCGCTTTGGCCGGATGGACCGGAACGGCGACGGCCAATGGGGCGTGGACGAGATGTCCATATTCAGCAACCGGGGCGGTGGCGGTCGCGCCCAGGATGACGAGCACATGGCTCCGCCGCCGCCAGCGGAAGGCGCCAACGGCAACTAGCTGGCCAGCAGCGCCTCCAGCACTTCGTTCCAGGCCAGCGCCAGGTTGCGCCGGTTGTAGCCGCCACCTCCGGTGGCGATGATGCGCCCGTTGCAGAATTCGTCCGCCACCGCGCATAGCCTCTCGGTGGCGTAGCGGTGGGCCGCAGGCGTGAAGCGCATGTGCGTGATGGGATCGCCGGCCACGCTGTCGGCCCCGGCCTGCAGCAGGATGATCTGCGGCCGGGAAGCGCGCACGAATTCTTCCAGTTGCGGCCAGGCCTGGTGAAAAGCGGAATCGTCGCAGCCCGGCTGCATGGGGAAATTCAGCTTGCTGCCTTCGCCCGCCCCGGTGCCGGTTTCGTCGGCTGCGCCGGTACCCGGGTACAGGTAACGTCCGTCCTCGTGGATGTCCGCCACCGTGACTCCGGGGTCGGATTCGTAGGCATAGAAAACCCCGTCGCCGTGATGGGCGTCGATATCCACGTAGGCGATGCGCTCGAAGCCGTGTTCCTGTTTCAGGGTCTCGATCAGCACGCCGATATCGTCGAACACGCAGAAACCCGCCGCGCTGTCGCGGCGCGCATGGTGCAGCCCGGCGATGGGCACGAACACCCGCCGCTCCTCACCCGCCAGGATGCGCCGCAGGCCATCGAGGTCACTGCCCACCACGTTGGCGGCGGCTTCGTAGATGCCCCGCACCGCCGGAGTGTCCCCGGTGTCGAGGTAGCCGACGCCTTCCCGGGACAGGGTCCGGACCCGGCTGACATAGCCGGGGGTATGAAAGCGTGTCAGGTCGGACTCCTCGCACATCACCGGTTCCAGCACCGTGGCCTGCTTGTCGAGTCCGCGCCGGCGGGTCTCGGCCCAGAAGGCGGCGAGCCGGTCCGGCCCGAAGGGATGCCCATCGCCAAAGCCATAACGGCCCAGGGCTTCACCGAAATACACCGCGGTCATGCCGCTACTCCTCGCACTGAAAGGACGCCAACTTCCGGTTCTCGGTGGCATGCAGATACCAGCGCGAACCCGGGGTCAGTTCTTGGCTCGCCTTGTCCGGCCGGTTTTTCCAAAGGGCGGTCATTTCCGTGCCCGCCTTGCAACCGCGCTCGGAAAACAGCCGGCAGTGCCGGAAGCCGACCACCGCAATGCGGTGCACCCGCCGCGCAGCGGGAAAACTGTGGCAACCGGGATCGTTCGCGCCGGGCACAAAACGCACATCGAAGAGCTGGCCCTTGTCGTTAATGCGGTAAAAACGAATCTGCGCTGCCTCTGCGGTGGCACTCGCCAGCAGGGCGCCGCCAAGCGCAAGCGCGACAAAGACTTTCATGCCGACATGATGCCATCCCACAGGGATTGCGTCGCCTCACGGTGATCCCGCTGCCAGGCCAGCAGCCGCCGGAACTCCACCGGATCCCGCTCCGGCACCAGTTCACTGTCCCGGGGAAAGGTCCGGTCATAGAGCCGCGAAAGCCAGAAACGCAACGCCGCTGCCACCAACAGGTCCGGCCAGGCATTTCGCTCCGCTGCCCCGGGCATTCGCCCGGCGGCATAAGCGCCGAGCAGCGCCCGCACCCGCGGCGCATCGAGGCTGCCATCGGCCAATGCGCACCAGTCATTGACCGCAATGGCCACGTCCAGCAGCAGTATCTCGTCGCAGGCGAAATAGAAATCCAGCACCCCGCTCACCGCATCGTCCTCGAACAGCAGGTTGTCGCGGAACAGATCGCCGTGAATCACGCCGCCGGGAAGAGCCGGTATCTCCCGGGCACGCCGCAGGGCCCACTCCAGCAACTCGCTCTCGGTCGGCGAAAGGCGGCCAACCAGTTCCCGGCACATGCGTTGTCGCCACTCACTACCGTGGGCGTTTTCCCGCCGTTGCGGAAAATCCCGTCCCGCCCGGTGCAACTGTGCCAGCAAGGCGCCTACCGCCGCGCAGTGGACCTCTCCCGGCGCCAGTACGCTCGCCCCGGGCAGACGCACCAGCAACGCCGCCGGTCGCTGGTTGAGGATGCCGTGTGCATTCCCGGAGCTATCGCGTATTGGCGCCGGGCACGGAATCCCGTGCGCGGCCAGGTGCTCGGTGAGAGACAGGAAGTAGTCGAGTTCCCCGGATGACAGGGTCTCGAACAGGGTCAGGACATGACGGCCGCCCCGAGTGGCCACAAAGAAGTTGCTGTTGACGATGCCAGCGCGGATGCCCTCGAAGGCGACCAGTTCGCCTACCGGGTAGCCGGAAAGGAATTCCTCCAGCTGCTGGCGGTCAACCGGTGTGTATACGGCCAGCGATCACCACTCGGACAGCGCCCAGGCAGGCACCTGGATCCGCGCCTGCAGGTCGGAGACCCGGGACTCCATGGCGCCGTCACCATCCCGGTCGATCAGGTAGTACGGTGCGCCGCTTCTTGGCGTCACCTTGACCATGTAGATGTGTCCGCGAACGCTGTATTCCTCCAGCTGCCCTTTCTCGGACTCGCGGATGGTGATGGTAGGCTCGAATTCCGGACCGGCGTCGGCGTCCCCGCCCTTGATGATTTTCGGCGGCGAGGTGTCCACCACCGGGGCGCCATCGGGAACCGCGTCGAGCTTGTCCTCGGCCAGCAGGCCGGTGGAAAACAGGGCGGCGATCAGCAGGGAAAACAGGCGAGCGTTGCGCATGGGTCCTCGCAGTACGGCGTGGCCGTGGTCGGCGTTTACAGGTTCAGCTGGATCTCGGTTTCCTCTTCGGAGGGCTCCAGACTGCGGTGTTCATAATAACCGAAGATAGCGTCCACCACCTGTTCCGGCTCATCCAGCATGATCAGCAGGTCCAGGTCCTCCGGGCTGATGGTGCCTTGTGCGACCAGTGCGTCCCGGAACCAGTCCATCAGTCCCTGCCAGAATGGCGTTTCCACCAGGATGATGGGGATACGCCGGCTCTTGCCGGTCTGCACCAGGGTGAGTATCTCCACCAGCTCGTCCAGGGTGCCGAATCCCCCGGGCAGCACCACGTAGGCGGTGGCGTATTTCACGAACATTACCTTGCGGGCGAAAAAGTGCCGGAAACTGAGGGAGATGTCCTGATAGCTGTTGGCGGCCTGCTCGTGGGGCAGGACAATGTTCAGTCCAACGCTCGGCGAGCCGCCCTTGAAGGCGCCCTTGTTGGCCGCCTCCATGATCCCGGGCCCGCCGCCGCTGACCACCGAGAACCCGGCATCGGAAAGCCGCCGGGAAATGTCCTCGGCCATCTGGTAGTAGCGGTGCTCCGGCGGAGTGCGGGCGGAACCGAAGAAACTGACGGAGGGTTGAATGCGCGCCAGACGCTCGAAACCCTCGACGAATTCGGCCATGATCTGGAAAATTTTCCAGGACTCACGGGAGTGCATTCGGGACGACGCGTGAAGGGACCGTGCGTCTTCACGGCTGTGATTTTGCGCCGCCATTGAGCTATCTTTGCACAATTCCAGGCCGAACAAAATTCGGCCCCCCGCACGTTTGAGCAAAAAACCCATCATCCTGGTAGACGGGTCCTCGTACCTGTACAGGGCCTACCACGCACTGCCCAAGCTGAGCACCAGCGACGGCCAGCCCACCGGCGTGATCTACGGCGTGGCCAGCATGCTGCGCAAGCTGGTCAATGAATACGAGCCCAGCGAAATCGTGGTGGTGTTCGATGCCAAGGGAAAGACCTTCCGCCACGAGCGCTACCCGGAGTACAAGGCGCACCGACCGCCGATGCCGGACGACCTGCGGGAACAGATCGAACCCCTGCACGAACTGGTGGACGCCATGGGCCTGCCCCGGCTGGTGGTGCCCGGCGTGGAGGCGGACGACGTCATCGGCACCCTGGCGCGCCAGGCCAGCGCGGCGGGCCACGATGCGCTGATCTCCACCGGCGACAAGGACCTGGCGCAGCTGGTGGACAAACACGTCACCCTGATCAACACCATGAACGATTCCGTGCTGGACCCCGACGGCGTAAAGCAGAAGTTCGGCGTTAGTCCGGAACATATGGTGGACCTGCTGGCGTTGGTGGGCGACAGCAGCGACAACATACCGGGCGTACACAAGGTTGGTCCCAAGACCGCGCTGAAGCTGCTGGACGAATACGGCGACCTGGATTCGCTGGTGGCGCAGGCGGACGCGGTGAGCGGCAAGGTGGGCGAGTACCTTCGCAACGGGCTGGATCAGCTTGCCCTGTCCCGGGAACTGGTAACCATCCGCTGCGACCTGGAACTGCCGGGTGCGCTGGACATGCGCCGCCGGCCACCGGATCGGGAACAGTTGCAGGAGTTGTTCACGCGTTTTGAATTCACGACCTGGCTGGACCAGTTGGGGGGCGAGCGACCCACGCAGGACAAACCCGACTACGAAATGATCGTGGACGAAGCGGTGCTGGACCGTTGGCTGGAACGCCTGGCGAAGGCCGAACGTTTCGCCTTCGACACCGAGACCACCAGCCTGGACATCACCCATGCCGAGATCGTGGGCGTGTCCTTCGCCGATGCGGACGGCGCCGCCTACGTGCCGCTGGCCCACGACTACCCGGACGCGCCGCAGCAACTGGACCGCGAGATGGTGCTCGAGCGTCTGCGCCCGCTGCTGGAAGACCCGCAACGGCCCAAGGTCGGACAGAACCTCAAGTACGACATCAGCGTCCTGGCCCACTACGGCATCCAGCCACAGGGCGTCGCCTACGACACCATGCTCGAGTCCTACATCCTGGACAGCACCGCGTCGCGCCACGACATGGACTCGCTGGCGCTGAAGTACCTGGGACGCCGCACCATAAAGTTCGAGGACGTGGCGGGCAAAGGCAAAGGCCAGATCCGCTTCAACGACGTGGCGGTGGAGCAGGCGGTCCCCTACGCGGCGGAGGATGCGGAGGTCACCCTGGCGCTGCACGAAGCCTTGTGGCCGCGGCTGGCGGAACATCCGCGGCTGGTGGAAGTTTTCCGGACCATCGAGATGCCGCTGGTGCCGGTGCTGGCGCGTATCGAGCAGCGCGGAGTGCGCATCGATGCCGGCATGCTGCGGAAGCAGAGCAGCGAACTGGCAAAACGCATGATGGAAATCGAGCGGGAGGCCCACGACCTGGCCGGCCAGCCCTTCAACATGAGCTCGCCAAAACAGATCCAGGAAATCCTGTTCGACAAGCTCAAACTGCCGGTGCTGGAAAAGACGCCCAAGGGTCAGCCGTCCACCTCCGAGAGCGTGCTCAGGGAACTGGCAAACGACTTTCCCCTGCCCCAGCGAATCCTCGATCACCGCTCGCTGGCCAAGCTCAAGTCCACCTACACCGACAAGCTGCCGGAGATGATCAACCCGCAAACCGGGCGGGTGCACACCTCCTACCACCAGGCGGTGGCTGCCACCGGCCGACTGTCCTCTTCCGACCCGAACCTGCAGAACATACCGATCCGCACCGCCGAGGGCCGCCGCATCCGTGAGGCCTTCGTTCCGGAGCAAGGCGCCTGCCTGATTTCCGCGGACTACTCACAGATTGAACTGCGCATCATGGCGCATCTTTCGCAAGACGAGACCCTGTGCGCGGCCTTCATAGCCAACCAGGATGTGCACCGGGCCACCGCTGCGGAGGTCTTCGCGGTGGATCCGGACGAGGTGGACACGGAACAGCGGCGCGCGGCCAAGGCCATTAACTTCGGACTGATTTACGGCATGTCGGCCTTCGGCCTTGCCCGCCAGCTGAAGATCGACCGCGCCGCCGCCCAGGAATATGTGAAGCTGTATTTCCTGCGCTACCCGGGAGTGAAAAACTACATGGACGAAACCCGCGCGCTGGCGCACGAGCGGGGCTACGTGGAGACCGTCTACGGCCGCCGCCTGTACTTGCCGGAGATCAACGCGTCAAACCATACGCGCAGGCAGTACGCGGAACGCACCGCCATCAACGCCCCGATGCAGGGAACCGCCGCCGACCTGATCAAGCTCGCCATGCTGGCGGTGGATCGCTGGATCCGCGAGAGCGGATCCCAAAGCGCCATCATCATGCAGGTACACGATGAACTGGTGCTGGAGTCACCGCTGGAAGAGCACGACGCCACGCTGGCGGCGCTACGCGAGTGCATGACCGGGGTGGCGAAGCTGAGCGTACCGCTGGTGGTGGAGGTAGCCAGCGGCGCCAACTGGAACGAGGCGCACTAAGCCCGGAGCACGGCGCGGCGCCGTGGGGATCCGGCGGGAATTCCCACCCTGCAGTTGCGCCAATCCGCAAAAAACCAGGTATTTCCTGTGCAGCGCGGCTGCGGAACTTTCCCCAAACCCCTGCGGTCAATGAAAATACAGGCCATACGGATTGCGGCCTGTCCCGCTCCTCCTCCCTGAGCGGGTGGTTCCGGTCCTGCCGGGACCACTACTTTCAGGCCCCGGTAGTCCTTCCCCTTATACTCCGGGGCCTTTTTTTATCCCTTCCAGCAGCCACGCCGTAATCCGTTCGCGGGCCTGCTCGACCCCGGTGCCGGTGCGCCCGGAAAACAACTGGAACCCCACCCCGGGAAATTCGGCCTGCAGGGCGCGCTGGGCGGTGAGCCCCCGTCCACGGCCCAGTTTGTCCGCCTTGGTCAGCAGCACGTGTACCGGCCGCCCCACGGAGGCGCACAGGGCGACCAGTTGCCGGTCACCGCTACCCAGCCCGCGGCGGATATCCGCGATCAGAATGATCCCCCGGAGGCTGCGGCGGCCGATCAGGTAGTCCCCCAGGGCCTGGCCCCAGTGGCGACGCATCCTCTCGCTGACCCGGGCGTATCCGTACCCGGGCATATCCACCAGCCGGGACCCCGGGGCCAGTGCAAACACCACCAGTTGCTGAGTGCGCCCGGGGGTCTTACTGGTGCGCGCCAGTCCGCGGGACGCGCAGATTGCATTCAGGGCAGTGGATTTACCGGAATTGGAGCGACCGGCAAACGCTACCTCGCCACCCTCGTCCGCCGGCAGCTGTTCCAGGCGGTGGGCGGCGACCAGGAATTCGGGGGAACCAGGTAACATGCAGGCGAGCGTAGCATGCAGATTGCCGCGTGCCGCCGTGGTTTGACGTTCCCCCCGGGGCTGCGTTATAAGCCGTGCTCCTTCGGGCAGGCACGCGCGCCGCCCGCATCGGGTTCGCTTTATTTGCCCAATTTCAGGACCATTGCAATGAAAATCGCCGGCCTGTTGACCGCCGTAAGCCTGCTGTTACTTTCCCCGTTCGCCCATGGCGCCGGCGACCCGGTGGCCGGCAAGACCAAGGCAACCAAATGCTTCGCCTGCCACGGCACCAACGGGGTCAGCGTCAACCCGGATTGGCCCAATCTGGCAGGCCAGGTATCCGGCTACATCGCCAAGCAGCTGACGGATTTCAAATCCGGAGCCCGCAGTAACCCCATTATGGCGGGCATGGTGGCGGATCTTTCGCCCGAGGATATGGCGGACATCGACGCCTACTTTTCAGCGCAGACCGCCCAGGCGGGCGTGTGCAGCGACAAGGAACTGGTGGCGGCCGGCGAACAGCTGTACCGCGGGGGCAATGCCAAAACCGGCGTGTCCGCCTGCATGAGCTGTCATGGTCCCACCGGTGCCGGCATCCCGCCCCGTTTCCCGCGCATCGCCGGCCAGCATGCGGCCTACGCGGAAAAGCAGCTGATGGAGTTCAAGCGCGGCCTGCGTCACAACGACAGCGAGGTGATGACCCGCATCGCCTTTCGCATGTCGGAGCCGGAGATCCAGGCCGTAGCCCACTTTATTTCCTGCCTGAAGTAAGTCGTTCCCGGAGGATGCGGTGTATCTCCCCCAACACTTCAACTGGGAAGCGCCGGAGCAGATCGCCGCCTTTATCGCCGACTACAATTTCGGCACCTTGATTACCGGCGATGCCGGGCGGCAGTCCGCCAACCACGTCCCGTTCCTGCCCCGGCTGGCGGAAAACCATCTTGATGGCCATCTGGCCCGGGCCAATCCGGATGCCGCGCAGCCCGGCCAGCGACAGCCGGCACTGGCGGTTTTTTCCGGTCCCCATGCCTACATCTCGCCCCGCTGGTACACGAACCCGTCCCAGGTGCCCACCTGGAATTACCTGGCGGTGCATGTCCACGGCGAACTGGAATGGCTGCAGGCGAACGAGACGCAGAGCCTGCTGGACGAACTGACCGCCTTTCACGAGCAGGCTTCGCAGAAAACGCCCTGGACCACGCAGGAGCTATCCCCGCAGCGGCTGGAAAAGCTGATGGCGGCGGTGGCGCCATTTCGCCTGCACGTCAGCGAAATACGCGCCAAGGCCAAACTCGGCCAGAACAAGTCGCGGGCCGACCAGGAGGCCGTCGCCGCCGCGCTGGACGAGGCACAGGGCAACGGCCCGCTGCTGGAGTACCTGCGCCGCGTGGTGCCCGGAGCATGAATCCGGAAACCGTACTGGAATTCTGGTTCGGCGCGGCCGGGAGTGACCGCGAGATCGCCGCCCGGCAGAAGGGCCTGTGGTGGAAGAAGGACCCGCAGCAGGACGCGCAAATCCGGCGTCGCTTCGAGCCGATGTTGCACGCGGTGGATGAACTGGAGGAACAATGGCGGGACACCGCCCGTGGCTCCCTGGCGCTGGTTATCCTCATGGACCAGTTGCCGCGCAACATGTACCGGGGTGATGGGCGCGCCTTCGACTGGGATCCCCGGGCGCTGGCCATCTCCGAGGCCGCGCTGCAACGGAAATTCGAGACCGAACTGCGCAACATCGAGCGAGTGTTCCTGTTGATGCCGTTCGAGCACTCGGAGGAACTTGCCAACCAGCACCGGGCGGTTTCCGAATTCCAGCGACTGAAGGCGGATGCAGGCGAAGACAACGCGGATTTATTCGCCGGCTACGTCGACTTCGCGGTACGCCACCGGGAGGTCATCAGCCGGTTCGGCCGCTTCCCACACCGCAACCAGGCCCTGAATCGCCTGTCCGCCTCGCAGGAAAAGGAATGGCTCGAGGCTGGTGGCGGTTTCTAGGCGGGCCGGATCCGGGAGCGGCTTGCCCGGGCGGTTGCCGATGCGCACCGCATACTAACTAAAACGTCGCGCTGAGCGCGGCATCGGGCAGGCCGGACCGCAGCAACCGCATCGTCCGTTTCCATCGCGAACACCGCGCGGGCCCGCCGCCCGTTTGGTCCGCGCCGTGGCCGGCTGGATTTAGCTTTCGTTCTCCAGTTCCGAGAAATACCTGCGCGCCGCCCGCATCACCCGGGGAGCCAGGTACAAGGTGGACAACATGGTGGGAATCGCCATCATGGCGAACATGCCGTCGATCAGGTTGATCGCCATATCCAGGGAAATCACCGCGGCCACCACCACCAGCGTCACGTAGAACAGGTTGTAGATCCAGCCGCGTTCGGCGCCTGCCAGGAACGACCAGCACTTGTTGCCGTAGTAGGAGTACGTGAACATGGTGCTGGTACTGAAAAAGAATACCGCCAGCACCAGCAGCCAGGCGCCAAACCCGGGAATGGCCTGTTCGAATGCGCTCACGGTCAGGGTAACGCCGTCCACCCCGTCCACCTGCCAGGTACCGGTAATCAGAATCACCAGGGAAGTCGCGGTGCATACAATCAGCGTGTCGATGACCGGTCCCAGCGATGCGACCAGTCCCTGTCGAATGGGCTCGTGGTTTTTTGCGGCGCCGTGCACCAGCGCCTCGGTGCCGATACCGGCTTCGTTGGAGAACGCGGCGCGGCGGATCCCGGTGCTGATGACCGTTCCCAGCGCGCCACCGGCCACCGCCTGGCCGGTAAACGCATCGGAGATGATCAGCCACAGGGACCCGGGCACCGACGCCAGGTTGGCGAACACGATCCATACCGCCGCCAGCAGGTAGACGGCAACCATCACCGGAACCAGCGCCGAGGTCACTACGCCGATGCGGTGGATTCCGCCGAAGATCACCAGCGAGACGAATGCCGCGATCAACAATCCGCAGCCCAGGTTAAACGCCAGGTGATTCCCCTCCGCGGGCAGCCAGCCATTGGCGACGAAAACCACCTCGCGCAGCACCTGCACCAGCTGGTTCACCTGGAACATGGGCAGGCAGCCCACCAGGCCCGCCACCGCGAACCAGACCGCCAGCGGCCTCCAGCGCCGACCCATGCCCTCGGTGATCACGTACATGGGCCCGCCCTGCACCTGGCCGGCGGAGTCCCGGCCGCGGTACATCAGCGCCAGCGAGCAGGTGAAAAACTTGGTGGCGATGCCCACCAAGGCGCTGATCCACATCCAGAACACCGCACCGGGACCACCGGTGGTAATGGCAACCGCCACGCCGGCGATATTGCCCATACCGATGGTGCCGGCCAGCGCGCTGGAGAGCGCCTGGTAGGGCGTGATATCCCCGGGATCGTCGCGCCGATAGTACTTGCCGCGCGCGATGTCGATGGCGTGGCCCAGGTAGCGCACCGGCAGCAGCCGCGAGAACACAACGAAGAACACACCGCCGCCCACCAGCAGGAAAACCAGCCAGGGGCCCCAGGCGAAAGTTGCGAACTGGGCAAGCAGCTGCTCGATCGTTTTCTGCATGGCGTTTCGGATCCATGGCCGGCGATGCGCGCCATACTACGTGATCCGCGCGACCCAATGCGACGGTTCTTCCCGGTGCCTGGTGGCGATAAGATGGCATTGATGCCACCGAACACAGCAACC
Organism: Gammaproteobacteria bacterium; assembly: GCA_022340345.1. Taxonomy (GTDB): domain Bacteria; phylum Pseudomonadota; class Gammaproteobacteria; order HyVt-429; family HyVt-429; genus JAJDOE01. The sequence continues at coordinate 13,584 of JAJDOE010000087.1, forward strand.
CTGCGTCCTGCCGAATCCCGAGACCGGGAGGCGATACGCGCACTGGTGTACGCGGTGATCACCGAATACGACCTGAGCGGCGACGCGCAGGCGATCGACCAGGACCTCAACGACCCCGCTGCCAGCTACCGCAGCCAGGGCGGACGTTTTGACGTGCTGGAGGAAAATGGCCACATCGTCGGCTGCGTGGGCATGCTCCCGCTGGCAGAGGAGGGAAACGTGGAGCTGCGCCGGATGTACCTGGAGCCGTCGGCCCGCGGACGCGGACACGGTCACCGCCTGCTGCGACACGCCCTGGCGTGGGCGGGAGCGGCGGGCTTTCGACGGGTGACCCTGGAAACCGCTGCTGCACTGACCGATGCCATCGCCCTGTACCAGCGCTGCGGCTTCCGCCGCTACCAGCCGCAGCACATTTCCGCAGGCTGCGACCAGGCATGGTGCCTCGACCTGGTGGACCCATGAAAAGACTTCTGCTGCTGGTGCTGGTGGCGTTGCTGGCGGGCGCCTGGTTCTGGTTCGACGCGGGCCAGTACCTGCAACTGGCGTACCTGAAGGCCCGCCAGGAGGAACTGCAGCAGTTGTTTGCCAACCGTCCGCTGCTGGTGGGTGGACTGTTTTTCGCCGTCTACGTGGCGGTCACCGGTCTGTCGTTGCCCGGCGCCACGATCCTGACCCTGGCCGGCGGCGCCTTCCTGGGACTGGGATGGGGGGTGCTGATCATTTCCTTCGCCTCCAGCATCGGCGCCACCATCGCTATGCTGGTGGCGCGTTTCCTTTTGCGGGACTGGGTGCAGGGACGGTTTGGCCAGCGGCTACAGGCCATCAACCAGGGCATAGAGCGGGACGGCGCGTTCTACCTCTTCGGTCTGCGGCTGGTGCCGGTGTTCCCGTTTTTCCTCATCAACCTGTTGCTGGGTCTGACCCCCATGCGCGCTCTCACGTACTACCTGGTGAGCCAGGCGGGCATGCTCCCGGCCACATTTGTCTACGTGAACGCCGGTACCCAGATCGGACAGCTGGATTCCCTGGCGGGCATCCTGTCGCCGGCGCTGCTGGGCTCCTTTGTGCTGCTGGCGCTGTTTCCGTTGCTGGCCCGCTGGCTGCTGCGCATGCTGGAAAGCCGCAAGGCGCTTCGTGGCTTCACCCGGCCAGCAAAATTCGACCGCAATCTGGTCGTCATCGGCGCCGGTTCTGCCGGGCTGGTAAGCGCCTACATCGCCGCCACCGTGAAGGCCCGGGTGACCCTGGTGGAAAAGGCGCGCATGGGTGGCGACTGCCTGAACACCGGCTGCGTTCCCTCCAAGGCCTTGATCGAGTCCACCCGCCTGCTGGCGCGCATTCGGCGCGCCGGCGAGTTCGGGCTCACGGCCAGCGGCGAAGCGGACTTCACCGCGGTGATGCAGCGCGTCCGCGAGGTCATCAAGGCCATCGAGCCCCACGATTCGGTGGAACGCTACACCGCCCTGGGAGTGGAGTGCCTTGCGGGCGAGGCACGCATCCGCTCTCCCTGGAGCGTAGAGGTCCGCACCGGCGACGCCACCACTACCCTGACCACCCGCAATATCATCATCGCGACCGGCGGCGAGCCGCTGGTGCCGCCCATAGACGGCCTGCAGCCCAAGGACTACGTAACCTCCGATAGCCTCTGGGACCTGCAGCAACTGCCGGCCCGCTTCGTGGTCCTGGGTGGCGGGCCCATCGGCTGCGAGCTGGCCCAGTGCTTCGCGCGCCTGGGCTCACGGGTGACTATCGTGGAACGGGATGACCGCCTGCTGCCCCGGGAGGACGCGGACGCCGCCGGGGAACTGGAGCAACAGTTGCGCGACGAGGGGATCGTCCTGCGTACCGGGACCTCGGCGGTTCGCGTGCAGGGGCCCGAAGCGGAGCGGGTACTGGTGTGCGAGGGATCCGAAGGAACCCGGGAGGTCCCGTTTGACTGCCTGCTGATCGCCGTCGGCCGACGCGCCAACACGCGCGGGCTCGGGCTGGCGGAACTCGGAATCGAAACCCGGCGCGACGGCACGCTGGAAACCAGCGCCCTGCTGCAGACCCGGGTCCCCACCATTTACGCCTGCGGCGACGTGGCCGGCCCGTACCAGTTCACCCACACCGCTGCGCACCAGGCCTGGTACGCAACGGTGAACAGCCTGTTCGGCCGTTTTTGGCGTTTCAAGGCCGACTACCGGGTGGTCCCACGGGCCACCTTCACCGAGCCGGAACTGGCCCAGGTGGGGCTAAACGAGCAGGAAGCCCGCTCCCGTGATATTGCCTTCGAGGTCAGCCGCTACTCGCTGTCGGAGCTGGACCGGGCCATCGCGGGTGGAAATACCCGCGGATTCGTGAAGGTGCTCACCGCGCCCGGAAAGGACCGCGTTCTCGGGGCCACTATCGTTGGCGAACATGCCGGCGAACTGATCGGCGAGTTTGTCAGCGCCATGCGTGGCGGCTATGGACTCAACCGGATTCTCGCCACCATTCATGCCTATCCCACACTGGCGGAAGCCAACAAGTTCGCCGCCGGGAAATGGAAACAGGCCCACGCACCGACACGCCTGCTGCGCTGGGCGGGCCGCTACCAGGACTGGATGAGACGCTGATATGGCACTGGAAATGAAACCCCGCTGTGAAAAGTGCGAAGGCAAAACCCCGCCGGACGCGGATGCGTACATCTGCACCTTCGAGTGCACCTTCTGTGCGCCCTGCGCTACCAGCATGGGCCGCAGCTGCCCCAATTGCGGTGGCGAACTGGTGCCACGCCCCCGGCGCCGCGAGATTCGCAGCGCATGAGCGGCCGCGGCAACCGCGAGTTGTGGATTCTCACGGCCAGCGGGCTGGCTTCCGGCAGCGTTTGCTGGCTGGGCGGATTCCTGCCCCTGGGAGACCGGCTGCAGGACCTGTACCCGGGCATCGTGCTGGGCCTCGCGCTGGTGCTTAGCGGCCGGCGTCGTGGCGCCGATCGCGCGCCCGCCGCCTGGAGTTGGTTGTGGTTGCCGGTGTTTGCCACGGCGGGATGGCGTTTCGCGGTGGAGGTGGCCTACGCCCACGGTGACCCGTTGCCCTTCGCCGCCGCTGGCGCCGCCGGCGCTTTGATCACCGCCCTGGGACTGGCGATGCGGTGGAACACCACCGCCGGCGCCCTGCGGCTGGTGGTGGCGCTGACCGTGGCCGGCGCCCTGGCGGGCCAGTTGTTTGCGTTGGTGGAAGCCCCCCTGAACACCTGGAACGATCAGGCCTGGGCGCTGGTGCTGTTCACCGAGTGGCAGGCGATCTTTTTCCTCACCATCGGCCTGGCGGAACGGCGACGTTGACGGAGGCTTCCGCCAGCGGCCCGGCACGCCCTGGTCACGAGGAATGACCGGCCGGCGCGATTGCCTATTGCAGATCCAGGCTCTCGCTCCAGTTCGCCTCCGGCAGAAACTCCGCGCTTTCGACTACCTTGGCCGCCTCGGTTGCACGTCCCAGTGCCGTCAGGATCTGTGCCTTGAGCAACTGCGACTCCCGGGCTCGCGGGTTCAGCCGCAGCGCCCGGTCAATGACCTCCAGGGCACGCTGGTGCTCATCAATCAGGTAGTGCGTCAAGGCCAGGTTGTGATAGCCCTTCTGGTAGCTGGGGTCCAGGCGGATGGTTGTGGTGAAGTGGGTAATCGCCTTGCGATAGGTACCGCGCTGCGCCAGCATCACGCCCAGATCGTCGTGGGCCTCGGCATTCGTGGGATCCAGCCGAATGGCCTCGCGAAGATCCTTTTCCGCCTTTTTGAAGTCACCGCGCCACACGTGACGCACGCCACGCTTGGTGTAGCCCAGTGAACTGTCCGGATTCCGACGCAGGAACTCGCCCAGGTCCGCCACCGCCTCGTCCAGTTCCCCGGCACGACCCCGCGCCATTCCGCGCCCGTACCAGGCCTCGTCGATCTCCGGGTTCAGTTCGATGGCGGTGGTGTAGTCCTCGCTCGCCATGTCGAATTCCCGCAACTGGAAATAGGCATCGCCCCGTTGCAGGTAGAGTTTTGCCGGTTTCGCACTACGCTCGATCAATTCGCTGATGCGCGCGATGCGCGCCTCCACCTGGTCCGACGTTTCCGGACCGCGCGACAACCGCAGGCCGGCGAGCTCGGACAGGCCGGCCTCCAGGAACAGGGATTCCAGAAGCTGGTCGGCGTCCGACGGCACCGCGTCGAAACAGGTGGCATAGAGTGGATCGGGCGGATCCACCGCCTCGCCATTTACCAGATCCGGCAGCTCCTCCTCGGGGTAGATCAGGCGGATCGTGCGCTCGCCGATCGTGCCCACGCAGCTTTCCAGAATGCGGTCACCGGATGCATCGAACTGGCGCATGGCCTCGAAGTCCGCACCGTGGTGATACACGTTGAGCAGGGTCTGGTAGGGCGCATTGTGGGCATAGGGCAGGTAGACCGCCAGGTAGTCCTGCACCAGGCGCCCCTCCGCGTCATAACGAAAGCTCGCTACCGCGTGCAATTGCTCCGGATTTCGGGATTCACGCCGCACCCAGCCCAGCAGGCGGCCGGTCTCTTTGTCGGTGTAACGGGTCTCGCGATAAAACGAGTCGTCCGCCAGCGCACCGCCATAGCCGCCCAGGCGGTGGGTGGTTTCCACCGGACGTCCGGCAATGGAACGGCGCAACATCGCGTGTACCGCGTCGGCAAAACCCGTCCAGATCCGCGCCCGCACCGGATCCCCGGTAACGCTGGAAATGGCGGAATTCGCGCTGCTTGCCGGTAGCAGCACCAGCAGGGCGCTGAAAATCAATGCTCGCATGGCCATTCCCCCGGTGGTCGGCCTGTATCGGTCCTTCACTCACTATACCGGGGCCCGGTAGCCCGGCAAGCGGGGAATACCCTACCCATAACCTGTGCAAGGGTGTGGAATTGCGCAACAATGTGCGGTCCAACAACAGAGGATCGTACCCATGAGTGTCGCCCGCGTTACCGAGATCAAGGCCTCTTCGGAAAAGAGTTTCGACGACGCCGTCCGCAAGGGAATTCAGCGCGCCAACGAGACGCTGCAAAACGTCAAGTCCGCCTGGATCCAGGACCAGGAAGTAAAGATCAACAAGAAAGGAGAAATTGACGAGTACCGGGTACTGATGAAGGTGACCTTCGTCCTCAAGGACTGAGATCCCCCGCGCCCTTTACGGGGCGCGGTCGCTCGTCATCCGCCGCCGGGTTCGTCCGGCAGCCGTTTTTCGCCGCGCACCAGGTCCTCGAAGCGTTCTCGCTCGCGAACCAGGTGCCAGCGATCGCCGTCCACCATCACTTCCGCCGCCCGCGGCCGGCTGTTGTAGTTGGAGCTCATGGTGAAGCCGTAGGCACCGGCGGTGCGAACCGCCACCAGGTCTCCGGCCTCGAGCACCAGTTCCCGGTCGCGGCCGAGGAAATCACCGGATTCGCAAACCGGCCCGACCACGTCCCAGGCCCGCGCCTCCCCGGACCGTGGCACCACCGGCACGATGTCATGCCAGGCGTCGTACAGGCTGGGCCGTGCCAGGTCGTTCATCCCCGCATCCACCACCGCGAAATTCTTGGCGGCTTGCTGCTTCAGGTAGCGCACCCGGGTCAGTAATACACCCGCGTTGCCGGCGATCGAGCGTCCGGGTTCAACCAGCAGGCGCAGCGACGATCCACGCTCGCGCAGCAACTCCACCAGGGCTCGCGCGTAGTCCGCCGGCGCCGGTGGCGTCTCGTCCCGGTACCGGACGCCCAGGCCACCTCCCATGTCCAGGTGACTGAAGCCCGGTTTTTGCTCCCGCTCGAGTTCCGCCACCAGGTCCAGCAGCCGGTTGAGCGCATCCAGGAGGGGATCCAGGTCAACCAGCTGCGACCCGATGTGACACGCGATGCCCCGCACCACCAGGTGTGGTGAGGCCGCTGCCTTGCGGTAGAGGACTCGCGCCTCGTCGACGGTCACGCCAAACTTGTTCTCGCGCAGGCCGGTGGCAATATAGGGGTGGGTGCGTACGTCGACTTCGGGATTGACCCGTAGCGCCACCGGCGCCGGGGTACCGGTCTCGCGGGCCAGCTCGGCGAGCTGTTCCAGCTCCTGCGCGGATTCCACATTGAAACAGAAAATGCCCGCCGCCAGCGCGGCGCGCATCTCCTCGGGGTGCTTGCCGACACCGGAAAAAATTACCTTTCCCGGTTCGCCGCGCGCTTGCAGTACGCGGCCCAGTTCTCCGCCGGACACGATGTCGAAACCGGATCCAAGCCGCGCCAGCACGTCGAGCACACCCAGGTTGGCGTTGGCCTTGACCGCGTAACAGATCAGGTGCGGATAGTCAGCGAACGCCTCATCGTAGACGCGCCAGTGGCGTTCCAGGGTCGCCCGGGAATAAACAAAACAGGGAGTGCCGCAGTTGTCGGCGATACGCGGCAGGGGGACATCCTCCGCGTACAGGAGGCCGTCCCGGTATTCGAAATGATCCACGCGCTAGTTCCGGCCCCCGTTATCCGGCGCCGCCGCTATCCTGTTTTTTCTCTTTTTCCGGCTCGCCCGGCTGGGTTTTCTGCGCCTTGCTCGCCTTGTGGGGCATATACAACGGCCCCTTCTGGCCACAGCCGGCAACCACCCCGCTGCCCGCCAGCGCGAGACAGAGGCCAAAGACGATGTGGCGGGTGTTCCTGTTCATGGTCGAGATCTCCCGAAAATCAGCGGAATGATGCCACAGCGATACGCACTACCGCCATTCACCGGCGGAGCGCACCGGAGTCTTTGCGCGTACCACCGGGGACTGCGATGCGGTCCACGGCGCCGGTTTCTAATACGCCAGTCGTTTTCGTGCCCGTACCGCGGCGGCGCGAACCTGGTCCGGAGCGGTTCCGCCAATGTGGTCGCGCGCGGCCACCGAGCCCTCCACGGACAGCAGGGCATGGGCATCGGCGTCGATGTGGGGACTGAACTCCCGCAGCGCCTCCAGCGGCAGATCTTCCAGGCGGAGGCCGTTGTCCTCGCAGTGGCGCACCAGGCGGCCGACGATCTCGTGGGCATCGCGAAACGGTACGTCCTTGCGCACCAGGTAATCCGCCAGATCGGTGGCGGTGGAGAATCCCTGCGTCGCCGCTTCCCGCAGCCGCGCACGGTCCGGCCTCAGGTCCGCCACCAACGCGGCCATGATGCGTGCGCAGGCCAGGGTGGTGTCGAGACTGTCAAACAGCGGTTCCTTGTCTTCCTGGTTATCCCGGTTGTACGCCAGCGGCTGGCCTTTCATCAGCATCAGCAAGGTGTTCAGGTTGCCGGTCACCCGGGCCGCCTTGCCACGCACCAGTTCCGCCACATCCGGGTTCTTTTTCTGCGGCATGATGCTGGAGCCGGTGCAGAATGCGTCACCCAGTTGCACGAAACGAAACTGCTGGGAAGACCACAGGATAATTTCCTCCGCCATGCGCGAGAGATGAACCATCAGTAACGCCGCCGCGGCGGCGAACTCGATCGCGAAGTCCCGGTCGGAAACCGCGTCCAGGGAGTTTTCACAGGGACCGTCGAAGTCCAGTTCCCGGGCTACGAACTCCCGGTCCACGGGGAAACCCGTGCCCGCCAGGGCGGCTGCGCCCAGCGGCAGCTGGTTCAGCCGACGCCGGCAGTCCGCCAGGCGCTGGCGATCCCGCAACAGCATCTCGCACCAGGCAAGCAGGTGGTGCCCCAGCGTGACCGGCTGGGCGCTCTGCATGTGGGTAAAACCAGGCATGACCGTTGCGGCTTCCGCCTCGGCTTTTCCGATCAGCACCTCGCAAAAAGCCCGCAGCGCGGTGTCCAGTTCGGCCAGCCCCTCGCGCAGGAAAAGCCGCAGGTCGGTGGCCACCTGGTCATTCCGGGAGCGGGCGGTATGCAATCGCTTGCCGGCGTCGCCGACCTTTTCGGTCAGGCGCGCCTCGATATTCATGTGCACGTCCTCGAGCGCCGGGTCCCAGCTGAACTGGCCGCTCTCAATCTCGTCACGGATCGCCTCCAGGCCCTCCTCGATCAGCCGTGCATCGTCCTCGCTGAGCACACCGACACGGGCCAGCATGCGGGCATGGGCAATGGAGCCGGCGATGTCCTGACGGTACAGCCGCCGGTCAAAATCCACCGACGCCGTAAACGCTTCCACCGCGTCATCGGTGCCGGCGGCGAAGCGGCCGCCCCATAGTTTTTTCTCTGTCATCGTGTCCGACATTCGCCCGGAAAACCGGTGGTGGAGTATAGCCAAAGGCGCGCCGGGCCGTTTATCCGCAGGCCCCGGCCGTGTGTCGGGATTCACTTCAATCTGGCCAAGGCGCTGACGTACAGTAGCGCCGTCACAGTCGTGGCTGTGATGAGAAGACCCTGGCCGGGACCCTCTCTCCCAACCCCCAGCCTCAGACCCGGACCAGGTTCCTACCCCCCTTTTTTAAGGGGGGTAATTTTTTGTGCGGTCGCTTGACAAAAACATGCCGCCCCGGACGATAGGGGCGCAACGAAGCGGAACCAGCATGGGCCTTACACGACCGCGCGAACGGCGCCCGGCCTCGCGCAGGGAAGAGACGACATCCGACGGCGCGGCCGCGAGGCTGCCACTCGGCGCCTGGCTGGCAACGCTGGCCACGGCTCCCGTGGTGGCGCTGGCGGCTGCGTTGCTGCGCGCAACACAAAGCGGGCCTGACCCTGTCGAGGACTTCCTCCAGCTGCTGCCATTCGCCCTCGCCACCTGTGTCGGCCTGCTGCCGGCGGTCGCTCTGGTGGCGGCGCTGGCCAACCGGGTCACGGCCCCGCTGCAGATACTGCTGGCGGCCCTGGCCGCCGCCGCCGGTGGCGCGCTGGGCGCCACGATCCTGGTCTACGCGCTGCATGCCGGCGCTCCGCCCGCCGGGCTGGCGTTGCGGGTGGTTGGCGGAGTTGTGCTGCCGGCGTTGCTCGCCGGGGCGCTGCTCGCGACCTTCCAGATCCTGCGCACCGGCTCCGCCGCGCGCCCCTCCGAGGCGGAAAGAACCGCGCAACTGCAGGCCCTGCAGTCACGCATTCGCCCGCATTTCCTGTTCAACAGCATGAACAGCATCGCCGGGCTGCTGCGCCATGACCCCGACCGGGCAGAACGCGCTCTTACCGACCTTGCCGACGTGTTCCGGGTGCTGATGGCGGATGCTCGCAAGCTGGTCCCGATCTCCGTTGAGCAGGAGATCACGCGCCAGTACCTGGAGGTGGAGAAACTACGCCTGGGGGATCGCCTGCAGGTAAAGTGGTTGTACTCCAAGGTCCCGCGGACCGCGCAGGTGCCTTCCCTGATCCTGCAACCGCTGGTGGAGAACGCGGTGTACCACGGCATCGAGCCACGATTCTCCGGTGGTCTGGTAAAGATTGAGATCTGGGTGGAAGGAGACATGTTGAATCTGATGGTGAGCAACCCGGTGGCAGAAGTGGCGTCCGGCCACGAACACCGCCAGGGGAACCAGATCGCCATGGAAAACATCCGCGAACGCCTTTCCAAGCACTTCGGCGACCGCGCGATGCTGCGGACCGTGGCCCAGCACGGAAACTTCCACGCAAAAATCAGCCTGCCGCTACAACGTGCGTGAGCTCTGGCCAATGAGTGGCGGCGATCCGGGCGACGAAGATCTGCTGCCGAATTTCTGTAGTAGCTGGGTCATCGTGAACGTGGCGCTGGCCGCCGAGATGCTCGCGATCCTTATTACGGTAGTCACCCGACCGATATTGACGGACATCTTCCAGGATCTGGTCGTGGTCTCGATGTACGTACAGTGGATCGCCATCTGCAGCACCGCGCTACTGTGCGGAATACGCAAATGGCTCAACCAGCTTTCCGAAACCCGCGCCTGGCTGATGGCCTACCTCCTGCTGCTGGGAGTCGCGGTGCTGGTTGCGGAGTCGACCGTTTGGGTTGCCTGGCTGGCGGGAATAAGCGATTCGCCACGACCGGACTGGTACCTGTATCGTCACGCCCAGACACTGACGGTGGCGGCCATTGTGGACGCATTGGTTTTGCGTTATCTGATGGCCCGTCATCAGTTGCGGCGCAGCGCCCTTGCCGAGGCCCAGGCGCGCATGGAGGTACTCAAGTACCGTATTCGCCCGCACTTCCTTTTCAACAGCATGAACATCATCGCCAGTCTCACCCGCCGCGCACCGGGCAAGGCCGAACGCGCCATCGAGGATATGTCCGACGTTTTTCGCCTGATGCTGGATGAGCAGAAAAACCTGGTTCCGCTGTCAAGCGAGATCGATGTGGCTCACAAGTACCTCGCGCTGGAGACCCTGCGCCTGGACAAGCGCCTGAAGGTGGACTGGCGAACGAGCGAGACGCCCCGCACCGCACGGGTTCCGGTGCTCATGCTGCAACTGTTGCTGGAAAACGGCATTCACTCGGGGATCGAAGCCCTGCCAAAGGGTGGCGAAATCGGGATCAGCATCCGCCTGCGGGATGACCGCATCGTGATGGAAATCGAAAGTCCGCCACCACGCGCGGACGCCGAAGAACAGCTGCGAACCCTGGACAATGTGCGTCAGCGCCTGCTGATGCATTACGGTGATGATGCCCGGCTCGAACTACGCGAAAGCGAGGAGCGACAAACGGTGCGCGTGGAATTTCCTGCATTCGGAGGACTGGAATGAAGATTCTTATCGTGGACGATGAAAAACTGGCGCGCGCGCGCCTGCGGGAACTGATCCTCCAGATCGGTGGTGGCCACAGTGTCGCTGGCGAGGCGATCAATGGCAGTGACGCCATCGAGAAAACCATGAAGCTGCGACCCGAGGTGCTGCTCATGGATATCCGCATGCCGGTAATGGATGGCCTCGAGGCCGCCATGCACCTGATGTCCATGGAATCCCCGCCCAGCGTCATCTTCACCACCGCCTATGACGAACACGCGCTGGATGCATTCGAAGTAAACGCCGTCGATTACCTGCTCAAGCCGATTCGCCGCGACCGGCTGGCGGCCGCGTTGCAGAAAGCACGCAACGTGAGCCTGCGCCAGTTGCGGATGATCAACGAGGCCCGGGACGAGCCCAGTGTGCGCACGCATATCAGCGTGCAGCTACGGGGCAAAATCAGCCTGATACCGGTGCACGAAGTGCTGTACTTCATGGCGGACAGCAAGTACGTAACCGTGCGCACCGCGGGCGAACGGCACCTGATCGAAGACTCGCTGGTCAACCTGGAAGACGAGTTTGGCGAGCGCTTCCTGCGCGTACATCGCAACGCGCTGGTGGCGGCGGACTACGTCAGCGGAATCGAGAAACAGCCTTCCGGTCGCTGGCAGATCGTCTTCCGCGATGTAAATGACCGCCTGGATGTGAGCCGCCGGCATACCGCGGCGGTGCGCCGCTGGGCGCGGCGCTAGGGCGCAGTGTTGCTGGCGTGGCGGGAGCGGTTCAGCCGTTGGCGGGCGGCGTCGATGGCCTGGTCGAGATAGTAGGAATAGAAGTCCAGGTTGGGGACACCCTCAATGTCGTCCACCAGCACATCTGCGCGCGGCCCGAAGATGCGCACGATCGGGGTGAAGGACACCTTGTTGCGCGCGGCGAAGGCCTGGTGCGAGGTCAGGCCGCCATCGAAATCCACCAGGTTCGAAAGCCCGTCGGTCTCGATTACCCGCACAATGGCGCGGTTCTCGAAAATGTCCTGCCGGGCCATGCCGTCGATTACTCCGGCACGAAGGTCCTCGCAGTAGTGGCAGGAGCTGGCACTGAACAGGATTACGATCGGCACGCCAGCGCTCGTGGCTAACGCCGCGTCGGCGGCCAGGTTATCGGCAAACGGTTGCCGGCCAGCGGACTGGGCGGGGCCGGCGGCAGCGCCGAGCACGGCAAGCAAAAACAGGAACAGGCGTTTCATGGCGGCAGGCAAGCTATCACAGCCTTCCGCCGCCACCAATAACCCCGGCGGGGGGTTCGTTGATCGCTACCGGGGAAACCCTTAGCATCCGCGCCACGCACCGGCCCCGCGAGTCTCCGCGAATCCAAGTGAAAACCCTGCGAATCTGCACGCGCAAGAGCCCACTGGCCCTGTGGCAGGCGCATTTCGTTGCCGAACGGCTGCGAGCCTTTCACCCGGGACTGGAGCTCGAGCTGGTACCCATGACCACGGAAGGGGACCGGGTACTCGGCACCCCGCTGGCCCGGGTCGGGGGCAAGGGGCTATTTGTGAAGGAACTGGAACAGGCCCTGCTCGACCATCGGGCCGACATCGCGGTGCACTCCATGAAAGACGTTACCGTGGATCTGCCGCCGGGGCTGCACATCTCCGTAATCTGCGAGCGTGACGACCCGAGGGACGCGCTGGTGTCGGTGCGCTACGGGAGCCTGGAGGAACTGCCCACCGACGCGCGGATCGGCACGTCCAGCCTGCGGCGACGCAGCCAGCTGGCCAGGGCGCTGCCGGGTCGGCAGCTTCTGGACCTGCGCGGCAACGTCAACACCCGCCTGCGACGCCTGGACGAAGGAGATTTCGACGCCATCGTGCTGGCGGCCGCGGGCCTGCAGCGCCTGGAGCTGCACGCCCGCATCCGGCAGCGGATCGACACCGAGATCTGTCTGCCGGCGGTGGCCCAGGGCGCGTTGGGCATCGAGTGCCGCCAGGGAGATCAGCAAATCGAGGAGCTGATCCATCCGCTAAATCACCCCGCCACCCACAGTTGCGTACTCGCCGAGCGCGCTACCAATGCACGCCTGCAAGGGGGTTGCCAGGTGCCGGTGGCCGTGTTCGCGGAATGGCTGGCGGACGGCGGACTGCATGTGCGCGGACGGGTCGCCAGCGTGGATGGCCGGCAAATGGCGGCCGCGGTGGCCACCGGCGCGGCGGACTGCGACCCGGCGGCACTGGGGGACGCGCTGGCGGAAAAACTGCTGGCCCGGGGAGCCGGCGAAATTCTCGCCGCGATCCATGCCGCGGACGCTTGAGGGCCTGAAGGTTCTGGTGACGCGACCCGCGGCCCAGGCCGATGGCCTGTGCCGGGAACTGGCGGCGCACGGCGCCGTTGCCCTGCGCTTTCCCCTGATCCGGATCGAAGACCGCAGCATGGACGCCGCCTGCGTTGCGCCGTTGGCGACCCTGGCCCGTGGCGATCTGCTGGTTTTTGTCAGCGCCAACGCGGTGCAGTCCGGCTGCGCCGCCCTTGCGGCCGCCGGGGGAATCCCCGCCGGGGTGCGGGTCGCCTGCGTGGGCCCGGCCACCGCCGCCGTCCTGGAGCAGCATGGCGTCACGGTGGACGTGATGCCGGATCGGCGCGCCGACAGCGAGGCGCTGCTTGCTGCACTCGCGCGGGACTCCGACCGCCCACCCCGGCGCGCCCTCATCGTGCGCGGCAACGGCGGGCGTGAACACCTGGCGCAGAGCTTGCGGGATTCCGGCACCGAAGTGGCTTACGCGCAATGTTACGCCCGTGGCTGCCCGGACACCGCCGCCGAACTGGCGGCACAAATGCGCAGCGACCCGCCGCAGGTGCTGGTGGTCACCAGCAGCGAGGCGTTCCGAAACCTGGCGCGCCTTGCCGGACGGGACACCCCGGTTTGGCGCCTGCCGGTGGTGGTGTTCAGCGAGCGCACCGCCGGGGACTACCGAGAGCTGGGCGGCCGCGGCGAGGTACTGCAGAGCGCGGCGGGCGACGCGGCCATCGTGGAAACACTGCGGTCCTGGCGGGCCCGCCCGCGGTGATCGTGTAAACTCGCCGCCATGAGCGAGGACAAACCACAGACTCCCGATACGCCGGAAACCGGGTCCGAGCCCCAGCCGGAACCCGCCACCGACGAAGCGCAAAGCGGCAATGACCCGGGTTCCCAACGGGGCAGCGGGACGGCCTGGCTGGCCATGCTGGTCGCGCTGGTGGCGGCTGCGGGCGCCGGTTACGCCCTGTATGGCCAGTTCACGATGCAGCGGCAACAACAGGCAGGACGCAGCGAGCTGGAGGCCCGCCTCGGCGCACTCGGCAGCGAGCTGCAAAAGGATCAGGCCAGCAGCGATAGCGCCCAGGCACAGCTGCGGTCCGGGATCGAGGACGTCACGCGCCGCCAGGCGGCCACCGAACAGGCCATTGACGGGATGCAGGCGGAACTTGGCCGCGAACGCCAGGACTGGATGCTCGAAGAGGCGCGTCAGCTCGTGGTGGTGGCAAGCCAGCGGTTGCAACTCGCCCATGATCAGGACACCGCGATTGCCGCGCTGCGGGCAGCAGACGCGCGCCTGAAAGAACTCGGCGACCCCAGCCTGCTGGAAGTGCGAAGGCAGTTGGCGGCGGACATCGCGCGGCTGGAAACCACCGAACGGGTGGACCTCGCGGGGATGGCGCTGCGGGTACACGGACTGGCCGGCGCCGTGGCGAGTCTGCCGCTGGCGACCCGCGCAGAAGCGCCCGGCAACGGCGCGCCGGCACCGGCCGCCGGGGCGAACACGCCGCTGTGGGAGCGGGTGGGAGAAAACGTCTGGCAGGACCTCAAGGGACTGGTGCGCTTTCGCGAATACGCCGCTTCGCGGCCGCCACTGCTTCCCCCGAGCCAGGAGTACTTCCTGCGGGAAAACCTGCGCCTGATGCTGGCCGCCGCGGAACTGGCGCTGCTGCAACGGGAATCCGCGGTTTTCCGAAGCAAGCTACAGACCGCCGCCGGTTGGCTGCGGGACCACTTCGACCTGAACAGCGAAACCGTCACCCAGGTCCTCAGCCAGCTGGACGAGCTGGCGGGCCAGGAAATCGATGTCGCCCTGCCAGACATCACCGCCTCCCTGCGTGAGCTCGAAAAGCATATCGGCTCGAAATGAAGTGGTTCGTATTTGCGCTGCTGTTCCTGGCCCTGGGTGTGGGCGCGGCCCTGTGGGCAGTGGACGATCCGGGTTACGTGCTCATCGCACGCGAGCGCTGGAGCCTGGAAATGGCGTTCTCCGCTTTTCTGGTGCTGCTCACCCTGGCCTTCCTGGCGGTCTACCTGTGCATGCGGGTGCTGGTTTTCATCCTGCACACGCCGCGCTCCGTGCGCGTGAAGCGCGAGACCTACCGCCTGCGGCGTGCGCGCCGGGAACAAACCACCGGCATACTGCGCCTGATCGAGGGCACGCCGGAGGAGGCCCGCCGTCTGCTGCTGGCCCACGTAGCGGACAGCGATTCCAAGGTCATCAACTACCTGGGCGCATCGCTGGCTACCCAGCGCATGGGCGAACTGGAGCAGCGCGACGGTTTTCTCCACCAGGCGCTGAAAGAAGCGCCGGAGGCGGGGCTGGCCATTGGCCTGATGCAGGCGGAACTGCAGGGCGGCGCCAAACAACGGGAACAGGCCAGCGCCACGCTGGGCCGACTGGTGGAGCAGGCGCCTCGCAATCCGCGGGTGCTGGAACTCACCATGAAGGCCTACCGGGCGGTGGGAGACTGGAAGGGCATGGCGGCCATGGTGCGTTCGGTGCGTCGCGCCCATGCCCTGCCCGAGGACGACATCCGCGCCATGGAAGTGGAAAGCTACACCGAGATGCTGCGCGGGGCGGCTGCCAGTGACTTCAGCGACCTGTCTTTCATCTGGGACAAGGTCATCCCCCGCCGCCTTCGCAAGGAGCCGGAACTGGTGGAGGCCTACGGCCGGGCGCTGCTGGGTGCCCGGGAAATGGACCGCTGCGAGTCCAATGTTCGATCGGCGCTGAAACACTCCTGGCAGCCGGGGCTGGTGGAACTGTATGGGCGCATCGAGGGCAATGACCCGGCGGCCCAGTTACGCCACGTGGAGGACTGGCTCAAGCAACACCCGAAAGACCCGGTGCTGCTGCTGGCGGCGGGCCGCCTGGCCATCCGCAACCGAATCTGGGGAAGGGCCCGTTCCTACCTGGAATCCGCCATCAACCATGGCGCACCGCTGGAAGCGTACCTGGAGCTGGGGCGGCTGCTGGAAGACCTGGACGAATCCGATGCCGCCACCGGCTTTTACCGCCGCGGCCTGGAAAACCTGCTCGGCGACGCGGACCGGCCGGCGCTGCAGGATCACGCCACCGGGACTCCTCGCCTGACGGACCCGGCACAAGCCCCGGATCAGGGGGCCGGATCCACCGCGGACTCGAAAGAGTCGTAGAACAACGCATCCTCCGCCAGTCCGTGCGCGGGAAATTCCTCGCGAATGGCGTGGATCATGGCCGGCGGTCCGCTGGCATACACCTGCACGGTGGAAAGATCCGTGTGATCGGCGAGCACCGCCTGATGCACCCAGCCGCTACGGCCCTGCCAGTGGGCGTCCGGCTCGGACAATACCGGCGTGAAGGAGAAACCCGGCACTTGTTGCCACGCCGCAAGCTGTTTCGCGTAATACAGGTCGCGCTCTGAGCGGACCCCCCAGTACAGTTGCATGGGTCGCTGACTCTTGCCGCGGTGCGCCTCCTCGATCATCGCCGCCAGCGGCGCCAGCCCGGTACCACCGCCCACCAGGATGGCCGGGCGTGCGTCCTGGCGGAGGAAAAAGGTGCCCAGGGGTCCCGTCAGCCGCATCAGGTCACGCTCCCGGAGCTCGGTAAATACGTATTCGCTGAAGGCGCCGCCCAGGACGTGCCGCACATGCAGTTCGAGGGAATCCGCATCCGAGGGCGGACCGGCGAGGGAGTAGCTGCGGCGGCGGCCATCCGCCAGCAACACGTCAACGTACTGGCCCGCCAGGAAACGCAGCCCGCCCCGTCCCTTGGGTAGGCTCAGGGTGATGCCCATGACGTCGTGCGTGAGCCGTTCCAGGTGCGCCACCCGGGCGGGCAGGGTGCGCACCAGCAGGCCGGCCACCGCCTCGACTTCCCGGACCTCCACGACCAGGTCGGAAACGGGCCGGGCCTGGCACAACAGTACCTCGCCGCGGGCGTGGGCGGCGGCCCCGAGCACTGTCGACGGAGCCGCACCCGGGGCGATCTCACCGGATACCAGCCGCCCATGGCAGGTGCCACACTCGCCATTGCGGCAGCTGTAGGGAAGTGCGAGTCCCGAGCGCAGCGCGGCGGCGAGAACCGTCTCGCTGCCCTCGCTGCTGATCTCGCGCCCGCTGGGCTGAAAACGAATGCGTGCCATGGGCGGTGGCGCATTGTCTACAATCCGCGTCCTGAGCGAAAGCCAATGCCGGAATTGCCCGAAGTCGAAACCACGCGCCGGGGCATTTTGCCCCATGTGTGCAACAAGCCGATCACCACGCTGGTGGTGCGCGAGCACCGCCTGCGCTGGCCGGTACCGAAGGGACTGGGTCGCCACCTGGTGGGCCAGACCTTCAGCGGCGTGCGGCGGCGCGCCAAGTACCTGTTGTTCGATACCGCCGGCGGCAGCCTGCTGGTGCACCTGGGCATGTCCGGCAGTCTGCAATTCCTGTCCGCGCCCCGCCCGGTTCAGGCCCACGAACACCTGGACATCGGATTCGCGGACGGTTCCCTGCTGCGCCTGCGCGACCCGCGCCGCTTCGGATCGGTGCTGTGGGCACCGGCGGGGGCCCACCGGCTGCTGAGCCGACTGGGCCCCGAGCCCCTGGGAGAGGCGTTTCACGGGGAGTACCTGTACGCCCGCAGCCGCGGCCGGCGCCTGGCGGTCAAGGCCTTTCTGATGGACCAGTCCATCGTAGTGGGAGTAGGGAATATCTACGCCAGCGAAGCGCTGTTCCGGGCCGGAATCCACCCGCGCCGGGCCGCTGGCCGGATTTCCCGGCAGCGTTACCAGCGCCTGGCGTTGGCGGTACGCGAGACCCTGCACGCGGCTATCGCGGCGGGTGGCACAAGTTTTCGGGATTTCGTGGATGGATCGGGAAAACCCGGCTATTTTATACAGGAGCTTCGGGTTTATGACCGCGGCGGAGATCCCTGCCCGGTATGTGGGCGGCCCCTGGCGCAGGGGG
>JAJDOE010000100.1 GCA_022340345.1 Gammaproteobacteria bacterium
TGTTGGAATTTGAGCTGTTGTTGCACGCGGCCATCGGTGGAAACGGCCGCCAGTACGCCCCGCCCATCCCGCTCGGACGCGTACAGGATCATCTGGCCGTTGGGGGCAAAGCTCGGCGACTCATCATACGGACCCCCGGTAAGCGCGTGCAGCGCCCGCGAAGCCAGGTGCAGGACCGCCACCCGCGTACTTCCCGAGCCCTGCTCGCCGTGCACCAGCGTCAGCGTCTGGCCATCCGCCGAGAACATCGGGCGGGTATTGTAGCGGCCCTGAAAGGTCAGGCGCTCGACATTATTTCCGTCCTTGTCCATGCGATACAGCTGGGGCGTGCCGGCGCGGTCGGAGGTGAACACCAGGGAGCGTCCATCCGGCGACCAGGCCGGTTCAGTATCGATGGCGTGGTGCCGGGTCAGGCGCGCCAGGGCGCCGCTTGCCAGGGTGTACCGATAGATCTCCGGGTTACCGTCGCGGGACAGCACCAGTGCCAGTTCGCGTCCGTTGGGGGCCCAGGCCGGGGCGCTGTTGAGGCCATCGAAGGCGGCGATGCGCTTGCGGGTACGCGCGGCGATATCCTGAACGAATACCATCGACCGCTTCTTCTCGAACGACACGTACGCAAGGTAACGACCATCCGGCGACCAGGCCGGAGACATAATGGGCTCGCTGGATTCCAGGATGGAGCGCGGGTTGTACCCGTCCGAGTCCGCCAGGTACAGCAGGTACTGCTGTCGCGGCGCCTGTCCCTGGGCGGTGACATAGGCGATGCGGGTATCGAAAGCGCCGGGCTGGTTAAGCATCTTCTCGTAGATGATATCCGCGATCTGGTGCGCGACCCGGCGTAGCTGACCGGCGCTCACCTGGTACCGATAACCGGCGAGCTGGCTACCCTTATAGGCATCCAGCAACTGGAACTGCACTGAGTAATTGCCGCCGCCCGATGCGCGCACCCGGCCAACCACGACCGCGTCAACCTTGATCAGTTGCCAGTTCTTGAACTTCACCTGGGCTGCCTCGTGGGGCATGGCCAGAAAGTCGGCCTGCTCGCGGGCTTCGAATCGACCGCTTCGCACCAGGTCCGCCTTGATCACCGCGGCAACGTCCTGGGGAAGGGGTGGCTCGCCCGGATCAGAAAACGGCACGATGGCGATGGGGATGCCGCGCTCCACGCCACTGGTGATGGTGATCTCCAGGTCCGCGCTGGCATTCCCCGCCGCAACCAGCAAGGCCAGCGATCCGGCAACAACTCTCCAATACTTCACGGGCTACCCCTGTTTGCTCGGGTCAAAAGTGAAAACGATGGATTCCTTGCGTAGCAACCGGGCCAGCGCCGGGTCCGATGGCAATGGCAACGGCGAGGACCGGTAGACCGCGTATTCGACGGACCGGTCGAAAGCGGCGTTGCCGCTGCTCAGCACCACCGCCGCATTGAGCACCTCGCCACCCGGCGTCAGGCGCACCCGCACCTTGCTCACCATATTCAGGGCGTTGGGCGGCTGGTTCCAGTGTCTGCGCACATGCTGCTGGATCATCGGGATGAACCGGTCCAGCGCAGACATCGCCTGGCGCTGCTGCTGCTCCGCGGCCAGCTGCTCCTGCATATCTTCCGCCGCCTGCTTTTTCTCGTCGGCCTTCTTCTTTTCCAGCGCCGCCTGGCGTTCCTTCTGCTTGCGTTTCTTTTCCGCCGCCAGCTTGCGTTCTTTTTCCGCCTCGGCCTTGCGCTGCTTCTCCAGCGTTGCCAGGCGTTGCTGTTCCGCCTTGCGCTCTTTTTCCAGCTTCTGCTTGTCGGCCTTGAGTTTCGCCAGATGCTTTTCCTCGGCCTTGCGTTTGCTCTCCGCCTGGCGCGCATCGCTGAGCAGCTTTTTCAGTCGTTGCTGCTGCTCGGCTTCCTTTTTTTCCCGCACAAGCTCCTTCTGCTTGAGCTTGCTGATTTCCTTTTCCACCTCGCCGGCGTCGACCACGCTGGCCTGCACCACCGGCTCGGTGACGGGTTTCGCCGCTGCACCGGCGGGCTTCGCATGCCAGTCGAAGCTCATCGCCAGCACAGCCAGCACCACCACGTGTACCGCCACCGCCAGCAGTATCGCGCGCGTGTTGCGCAGGAAATCGCGCACCGCTCAACTGCCCTCCGGGGACTCGGTTACCAGGCCCACCTTGGGAACACCCGCCTGTTGCAGGCTGACCATGGCCCGCACCACCTGCTCGTAGCGGGCCTGGTGATCACCCCGCACCAGAAATTTGGTTTCCGAGCTGAATTTCAATACTGCTGCCGCCTTGGCCATTAACTCCGCATCCGTGGACGCCTTGTCGTCTTCGTTGACCCACAATTCCCCGTCCTTGGTAACCGTTACGATGAATGGCAACTGCTCCTCCGATTCGATCGGCTTCGCGCTGGCCTTTACCAGGTCCACCTGCACGCCTTCGGTCAGCAGCGGCGCGGTGATCATGAAGATCACCAGCAACACCAGCATTACGTCGATATAGGGGACCACGTTGATCTCGCCCATCAGACGCTTGCGGCGGGACCGGCTCACCGCGGCCGAACCACCGCCTGGCGGTTCACAATAGACAGGAATTCTTCCATGAAAGTTTCGTAGCGGGTCGCCAGCCGGTCGATCTCCGTGGCATAGCGGTTATAGGCGATCACCGCCGGGATGGCCGCGAACAGGCCCATGGCGGTAGCGATCAGGGCCTCGGCGATACCCGGAGCCACGCTGGCGATGCTCGCCTGCTGGGTCACCCCGAGGGCGCGAAACGAATTCATGATGCCCCAGACCGTGCCGAAAAGGCCGACGTAGGGACTGGTGGAGCCCACCGTGGCCAGAAACTGCAGCCGGTGTTCCATGCCGTCCATTTCGCGATTCAGGCTGGCGCGCATGGCGCGCTGCACGCCGTCGAGCATATCGCTGCGTTCAATATCGCCTTTCTGGTTGAGGCGGCTGAATTCGCGGAAGCCGGAGACAAAGATGGCCCCCATGCCTCCGGGTTTGGTGCGCCGCTTGGACCACTCGTCATGCAGCTGCGACAGGTCACCGCCGGACCAGAAACCGTCTTCGAAGCGGTCCGCCAGGCGGCGCACCGAGCGCAGCAGCGCCGACTTCTGGAAGATAACGATCCATGCGCCCAGCGACGCCAGCAACAGGAGACCCATGACCAGCTGCACCAGGAAACTGGCCTGCACCACCAGCTGCCACATGGAGACCGCGTCGGGAGAAATATTTACATCCATGGACGTTGCCGCGATTCGAGCGCGACGCGCTGCCGCGCGCGCCTCGTTCGCGCAATGGGATTCAGTTGCATGTCATGTTTTTTCCAGTTGCTGACGGATCGCGTCGGGAATGGCTTTTGGCACGCCGTCCACCGTCACCGAGGCAAGCTTCACCCGCGCACGACACAATTCGTCACTCCCGTGTTGAACCACCTGCCGCAGGACCATGCTGACCCGGCCCAGGCGTTCCAGCGTTACGGATACCTCGAGGCGATCATTGAGACGCGCCGGCTGGAGGAAGTCGATCTGCACGGAGCGCACAACAAACAACAGGCCGAAGCGGGGGACGAGCTGGTCGATCTCGAAGCCGCAGGCATTCAGCCACTCGGTGCGCACGCGTTCCATGAAGCGCAGGTAGTTGGCGTAGTATACAACCCCCGCTGCATCGGTATCCTCGTAGTACACCCGGACCGGCAGCGAATAGCCAACGTTCGTCACTCGCCGCCCTGGCCCGCGGCGCCGGTGTCGAAGATCTGCCCCTGGGAACCGGCGGCCGGCTCCAGGCCGAAATGCCGCCAGGCTCCCGCCGTGGCCACGCGCCCCCGCGGCGTGCGCGCCAGGAAGCCCTGCTGGATCAGGAACGGCTCCAGCACGTCTTCGATGGTGCCGCGCTCCTCGCCAATGGCAGCCGACAGGCTGTCCAGCCCCACCGGACCACCACCGAAATTGTCGATGATGGTGCGCAGCAGGCGCCGGTCCTGTACGTCCAGCCCGCGCTCATCGACTTCCAGGGTATCCAGGGCACGGGCCGCGATGGCGGCGGTCAACCGTCCGTCGCCATCAATCTCGGCGAAATCGCGCACCCGCCGCAACAGGCGGTTGGCAATGCGTGGCGTGCCGCGGGAACGACTGGCGATGGCCTTGATTCCGTCCTCCTCGAACGGGATCCCCAGGATTCCGGCGGAACGCGACAGGATCGATGCCAGGTGCCCGGTTTCATAAAACTCCAGCCGATGCACAATGCCAAACCGGTCCCGGAGTGGCGAGGTCAGCAACCCCGCGCGGGTAGTGGCCCCGACCAGGGTAAAGGGTGGCAGGCTGAGCTTGATCGAGCGCGCCGCCGGCCCTTCTCCGATGAGAATGTCGATCTGGAAATCCTCCAGCGCCGGATACAGAATCTCCTCGACCATGGGCGAGAGCCGGTGAATCTCGTCCACGAACAGCACGTCGCCCTCGTCCAGGTTGGTGAGCATCGCCGCCAGGTCGCCGGGGCGCTCCAGCACCGGCCCGGAGGTGTGGCGCATGTTGACGTCGAGCTCGCGGGCAATGATATGCGCCAGGCTGGTCTTGCCCAGCCCCGGAGGACCGAACAACAGCACATGGTCCAGGGCTTCCTTGCGCTGGCGTGCGGCCTGGATGAAAACCGCCATCTGTTCCTTGATCGGTTCCTGGCCGACGAAATCCGCCAGCCGCTCCGGCCGCAGGCTGCGGTCCAGCGCCGGTTCCCCGGCAACGGTACCGGGATGGACCGCTCGTTCGTCGTTCATTTGCTTCCCCCCGCCACAACTTTGAGTGCCTGGCGGATCAGGTCTTCGCTGCTGGCGCCGTCTGCCCCCAGACCCAGTACCGCGCGGCGCGCCTCGGCGGGCCGGTAGCCCAGCGATACCAGGGCGCTGATCGCCTCGTAGGCGGGGTCGGTGGAAACCGGCATGCCGTCGCCAATGCCCGCCGTCCCAGCGGCGCCCAGACGATCGCGCAACTCCACCACCAGCCGTTGGGCGGTCTTACGGCCGATACCCGGCACCCGCACCAGCCGGTCCACGTCCTCGCTGGCCATGCAGGCGAAAAATTCCTCGGTGCTCATTCCCGACAGGATCGCCAGCGCGACCCGCGGCCCTACGCCACTCACCTTGAGCAAGTTACGAAACAGGTTGCGCTGGGTCTCCCGCGAGAACCCGTACAACAGCTGGGCATCCTCACGCACCACCAGGTGCGTATGAAGCAATACCTCGCTGCCGGTCTCGGGCAGATCGTAGAACGTGGTCATGGGCGCCTCGATCTCGTACCCCACGCCATTCACGTCCAGAAGCAGGGTCGGGGCCTTTTTATCGACCAGCTTTCCGGTCAGCCGGCCGATCATGACGACCCGGCCCGCCGCGCCAGGCGCGCGGCCCCCTGGATGCTGTGGATGTGACAAATGGCGCAGGCCAGCGCGTCCGCCGCGTCCTCTGCCGGCGCCTCGCGCAGCCCCAGCAACAGCCGCACCATGTGCTGCACCTGGGTCTTGTCGGCGCGCCCGGTGCCCACCACCGCGAGCTTGATTTCGCGAGGCGCGTATTCCGCCAGTTCCAGGCCGCCCTGGGCGGCGGCGCAGATGGCCGCCCCGCGGGCCTGGCCCAGAGTCAGCGCGGAGGCCGGGTTACGGGAAACAAACACCTGCTCCACCGCCACCAGCTCGGGGCGGTGCCGGGCAATCAGTTCCGTCAGGCCGTCGAAGATCGCTTTCAGTCGTCCCGGCAGGGGTCCGCCCCCCAGGCGCAGGTCGCCAAAGGCGAGTGCCTTCAGCTGGTTACCCGAGGTCTCCACAAAGCCGTAGCCAGTGCAGCGTGATCCGGGATCAATGCCCAACACACGCATGCGTCAGCCGGCGGCCTCCTCGAGGGCCTGGTCCGCGATGTCGGCGTTGGTAAACACCTCCTGGGTATCGTCCAGTTCCTCCAGGGCGTCCAGCAGGCGCAGGATTTTTTCGGAGTCGTCCGTATCCAGCCCCACCTCGGTGGTCGGCCGCTGCACCAATTCCGCCTGCTCGGCCTCGAAACCAGCCGCCTTCAGGGCATCGCGCACTGCGTGGAACCCATCGGCCGGTGTGACGACCTCCACGCGTCCATCGTCCTGGGTCTCCACATCCTCGGCGCCGGCGCCCGCCGCCACCTCCATGACCGCCTCCTCGTCGCTGCCGGCCGGTAGCTGGATGATGCCCACGCGCTCGAACAGGTAAGCCACCGAGCCGTCGGTCCCCAGGTTGCCACCGTGCTTGGAAAACGCATGGCGAACCTCGCTGACAGTGCGCTTGTGGTTGTCGGTGGTGCATTCCACCAGCACCGCGGCGCCGCCCGGGCCGTAGCCCTCGTAGCGGACCTCGTCGTAGGAGACGCCCTCGAGCTCGCCGGTGCCGCGAGCGATGGCGCGATCCACATTCTCGCGGGTCATGTTGTTGGCAAATGCCTTGTCGATGGCCGTGCGCAAACGCGGGTTTCCGGCCGGGTCGCCACCACCGTTGCGTGCCGCTACCGTGATCTCGCGGATCAGCTTGGTAAAAAGCTTGCCACGCCTGACATCCTGGGCGCCTTTGCGAAACCGGATGTTCGCCCACTTGCTGTGTCCCGCCATGACTGAAAAAACCCGCCCGGAGTTGAAAAGCCGACCAATGTAGACGCGGGCGGATGCCCGCGAAGGCTGGAAACACATTCTAGCACCGCTACCGGGTCCCGGAAATCTCGGCAATTCTGGCTTGCCGATATGGCGCCAGGCTGGCGGGCTGGCAGCGAACCGGTGGCATCCGGCCCGACGGTCGCGGCTCCGTGGAGAGAAAACCGGGGCGGTCGCGCTGGCGGTGGCGCCTGGCAGGCTACCGCGACGCTATCGCTGGCGGTACCGAGGCGCACCGTGCGCCCCGCCCGACAGGCCCGGTTCACCCGCCGCCAGGCCACCTCGATGTCGTCGAGAGGCGTTTCGGCCACCTGTTCGATCACCAGTTCGCGGTTCAGCAGCGGACAATTCTCGATGGGCCGCGACACGAAACGGGTTTCCGAGCCGTTGAAGCTGTAGCGACCGCAGGCCTGGGAAAGCAGGTGCTCCACCAGGGCACGCGCCAGGCGATGCGTCCAGGCCGGGTCCGGAGGACCGGGCACCGTGGACAGGCGCAACCCGGCATGCAGCATGCCGGCCCGGGCGGCGGCGAATTTTGCCGGGCCGGTTGCCTCGACCAGCGCACGCATCGCCCGGCGGCTGCGCGAATCCACGCCGAATTCCCGGAGCAGGTCAAAATAGTCGGACTGGTCGTAGCGACCACCCGGGTCTTGCCGCGCGCGTTCGACCAGTGCATGCCAGAAGCCAAACAGGTCCACCGGTGCTCCCGACCGCGCCAGTGCGGCCCCGGTCCACAGGGCCAGCAGGTGGCCGCAGGTATAAAATTGATGGAAGTGGCCACGCGCCGCCGCGCCACGCAGCGGCCGATCCCCGAGACCAAAGAAGCACTGGTTGATGGCTTCCGAGCGCTGCCGCCGCAACTCCTCCCCTTCCACCTGGCCCAGTTCGTGCAGCGCCGTCCAGGCCATGGCATCGGCACTGCCCTCGTGCATCCAGCTCTCCTCGATGTCCCGGTACTCTGCCAACTGCCCGTTCCAGAAGTGGGCCGCCTCGTGGGCCAGCAGGTAATCGAAACGCTGGCCCGCCTCCGCGGATTTCTTTGCCCAGGCCGGGCCGCTGATCTGCATCTGCAGCAAGCCGGCGAGGGCCCCGCCCACCATGCTGTAGCCCGGCCGGTCCGAGGCGTCGTAGGCAAGAAACACCAGAGGCTTCCACGGCAATTGGAGGCCAAATCGACGCCTGTAGTCATCGAACAATCGCGGCAGCAGGTCCAGTGCGCGCTGCCGAAGCCAGGCTGGAATTCCAGAGTCCACCACCGCCAGCAAATGGTCGGTTTCAAGCGGCTCGCTGGCGCCGAAATAGATGAAGGTCCCGTCCCCCTCCGCTCCGGTATCCCATCGAAACGCATTCGCGTGCACGCGCCCGCGCACCACGGCCTGGGCGCCTGCGGGTAGCTGCACATCGAGCGTTGTCAGGTTCGGTGTCTGGTCCGGACTTGCATAGGCGGATTCGTCCGCCACGTCATGCAGGTACAGGTGGCCGGTATACACCAGCAGCCCGCCATCGGTGAAACGAACGAAGGCCTGGTACTCCTTGATCATGGGTTCGGTGTACACGTCGAACTCCGCGACGATTTGTTGCTGCGGCGTCGCCCCGGATTGCAATACCAGCAGCTGGGACTCCGCTTCCCGCTCCAGGGCGTAGCCGGGCGTAATCACCTGCCACTGCTTTTCGCGAAAAAAGTTGGCCGCCCGGGCGAAGCGCAGGCGCGCCGCCGGCCGCTCCAGCTGCCAGGTCACACGCCAGCGATCCGACGTCAACGGTTCCAGCCGGATGTGTGGTTCGCCACTGGCTTGGGAGTGCACCGGGAAAAACAGCGCCAGCAGGGCGGCAGAGCGGAACAGCAACTTCCCCACCGAAATCAGCCCGTTGCCACCCTAGAACTGGAAATAGATGAAGTCGGTGGTCACGGTAGCCCCCAGCACCAGGCTCGCCGCCAGGCAGGCGGTGGCGAAGCCGGTGCGCAGCATCCAGTCCGATATCCGCCAGGCGACACGCGGTTGCCAGTCCCAGCGGTCCAGCCAGGCATGCAGGTACAGCGGCAATGCGTACAGGCAGGTGAGCAGCAGCAAGTAGGCCGCCACCCTCGGCTCGGCGTGGGCATGGGGCACGAAGGGATTTGCATTGTGGACCAGCCACGCCAGGTCCGGCTCCCGGAACAGGGCCCAGCCCACGTGCACCAGGAAGAACATCACCAGCACCCGCAGCCCCTGCAGCCAGACACTGCCGCCGGAAAACACCATCCCGCGCCATTCCAGAAGCCGGTAGGCGACGATCAGCAGGCCATGGTACAGGCCCCATACCGCGAAGTTCCAGGCGGCACCGTGCCACAACCCGCACAGGAACATGGTGATCAGCACGTTGGCCACTTCCCGCGGCCGGGAGACGCGGCTGCCTCCGAGGGGAAAGTAGATGTAGTCGCGGACCCATTGGGACAGGCTGATATGCCAGCGCCGCCAGAAATCCGCCGGCGACTGGGCGATGTACGGGTGGCGAAAATTCTCGCACAAGTCGAACCCCAGCAGCCGCGCCGAGCCCCGGGCGATATCCGTGTAACCGGAAAAATCGGCGTAGATCTGGACGCCGAAGGCCAGCACCCCGACGCTCAGCAGGGCAGGGCCCGGATCACCCAGCAGGAAGATCTTGTTGGCGACCACCGCCATGTTGTCGCCGATCACCAGCTTCTTGAAAAATCCCCACAGGGCCAGGGTCGTTCCCTCCACCAGGTTCTCGAAACGAAACCTCCTTGGCGTCTGTACCTGGCGCAGCAGGTGGTGGGCGCGCTCGATGGGGCCAGCCACCAGCTGCGGAAAAAAAGACAGAAACAGGGCCAGGTTGATGGGGTTGTGTTCGGCGCGTGCGCGACCGGCGTATACATCCGCCACGTAGGCCACCGCCTGGAAGGTGTAGAAACTGATGCCCACCGGCAACAGCAACTGCAGCGTCCAGGGAAGCTCGCCCAGCCCGCCGGAACGCAGCAGGCCGTTAATGTTATCGAGAAAGAAATTGAAGTACTTGAAGACCCCCAGCAGGCCCATGCACACCAGCGCTGCCCCCCACAGGGCCAGCCGGCCGAGCGCGGGCCGGGCCTCCATGACCCGCGTTGCCAGGTAGGCGGCCCCCACCACCGCCGCCAGCAGCCACAGGAACCAGGGATGCACGTACCCGTAGAACAGCGCGCTGGCGCCGACCAGCAGGGCGTTCTGCCACCCGCGCTGCGCCAACAAATAGTACAGCGCCACCACCAGCAGCAGGAACACCACGTAGTCGGGACTGTGGAAATTCACGGCAGCTGGTCCCTGACCGCATCGTAGAACAGACGGGTATAGGCTTCGCGCCGGGACGGCCGGATGTGGTCGCCATCCGAGTACCAGTCCAGGGAGATTGCCGGGTTGAATTTCATGTCGACGAAGCAGGCTTTGCGGCGCGTGAGCCAGGTCTTCAGGTCGCGCATGTACTGGGAAAGAGCCTCCGGCTCCGGTAGCCCCATGGCGGCACGCCGGGTGCGCACCCGCACGAAACACAGGCGAATTCCCGCAGACTCCGCTTCCGACAGCATCAGCGGCAGAAACGACCAGCCCACGCTGCCGTTGAAATCATAGACCGCCTCACTGGCGGACGGCATTACGTCGGCACCGCTGGCATCCCGGAATCGGTCCCGGCCGAAGGTCCGGTCGAGTCGCACACGCAGCTCTTTTCGTTTTGCCTCGTCCCGGCCCAGCAGGCGGAGGCCGACCTCCGGCAGCCAGTGTTGTCCCCTCCGCAGCGCCTTGTCCGCAGGGTATAACCAGCCCAGCCACCACTGCGGCAGACCCCAGGCCCGCGCGTACCACGGCAGGTGTTCCGCGCTTCCGGCCAGCACCGCCGCCAGTTCTTCGTCCTCATCGGGTCGCAGGGATTCCAGCCACTTGGCGTAACGGCCGCCGGTGCGCAGCTGCGGCCGGGTCAGGTGGGTGTCGCGGAACAGCACGAACACCATCGCGGGAGCCGGATCCGCCGCCGCGATCTGGTGCTTGAGTTGCAGGTACCAGGCCGCTGACATGACGCCGGGGATAGAGAAGATCATGGCCGGGGCACCGGCCTGTTCCGCGAAAACGCCTGGGATAATTCGCGTGTCGAGCATCGAGTTGCCGAGAAATACATAGCCGGGACGCACACCGGAGATGAGGCGCTCCGGCACCGGGTCGAAGGGCTGCTTGCTGACTTCTCCGGCGACCTGCTGGGTAATCCACGCGGGCACCGTCGCTACGACTACGAAGAACGCGGCAACGCCGATCCATGCGCCGCGACTCACAGACGCGCCCCCCGGATTACGCTGCGGATGCCTTCCCGGTTGGTCCAGGATGCCACCTGCCCCAGGGCGGCGTCGGCCCCGACCCAGCGCCAGCGGTCATGTTCACGTGGATTGATAAAAATCTCCCGCTCCGCCGGCAATTCCAGGGAGAAGCAATGCTCAATATTGTGTGTCGTACCCGGCGGAAACTTGCCGCGCCAGCGCGGATCGATGGCGAACTCGCGGGTCTGCTGCCAGTCCCGCAATACGCCGACACCGTCCAGGCCGGTCTCCTCCCGCAGCTCGCGCCAGGCCGCGACCTCCGGGTCCTGCTCGTC
The DNA here is from genome assembly GCA_022340345.1 of Gammaproteobacteria bacterium. GTDB lineage: Bacteria > Pseudomonadota > Gammaproteobacteria > HyVt-429 > HyVt-429 > JAJDOE01. The sequence continues at coordinate 11,246 of JAJDOE010000100.1, forward strand.
CCAGCGCAGGCTGCCGGTTACGGACTGCCAGAATCCCGCCGGCACGATCCGTCGCAGCAGCAGGAAGCGTTTCGCTTCCACATGTACTACCACCAGCACGGATTCGGGTCGCTTGAAATCCAACAGGGATGGTCCGGTGCCGCGCTCGGCGGGCGTATAAACAGGCCTGCCGGCGCCAATTGCGCCGGCCGCCGCGGTTTTCAGGACGTGCTGCCCTCGTCCGGTTGCCGGCGCAGGCGGATGTGAAGTTCCCGCAACTGCGTATCGGCCACCGCGCTCGGCGCCTGGGTCAGCAGGCAGGCCGCCTTCTGGGTCTTGGGAAAGGCGATCACGTCGCGAATCGAATCTGCCCCGGACATCATGGCGGCGATGCGGTCCAGGCCGAAGGCAATGCCGCCGTGTGGCGGTGCGCCGAAGCGCAATGCGTCCAGCAGGAAGCCGAATTTTTCGCGGGCTTCCGCATCGCTGATTCCCAGCGCGGCAAATACCCGCTGCTGTACATCCATGCGGTGATTTCGGATGGAACCACCGCCAATCTCGCTGCCATTCAGGACCACGTCGTAGGCCCGCGAGCGGGCGGTACCCGGGTCGTGATCCACCCGCTCGGCGTCCTCGTCCACCGGCGCGGTGAACGGGTGGTGCAGGGACACCCAGCGGCGTTCTCCGGCGTCGTAGCCGAACAGGGGAAAATCCACCACCCAAAGGGGAAACCAGCCATCCCGCACCAGGCCCTGGTCCTTGCCCAGCTGCACCCGCAGGGCGCCCAGGCTGGCGTTGACCACTTCGGAATTGTCCGCGCCAAAGAACACCAGATCTCCGTCCGCGGCGCCGGTGCGCTCCAGGATTTCCTCCACCACCCCATCGGGCAGGAACTTCAGGATCGGCGACTGCAGGCCGTCCTTGCCGGAGCCACGCTGGTTGACCTTAATATAGGCAAGCCCCTTGGCACCAAATTCACCGACGTAGGCGGTGTAGCCGTCAATGGAATGGCGCGACAGGCTGCCGCCGCCCGGCAGGCGCAGCGCTGCCACCCGCCCGCTGGCGGATTTGGCGGGACCGGCGAAGACCTTGAATTCCACCTCCTGCATCAGGTCGCCCACTTCCACCAGTTCCAGGGGAATGCGCAGGTCCGGGCGGTCGGTGCCGAATCGGTTCATCGCCTCGGCATAGCTCATGCGCGGGAACGGATCCGGCAATTCTTCCTCCAGCACGTCGCGGAACAACTGGCGCAGCATGCGCTCCACCAGCTGCATGATGTCCTGCTCCTCGACGAAGGACATTTCCATATCCAGCTGCGTGAATTCCGGCTGCCGGTCCGAGCGCAGATCCTCGTCGCGAAAACAGCGCGCAATCTGGAAGTACCGCTCGTAACCCGCCACCATCAACAGCTGCTTGAACAGCTGCGGTGACTGGGGCAGCGCGAAAAACTCGCCGGGATGGGTGCGGCTGGGCACCAGGTAGTCGCGTGCGCCCTCCGGAGTGGAGCGCGTCAGTATCGGTGTCTCGATTTCCGTGAAATCCTGATCTTCCAGAAAACCTCGCAAGCTGCGGTTCACGGCGTGGCGCAATCGCAAGGCGCGTTGCATCGGTTCGCGGCGCAGGTCCAGGTACCGGTAGCGCAGGCGCGTGCTCTCGCCAATCTCGTCATCGTCCAACTGGAACGGTAACGGCTCGGAACGGTTGAGCAGTTCGATCTGCCCGGCGAGCACCTCCACCATGCCGGTGGCCAGCCCGGGATTTTCCGTACCCGCGGGGCGCCGGCGAACCCGCCCATGCACCCGCAACACGAACTCGCTGCGCACCTGTTCCGCCAGCGCGAAACCCTCGAGGTTGTCCGGATCCACCACCACCTGTGCCAGGCCACTGCGATCCCGCAGGTCGATGAAAATCACCCCACCATGGTCCCGGCGCCGGTGTGCCCAGCCACACAGGCGTACCTCCTGGTCAATGTGGTCTTCCCGGAGTTCTCCGCAGTTGTGGCTTCGCATGGGATTCAAATCTCGGGTCTAGTCGGCGGTCTTGATGGTGCGCCCCGGAATCACCGCTCCACCGGAAATGATGATTTTGAGGGCGTCATCAATGCTCATTTCCAGTTCCACCAGGTTCGCGGTAGGAACCATGAGGAAGTAGCCGGAAGTCGGGTTCGGCGCCGTCGGCACGAACAGATTGGTCATGGGTTCGCCGGTGTGGCGTTCCACGCTATCAACACCGTCGCTGGTAATAAATGCGATGGTCCATGTGCCTTCGCGCGGAAACTGCAAAAGCACCACCTTTCGGAAGGATCGACCGGAGGAAGAGAAAATGGTCTCCGTGATCTGCTTTACCGAGGAGTAGATGCTGCGAACAAACGGGATGCGCGCGAGGAACCGCTCCCACAGCTGGACCAACTTGCGACCGAACAGGTTGGCCACGATCATCCCGGTGAATAGCAGGATCAGGAACGCCAGCACTACGCCCAGCCCTGGGATCGGGAACCCCAACAGGGCTTCCGGTCGCCAGCGCAGCGGCAACAGCACCAGGGTGCGGTCCATGAACTCCACCAGGAACTTGAGGACGAATACGGTTACGCCCAGCGGCACCCAGACCAGCAGGCCGGCGATCAGGTATTTGCGCAGGGCCGCCATCAATGGCTGTTACCGGCGTCATTCTTGGTGCCGCTGCTCTTGGTCTCGCCGCTCTTGGTCTCGCCGCTCTTGGTCTCGCCGCTTTTGGTCTCGCCGCTTTTGGCGTCACTTTTCGCCGGGGCCTTGCCGGCGCCCTTGGCCGGGGCTCCTTTCTTTTCGCCGGACTTGCCCTTGAAGTCGGTTTCGTACCAGCCGGTGCCCTTGAGGCGGAAGCCGGCGGCACTGAGCTGTTTCTTCAATTCCGGCTTGCCACAGGCCGGGCATTCCCGCAGGGGCTCGTCGCTGATTTTCTGAAGCGATTCCAGGTGGTGCCCGCAGGCGGCGCATTGGTATTCGTATATGGGCATAACGTTGTGGAAAAAACGAGATAATCCGGGACCCGGCTGGGGTCCCCGGTGAAAAAGACGGGCGAGTATAACAGTGCCCGGCCGGCTATTGACCGGCGATGGCGAGGCCCTCCAGCAGCAGGGACCCGGTGCGTATGTTGCCGCGGATATCCACATCCCGGCCCACCTCGCGAATCTGGCGAAACATGTTGCCGAGATTCCCCGCCACGGTGATTTCTTCCACCGGATAGCTGACCACGCCGTTTTCCACCCAGAAACCCGCGGCACCGCGGGAATAGTCACCGGTTACGGTATTGACGCCCATTCCGATCAGCTCGGTCACCAGCAGGCCGGTACCCATCTGCTGCAGCAAGCCCTCCAGGTCGCGCTCTCCGGGTTCGATGACCAGGTTATGGGCGCCTCCCGCGTTACCGGTGGTTTCCCGCCCCAGCTTGCGCGCCGCATAGGAATCCAGCAGGTAGCCCTGCAACACACCATTCGCCACCAGGTCACGGTCCGCGGTGGCCACGCCTTCCGCATCAAAGCTGGCGCTGCCAGCGGCACGGCGAAGAAATGGCCGTTCCTGAATTCGCACGCCGGGCGCGAATACCGGTTGACCCAGCTTGTCGAGCAGAAAGGTCGCCTTGCGATACAGGGAGGAACCACGAATGGCCCCCAGGAAATGTCGCAGCAAGCTGGCGGCGACCGGCGCCTCGTAGATCACCGCGGCGGTGCGGGTGCTGATCTGGCGAGATCCCAGGCGGGCAATCGCGCGGCGCGCGGCGGCGATTCCCACCGACTGCGGCGTTTCCAGTTCCTGGGGATGGCGGGCGCTGGTGTACCAGTGGTCCCGTTGCATGCCCGCCGGATCGCGGCCGATCAGGGAGCAGCCGATGCTGTGCTGGGTGCTGGGCACGGATTGCAGGAAGCCGAGGGTATTCCCCAATACCTGCAGGCCTTCGTGACTGGAAACCGAAGCGCCCTCTGAATTTTCAATGCGGCGATCATGGTCACGGCCCGCGGTCTCGCATTCGCGGGCGATCTCCACCGCCTGCTCCACGTTCAAGCTCCACGGGTGACACAACTCGAGATCCGGAAATTCCGTCGCCAGTCGCTGCGCGTCCGGCAGTCCATGGCAGGGGTCCTCGCCGGTGTTGCGGGCAATCGTGCAGGCGGCGCGCACGGTGTCTGCCACCGATGCCGGCGCCAGGTCGGTGGTACTGGCGGAACCGCGCCGCTGCCCAAAAAATACCGTCACCCCCAGGCTGCGGTCGCGGGTGTGTTCCACCGTCTCCACCTCGCCCAGGCGGACGCTGACATTGAGGCCCTGACCCAGGGACGCACCGGCGCTGGCAGCGCTGGCGCCGGCCGCGGTGGCTTGCGCCAGGGCTTCCTGTACCGCGTCCTCCAGACCCTGCTGCTGATCCGCGAGTACCCCGCTCATACCTGGGTACCTCCGACGGTAAGCCCATCGATACGCAGGGTGGGAAGTCCCACTCCCACGGGAACGCTCTGCCCGTCCTTGCCACAGGTTCCCACGCCGGTATCCAGCTTCAGGTCGTTTCCGATCATGCTCACTCGCGTCAGAACGTCGGGTCCGTTACCGATCAGGGTGGCGCCCTTGACCGGTCGCGTCACCTTGCCATCCTCGATGAGGTAGGCCTCGGACGCGGAGAACACGAACTTGCCCGAGGTGATATCCACCTGGCCGCCGCCGAACTGCACCGCGTACAGACCCCGTTGCACCGAGGAGATGATTTCTCCCGGCGCGTGCTCACCGGAGAGCATGAAGGTGTTCGTCATGCGCGGCATCGGAAGATGCGCATAGGATTCGCGGCGGCCGTTGCCGGTGGATTCCACTCCGGTGAGCCGTGCGTTCATGGAATCCTGCAAGTAGCCCTTGAGGATGCCGTCTTCGATCAGCACCGTACGCTGGGTGGCGGTGCCCTCGTCATCCACGCTGAGGGACCCGCGCCGACCCTCGATAGTGCCGTCGTCCACCACCGTAACGCCCGGTGACGCCACTCGCTCGCCGACGCGGCCGGCAAAGGCGGATGTGCCCTTGCGGTTGAAGTCCCCTTCCAGGCCGTGGCCGATGGCTTCGTGCAGCAGAATGCCGGGCCAGCCGGGTCCCAGCACCACGTCCATGGTGCCCGCCGGCGAATCCACGGCCTCCAGGTTAATAAGGGCCTGGCGCACCGCCTCGCGGGCGTAGCTCAGCGCGTGTTCCTGGTCCCCCAGGAAATATTCGTAGCCGCTGCGCGAACCTCCGCCGCCATGACCCTGTTCGCGGCGGCCATCCTGCTCGGCAATCACCGTGACATCCAGGCGTACCAGCGGCCGCACATCCGCCGCCAGGCGTCCATCGGAGCCCAGCACCAGAATTTTCTCATGCACCCCGGAGAGATTGACGATCACTTCCTGGATACGTGGATCCTGACGGCGGGCCTCCGCTTCCACCCGGTGCAGCAGTCCGACCTTGGCGTCATCCGCCAGGCTGGCGAGCGGGTTGACCGCCGGGTACAGGGCCAGGACCGGGGTCGCCCGCGCCACCGGCACCCGCGCCTGCTGGCCCTGGCTCGTAATCGCCCGCGCCGCCTGCGCGGCAGCGGTCAGCGCCGGCAGGCTCAGGTCCTCGGCGTAGGCAAAGCCCTGCTTTTCACCGCTCACGGCGCGTACGCCCACACCCTGTTCGATGTTGTGGCTGGCGGATTTCACCTGCCCTTCCTCCAGCATCCAGGACTCGTGTGCGCTGTGTTGAAAGTACAGGTCAGCGAAATCCACCGCCCGGCCCATGATCTGCGCCAGCACCGACTCCAGGTGCCGGTTCTCCAGCCCCGCGGGTTCCAGCAGGTCACGGCTTACATTTTCGAGGGCATCACTCATAGGCTTTTCAGAATCTCCGGTGATCAATACTGGGCAGGCGTCGCCGCGCGTCGGCACCCTGCCGGGTTTCCAGTTCGCATACCACGATATCGGGTCCGGTGCCGGCCGTTGCAAGCACCTGGCCCCAGGGATCCACGATCATCGAGTGGCCCCAGGTGCTGCGGCCACCGGGATGGACGCCGGCCTGGTTGGCGCCGATGACCCAGGCCAGGTTCTCGATCGCCCGCGCGCGCAGCAGGGTTTCCCAATGGGCCGCCCCGGTCTGCGCGGTAAATGCGGACGGCACCGCAAACAGGTTGGCGCCCAGGTCCAGCAGGCGCCGGAAGTATTCAGGAAAGCGGAGGTCGTAACAAACCGACAATCCCAGTCTGAGCGGTCCAACGGAAATGGCGACCGGCTCCCCGCCGGGGGCGATGTAGTCGGATTCCCGGTACTGCTCGCCGCCGGGCAGATCCACATCGAACAGGTGAATTTTGTCATAGTGCCCGGCCAGATCCCCATCCGGAGCGAATACCTGGCAGCGGGCCCGCACGCGCCGGGCATCCTCCGCATCCGGCCACGGCACGGTACCACCCACCAGCCAGCATCCGCATTCCCGCGCCTGGCGAGACAGAAAATCCGCGATCTCCGGAGCCCGCGCCGCCAGTTCCAGGCGCTGGGAAGGGTGCCCGGCCATCAGGGCAAAGTTCTCCGGTAACACCAGCAACTCGGTTCCCGCCCCGGCACGCATCAGGCGCTCCGCCTGATCCAGGTTGGCGGCGACGTCCTCGCCGGACGTCATCTGTACCGCTCCGACTCGCACGATCAGGGTCCGTCGATAACCTCGAGCGCCAGGGCGTCCGGACGACCCGAGCCGGGTTCCAGGACCACGCGTGCGCCGGAGATGCCGAGCGCCACCAGCCATTCGCGCACTTCCGTGGCCCAGGCATTGCCCGCATCACCACCGGGGTAGCGCACCGCAATGCGCGCTCCGGGATGCAGCTGAGCACTTGCCACCGTATTTCGCAGCACCGGCAACCGGCCCACGGCTACGCCGCTGGCGTTGGCTGCCTGCCATTCGGGCCGGGACAGGTAGCCCGGTTCCGCCGCAAGCGTGCCGGCCAACAGCATCGCCAGCCAGGCAAGGCGTCGCTCAGGCCTCCGGCGGCGCGCCTGCACTGGTCTCGGTGCGTTCGATGAGTGGGTCATCCCAGGTCCCCCGGACCTCGTAGTTGTAACGGATCATGCCACTGAGTTGCCGTTTGAGCAGTTTTTGCAGGACGTAGACCACCGCGCCGGCGGCCGGACCTGCGTAGATACCGCTGGCCAGGGCCAGGTTGCCCCCCAGTTGGGGCAGCACGGTGAGGTTCATCTTGTTCTCACGGGATTCCAGGCTGGTCTCACCGGCCATGCGGATATCCGCGGCTGGCCCGTGAAGTTCCATGTTGGAGGTATAGGCGCGCCCTCCCGCCAGGGTGACGCGGCCGGATATGCTGTCGTAGCTATAGCCTTTGCTGAAGATGTCGGTGAAATCCAGGCGCAGACGCCGGGTAATCGCATTCATGTTAAACAGGCCGAACAGCCGCCCGGCGCCCGGGTCCAGCCCCAGGAAGCGGCCACCGGAGGCGTTCAGGTCAAAGCGCCCGACCACGCGCTTGGGACTGAAGTCGTCCGGGTTGCCTTCCCAGGAAAGCTCCGCCTGCAGGTCCGCCACGCCCTCGTGGGCGTACTGTTTCAGGCCCATGCCGGCGAGCGCCGCTCCCAGGTCCTTGCTCGCTGCGTCGAGCACAAAACGGGATTCGCGTCGCTTACCGAGTACGGTCCAGGAACCGCTGCCGGTAAGCGTGAGGTTGGGCTGGCGCAGGCTGATGTCGTTGATTTCACAGCCGTTGGGCATCGGCCGGGTCTCCAGGCGCAGGCTGCCCAGCGGCACGTTCCCGTAGCGGAAGCTTCCGGCGTTGATGGTCATCCACGGCACATTGGCGGGGTTGGTCGGCAGGGTTTCCGATTTGTTAGCCACGCTGGGCCATTGCAGGAAGTCCAGGTCCAGGCGGATGTCGCGTTCATCCGGCGACCAGCGCAGCGCCATGTCGCCACGGGTCTCCCGAGCGGCCAGCGAGCCGGACCAGCTTGGGATTCCGGAGCGGTCCAGCTGCACCCGCACCTGGTGGAAATCGCGATCGAAAAGCTGCGCCCGCTCCGCGGTTGCGGTGAAACTGCTGATGTCTTCGTGAACCTCGGTCCCCTTGTCCGGCTGCTGCGCGTAGTAATCGAACCAGCTGTCCAGGTTGAGCTCGGCCGCGCTGATGCTCATGGCCAGCCCCCGCGCCGGAAGACGCTTTTCCTGGGCCCGGCCCACGTTGACGAAACCGCGGGTGAATTCGCGGTCTCCGTTTTTCTGGTTCCGATAGAGAAACTGGCCATGCATCAGGTCGGCCACGGTGATGAACGTGGTGGTCTGCTCATTGCCGCGATATTTCTCGCGCACCGCCAGCGCCAGCGGCGTTCCCGACTTTTTCGCCAGTGGCGGTGGAAAGTCACTGGTCATGCCGACCAGGTTCGACTTCAGGTTTAACTCTCCCTGGCCACCCTCCAGCACCAGATCGCCTTCCCAGTCCGCCGCCCCGGACAGCGCCGCCACCAGGCCTTCCGTCAACACCGCGTCCAGGCGCTTTGCCTGGACCCGGCCGCGGGCGGCGACCCGGATGGTCGGATCCTCACCCGGTTTGGGGGTACTGACATCAAGGCGCACATCACCACCCAGCAATCGCCCGGTCAGCGGACCGCCGGATACGCTGTGTTCGGTGAAATCCAGGTCGCCTTCCAGGCCCAGCAACTCGAGGCTGGAAGCGATCTTCAGCTCCGAGCCCAGGAAGGAGTAGGTTCCCTGCACCGCCACGTCTTCCATATGTGACAGGGGAAGCTGCACGTGCACGTCCATCGCCCCCAGGCCGTTGGAGGACAGGTTGCGCAGGGAGGCCTGGGCTGTTTTCAGGATGGGGCCGGTTTGCAGGAATTTGAGCACTTCCGAGGACGCGCCGAACAGCTTGCCATTGAGATTCATCAGGCGATCCGGATGGCGAAGGTCGGGAATCTCGATGTCCACGTCCCGCATCTCGAGCCCTTGCAATACGCCCTGGCGTCCGGTGATGACAAAACGGTTGCCGTTGGTAACGAAACGCACCCGGGCCCCGTTGATGCGCGGCCATTCCGGCGCAAAGTTCAGGCCAACTTCGTCCGCGTCGGCCACCACTTCCATGAACCCGCCGCCCTGCAGAAACGGATATTTCGCAGTATCGCCCTCGAATTCCAAGTGAACGTGGCTGATGTCGCCCTGGATATCGGCCTCGCTAAGCCAATTACGAAAATTTTTCGACCAGTAGTTGGGGTAGTACGGCAACAATTTTCCACCCTGGCCATCATAGATATCTCCGCGCAGGCGCACGAAGGGTGCAATCCCGGGTTGCCCGGAAATCCGTGCGTGCAACGTGGCGGTTGCCCAGAAGTCCGGGTTGCCCAGGTGCAGGTCCTGCACGTCCACCAGCCAGTTGTTGTCCTCCGCCCGCCAGCTGGCGCGCCCGTTCAGGTAGTCCAGCCCCTTTGGCTCATGCCACAACGCGGGTGCAACCAGCGTGGCCGCATTCATGTCCAGCAGCAACTGCCCACCCGCCTTGCTGAAATGGATACTGCCAGCGATTCCCGACGCCCCGGGGAGCTTACCCATGGGCTCGACCGCCACCTCCTGCAGGCGCGCGCTGCCGCTGAAATTCTCCGGCTGCTTCCACGGGCCGGTCAGAGTCAGATCGAAGTCCCGGACGTGCCCCCGTGGCTGCAACTTGCGCAACAGCTCCAGCACGCGGTCCTCCCCCTCGAAATGCATGGCCAGCCGGCTAAGATCGTCTGCACGAATATGGTCAACGTGCACGGTGGTCTCGCCACTGTCGCGCCGGAACCGGACCGCCACTTCCTCGACCGGCCACGGTTGTTGATCGAGCTGCAGAAACAGGCGCGACAGGCGCAGCGCCCAGCCATCCTTCTCCTCGCTCCAACTCAACTGGCCCTGCACGTTGCGGGCTTCCAGCGGCTGTGCCAGTCCCGGCACCGGTACCCGCAGGGTCGCCAGGCCAACGAAGCCATCCGCCGCGCGCAGCCGGTCATTCTTGAAATCCAGCCACAACTGGGTGTTCACCTGCCCCCCCAGTTCCGCGGGCAGGGCCTGGCGCACGATGGTCGGCAGTTCGCCAAGGTTCAGCGCCACCGCGTGCATGTAGAAACGCCCGTTCCAGGGGTCGCGATCCACAAAGGGAATTCCCTCGGAACGGAAATCGGCACTCAGTGTTACGTCGTGGGAAATCCTTGCCGGCAGGCGTGCGCGACCACTGACGCGATGCCGGTCGCCATCGTTGCGCAGGCTGACATCAATGTGACTGACCCGCAGATCCGGTGCCGCTGCGATGTGGTCCCGCCAGTAGAAAACGCCGTCTTCCACGCGAATGTTGGACCGCTGCAGGATCCAGCGGGCGAAGCTGTCACTGCTGGCCGCGCCCCCCGGCGTGCCAATATCCCCCAGGGTGATGCGCCCATCCGACTGGCGGGTCATGTGCAACACCGGTCGCACAATGGTGATTTCGTCGAATCCCACCTTGCCGCGCAGCAGCGGTAGCAGCGACACCCGCAGGTGCAGCTCGTCCAGCCGCGCCACGGGGCGATTCTCCTCCCGCGCCAGCAAGGAAATGCCGCGGGCCCGAAGATGCGGGTGCAGGCCGCGCCAGAAGGTCTCCAGATGTTCGATGGTGACGGTGCGGTGGGAGCGCTCCGCGAGTATCGTCTCCAGTTCCGCCTTGCGTTCGCTCAGGGACGGCAGCCAGAATCGCGCCGCTGTGATCCCCAGGGCCGCCACCACCACCAGTACCACGCCCAGGTACCAGCCCCAGCGGGCCACGGCCAGCGCTCCCCGGTGGGCGGCACGACCTGCCGGTGAGGACCAATCCCCCTTCCAAAGGCGCCGCAGGGACCGGATCACGGTTCAGGCCCCGGGGGCGCTGCCACTTATCCGGCGTCGCCGGCCATCGGTCGGTTTCCGGTTGTCTCCGCCCGGAGCGCGCAGGAAGCTATGTGAGCCAAGTGGCAAAGGAGTATTCACCATGACCGACCTGGAACACGGATTTACGCATTGTATTGAGGACTTGCAGGATTCCCTCAAAGTTGCCGAGGAAATACAGGACTTGCTGAAAGACATGGGCGATCTCGGCGAATCCGCTACCGCCTGGTCCGCTGAGCCCGCCGTCTGAGGCCGCTGCCGCCTCACATCAACACCACGTCGTACATTTCCTGGTGATACTGGCTGTCCACCTGCAGGTGGATGGGTTTTCCGATAAATTCCTGCAGCCCGCCCAGGCTCTTCGATTCCTCGTCCAGTAGCAGGTCGATCACCACCTGGGACGCGATCAGCAGGTACTCCTTGCCACCGAACTCCCGCGCCTCACTTAACACCTCGCGAAACATTTCGTAACACACAGTCTGCGCGGTCTTCATGACGCCGCGGCCCTCACAGACGGGGCAGGGTTCGCACAGCATCTGTTCGAGGGACTCGCGGGTACGCTTGCGGGTCACTTCCACCAGTCCCAGCGGCGACATCGCTGTGACGTAGGAACGCACGCGGTCGCGGGAAAGCGCCTTCTCCAGCGCCCGCAGCACCTGCCGCTTGTGCTCCTCGTCGTCCATGTCGATGAAATCGATAATGATGATGCCGCCGATGTTGCGCAGGCGCAGTTGCCGGGCGATTGCCTGGGCGGATTCCAGATTGGTCTTGAACAGGGTTTCCTCGAGCGTTCGTCGGCCTACAAAACCACCGGTGTTCACATCCACCGTGGTCATGGCCTCCGTCTGGTCGAAGATCAGGTAGCCGCCGGACTTCAGCGGTACCTTGCGCTGCATGGATTTCTGGATTTCTTCTTCCACCGAGTACAGATCGAAAATCGGCCGCTCACCCGGGTAGTACTCCATGCGTTGCTCGACTTCCGGGATCAGGTCACGGGTGAAGGCGCACGCCCGGTTGTACATTTCGCGGGAATCGATGCGCACCTTTTCCACGTTGTCCATCACCAGATCGCGCAAAACCCGCAGTGCCAGCGGCAGGTCCTCGTGAATCAGGCACGGCGCTGAATCGCTCTCGAGACGCTCGCGAATCGCCATCCAGGTACGCCGCAGGTAGCGGATATCCGCCTGCAATTCCGCCTCTTTCACGGACTCGGCGGCGGTACGAATGATGTACCCACCCTCGCCCTCTTCGCCCATGGCGCTTCGCACCAGGGCCTTGAGTTGCTCGCGGTCACTGTCGTTTTCGATCCGCTGGGATACCCCGATGCGACTGGAGAACGGCAGAAAAACCAGGTTGCGGGCGGGCAGCGTAATCTGGGTCGTGATGCGCGCGCCCTTGGTCCCGATGGGGTCCTTGGCGACCTGGACCACCAGGTCCTGGCCGTCCTGCACCAAAGAACTGATCGGCGGCGTGTCCGCGTCCGGGCCGGTATCCGGACGGTACACATCGGAGGCGTGCAGGAAGGCGGTACGCTGCAGGCCCACGTCCACGAACGCCGCCTGCATCCCCGGCAGCACCCGCACCACCCTGCCTTTGTAGATGTTGCCCACCAGCCCGCGGGAGCGTTGTCGTTCCACGTGCACTTCGTGCAGTACACCGTTTTCGATGACCGCAACCCGCGTCTCCTGCGGAGTCACATTGATGAGAATTTCTTCGCTCACAGGTCCATCAGGCCCGCCTGCCGGAAAAGACGTGCGGTTTCGAAGAGGGGCAGTCCGACCACGCCAGAATAGCTGCCCGCGATATGGGACACAAACACGCCAGCGCGGCCCTGGATACCGTATCCACCGGCCTTGTCCAGCGCTTCGCCGCCGGCCACGTAGCGCTCGATCTCGGCCGCCGACAGGGCACGAAAATGTACCCGCGTCTCGCAGAGTTCGCCTGCGTCAAAGCCCTCGCTGCACAGGTGCACCGCCGTCAGAACCCGGTGTTCCTGGGCCGATAACCGGCTGAGCATCCGCCGGGCATCCGCGGGGTCCGCCGGCTTGCCGAGAATCTCGCCATCCAGCACCACCGCGGTATCCGCGGCCAGCACCGCTTGCGAGCCGGGCCGGTCGGCGCGCACCGCGTGGGCCTTGGCCCGGGCCAGGCGGCATACATAGTCCGCCGGTGTCTCCCCGGCGCGGGTCGTCTCATCCACCGCGGGAACCACCACCTCCACCGGCACCCCGATCTGCGCCAGCAACTCCCGTCGCCGGGGCGACGCGGAAGCCAGTACCAGCCCCGAATCGGCCGGGCCGTCAGGCATCGCCGCGGTGGTAGGGATGGTTACTGAGCAGCGACCAGGCGCGCCACAACTGCTCGGCAAGCACCACCCGGGCGACCGGGTGGGCAAGGGTCAGGTCGGAAAGGGACCAGGTCTCCTGGGCGCGTTCCAGACATGCGGGGGACAGGCCTTCGGGACCGCCGATCAGGAAGACCGCCGAGGTCCCCTGCATGCGCCAGTCATCCAGCTGCCGCGCCAGGCCGCTGGTATCGATGCGGCGCCCGCTGCGTTCCAGGGCGATAATGCAGGCATCGGGCGGCAGCACGCCCAGCAGGCGTTCGCCCTCGGCACGCGCCGCCTGCTCCAGGTTGGCGCCCTTGGCGCGGCGAACCGCGTTCACTTCCCGCAGTTCGAGGGGCATGCCTCCCGGCAGACGCCGAGCGTACTCCGTGAATGCGTCGTCCACCCAGGACGGCATCCGCGTCCCCACCGCTGCCACCACCAGGCGCATGGCATCAGGCGCGGTCCCGGTCCCGCGGCTCCCGGTGGGCCTCGATTACTGCGCGCATTTCTTCGCCCCAGAGCTTTTCCAGGTCGTAGAAACGACGCGCATCCTCGCGCATCACATGTACCACCACGTCACCAAAATCGATCAGCACCCAGTCCGAGGCGCCCGATTCGCCCTCGATGCCGGCCAGGGGACGAACACCCGCGGCGCGAAGGGTCTCCACCACCCGCTCCGCCACCGCGCCCACGTGGCGGTCCGAGGTTCCGGTGGCGACCAGCATGTAGTCGGTGATATCGGTCAACCCGGTCACATCCAGCACCCGCAGGTCGCGGGCCTTGGCGTCCTCCAGGGCCTGGATCACAAGATCCTTGATTTTGGTGTCTGTCATGAGCATTCAGTCCGAGTAGCCATAGAGTCCCTGTTCCCGTATGAAGTTCCAGACGCCAGGCGGAAGGCTGGCGCCCACGTCGGTGCCCGCGGCGATGGCTTCGCGCAATCCGCTGGCGCTCACCGGAACCGCCGGACCCGGGTACCACAGCAGCTGGCCGGCGGGGGCGGCGCGGAATTCGTCCACCTCCGGCTGTAGCCGGGCCGGGCACCAGGCCGGCGCCTGCCGCGGCGCCGTGTGCCCGGGGCGCGCCATCACCACAATTCCCGCCAGGCGAAACAGTTCCGGCCAGCGGTGCCAGTGGTTCATGCCGGCGAAAGCATCGGCCCCGACCAGTACCACCAGATTCCGCTCGCCCTCGGAATGCAGCTCTTCCAGGGTCAGCACGGTGAAGGATTTCCCTCCTCGCCGCAGTTCCCGGTCGTCCGCGACACAGCCGGCCTGGCCGCGGATCCCCAGGCGCACCATTTCCAGCCGCTGCTCCCCGCCCGCAACGGCCGGTGGCCTGTGGGGCGGAGATGCCAGGGGAACGAAACGCAGCAACTCCAGTTCCAGGCTGTCGCGGACTGCCAGGGCCGGCAGCAGGTGCCCGTTGTGGAAGGGGTCGAAGGTCCCGCCAAAGACGCCTGTCAGCACCGTCCGCTAACGGACCTGGCCGTCACCCAGCACCACGTATTTAAGGGTAGTGAGGCCCTCGAGCCCCACCGGCCCGCGTACGTGCAGACGGTCCGTGGAGATGCCGATTTCCGCGCCGAGGCCGTATTCGAACCCGTCCGCGAAGCGCGTGGAGGCGTTGACCATGACCGAGCTGGAATCCACTTCCCGCAGGAAACGCCGGGCATTCCCCAGGTGACTGGTGACGATGGCATCGGTGTGCCCGGACCCGTAACGGGCGATGTGGGCCATGGCCGCTTCCAGTCCATCCACGCAACGCACCGACAGCACCGGCGCCAGGTACTCGGTGGACCAGTCCGCCTCGCTGGCGGCCCGTGCGGTCGGCACCAGCGCACAGGTACGCTCGCAGCCGCGCAGTTCCACTCCTTTTTCCGCGAAGCGTGCCGCAAGCACCGGCAGCAGTTCTTCGGCAAGGGTGGAATCCACCAGCAGGGTCTCCATGGTGTTGCAGGTACCATAACGCTGGGTCTTGGCATTCACGGCGATCGCCTCGGCCATGGCCGGATCCGCGTGGGCGTCGATATAAACGTGGCACACGCCGTCCAGATGCTTGATCACGGGCACCCGCGAGTCGGCAATGACCCGCTCGATCAGCCCGCGGCCGCCACGGGGCACGATCACGTCCAGGTACTCGTCCATGGCCAGCAGCGCCGCCACCGCTGCGCGGTCGCGGGTTGCCACCACCTGGATCGTGGCTTCCGGCAGGCCGGCGTCCGCGAGGCCGGCGGCGATGCAGTCCGCCAGCGCCAGATTCGAATGCAGCGCCTCGGAGCCACCGCGCAGGATCGCCGCATTGCCTGCCTTCAGGCAAAGCGCCGCGGCATCTACGGTGACGTTGGGCCGCGACTCGTAGATGATGCCGATCACTCCCAGCGGCACGCGCATGCGGCCTACCTGGATTCCGGACGGGCGAACCGCCAGATCGCTGATCGCGCCCACCGGGTCGCCCAGTGCCGCTACCTGGGCGAGACCCGTAAGCATGTCGTCAATGCGCGCGGGTGTCAGCTCAAGCCGGTCAAGCAGGGCGCTGTCGAGGCCGTTGGCGCGTGCCGCCTGCATGTCCTCACGATTGGCGGCGGAGATCTGCTCGCGGCGTTGCGCGATGCGCGTGGCAATCGATTCGAGCGCGGCGTTCTTGTCCGCGGTAGCCACGGCCCGCAGGCGAGCAGCCGCCTCGCGCGCGGCGCGCCCGACACCCTGCATGTAGCCAGCGATATCCATGTCCTGCATGTTGTTTCTTTGCTCCGCGGAGCCGGTCATCGTACCAGCCCCCGGGTGCCGCAGATTGCAAGGCTGAGCTGTTCCAGTTCCAGCCACACGTCCCCTTCCCGCCAGCCCTTGATGGTGCGATCGATGCGCGCCAGCCAGCTCAGCCATCCGGGCCAGCGATGGGTGGGTACGCGGCGCAGGGCCTTGCCCACCAAGGCCTGGCGGGAACTCCATACGCCGTGGCTGCGCAGCACCTCGCCCTGCGGGCGTCCGGCGGCAAGCTCTGCCGCAATTCCGGCGAGCTTGCGCAGCTCCCGCGCCAGCGCCCAGACCACCAGCACCGGCTCGGCACCCTCGGCTCGCAAGCCCCCGAGGATGCGGACGCAGCGTGCGCCGTGGCCCGCCAGGCAGCCATCCACCAGTGCGAACACATCGAAACGGGCGTCCTCCGCCAGCGCCGCGGTGACCGGATCGATATCCAGCTGGGTGCCCAGCAGCAGGGCCAGTTTGTCGATTTCCTGGGCGACCGCCAGCAGGTTGCCCTCGAAACGGTGCGCCAGCAGTTGCTCCACCTCCGCCGGGGCGGACAGTTGGCGGGTCCTGAGGCGGGCACGAATCCACGCCGGCAGTTCTTCGGGCCGCACCCGGCGCGCCAGGACCACCACGCCGGCCTTGTCCAGCGCTTTGAACCAGCGGGTGTTGCGCGCCGAACGGTCCAGGCCGCCGGTGCGCACCAGCAACAGGGTGTCCGGCGGCGGCGCCTGGCAGTACGCCACCAGCGCCTTGGCGCCCGCATCCCCGGGGCGCCCGGTGGGCAGCCGCAGTTCAATCAGCCGCCGGGTGGAAAACAGGGACATGGCGCTGGCGGCGGCAGCCAGTTGCTGCCAATCGAAGCCGCGTTCCACTTCCAGCACCTGGCGGTCCTCGAAGCCCGCGGTGCGCGCCCAGGCACGCAAGCTGTCGGCGGCCTCTTCCGCCAGCAATGCTTCGTCGCCACCGATGAGAAATACCGGCGACGGGTCTCCCGACAACTGGGTACCGATGCCGGCCGGATCGATCAGCAAGCGGGTATCAGCCCCTGACCGTGGACAGGCGTCGCACGATCTGCTGGGCGATATCTTTCTCCAGGTCCTCGCGCAGGATGCGCTCCTCGCTTTCCCCCTGGAGTACCTGACCGCTGTCGAAGCGGTAATCGCGGCGGGACTGGACCCGCTGGGAGTTGAGCAGCTTGCTGCCGGTGCGGCTGGTCAGGTCGAAACTAACCGCATAGATCAGGTTGTAGCCGGTGGCCTTGCCGCGGGAATCCACGGTACTGACCTCGCGGCGGTAGTCCGTGTCGCGAAGACGCAAAACCGCGGTGGCTTCGCGGGCGGAGCTCACCAACTCGCCGCCGGAGAAACGCAACAGTTCCTCCACTCGCTGGCGTAGCTCCGGCTCGCCGCCCTGGATGTTTACCCGCGAAACACTCTGCGGGAGATCGACTTTGCCGCGCAGCTGAAAACCGCACCCGGCGAGGGCCGGGACCAGCGCAAATACGATCAACAGTCGGGGGATTGACAGCCGCTTCATTCGGAAAATCCTCTTTCAACGCCGGGGGCATTATAAACGGGGCGGGTTCCGCCAACCACCGGTCATATCGGTAGCGCTCAGCTAACCACCAGGTTGACCAGTTTGCCCGGCACGACCACCAGCTTGCGCAGGGTTTTCCCCTGCAGGTGGCGGGCCACCGCCTCGCTGGCCAGCGCCGCGGCTTCGATGGCCTGCCGGTCCGCACCCGCGGGCACCTGGATCCGGTCCCGCAGGCGTCCGTTCACCTGCACCACCAGCTCCAGCTGATCCTGTTCCAGGGCGGTCTCGTCCACCACCGGCCAGGGACCGTCCACCGGGGTGTCTCCGAAGCCCAGATCCCGCCACAGGGCCTGGGCGATGTGCGGTGTAATCGGCGCCAGCAGGGCCAGCAACATGCGCAGCCCTTCGCGCAGCGTTGCGTCCCGGCCCGGAGTCTGCGTGCCGGCGGCGTCCTGCAGCAGGTTGAGCATCTTCATGGCGGCGGAAGCCACGGTATTGAACTGGTTCCGGCGGTAGTCGTAGTCGGCCTGGCGCAACAGGGCATGCAGCTCGCGGCGCACCGCCGGGTCGCCGGGGTCCGAGTCGGCCGCCCGCCGGACCGTCGCGCCCTGCGCGACGGCAAATGCCCACAAGCGCCGCAGGAATCGGTAGGCGCCTTCGACCCCGCTGTCCGACCAGTCCAGGGACTGGTCCGGCGACGAAGCAAACACGATAAACAGGCGCACCGTATCCGCCCCGTACCGCGCGATCAGGTCTTCCGGGTCCACGGTGTTGCCCTTGGACTTGGACATCTTCACCCCGTCCTTGAGCACCATGCCCTGGGTCAGCAAGCGGGCGAAGGGTTCATCGGTGCTGACCAGGCCCTCGTCGCGCATCAGGCGATGAAAAAAGCGCGCATACAGCAGGTGCAGGATCGCGTGTTCGATTCCACCAATGTACTGGTCCACGGGCAGCCAGTAGGCGGCGCGCTCATCCAGCATCGCCGTGTCACAGTCCGGGCTGGTGAAGCGGGCAAAATACCAGGACGACTCCATGAAGGTGTCGAAGGTGTCGGTTTCCCGCCGGGCAGCACCGCCGCAAGCGGGGCACTGGGTAGTAACGAACTCTTCCAGCCGGGTCAGCGGCGAAACCGCGCCATCCAGGGCCACGTCTTCCGGCAGCCGCACCGGCAACTGTTCGTCGGGCACCGGCTGGATCCCGCAGGCATCGCAGTAGATCACCGGTATCGGGCAACCCCAGTAGCGCTGCCGGGACACACCCCAGTCCCGCAGCCGAAACGCCACTCGCTTCTCGCCGCGCTCCAGGCGGCCGAGCTTCGCGGCCACGGCATCCACCGCATCGCGAAATCCCAGGCCGTCAAACTCTCCGGAATTGACCACCACGCCCTTTTCCTCGTCCGCCGCTTCCGCGACCCGGGAAGCGGGGTCGCCCGCGAAACCCTCCGGCACCACCACCGCCTCTACCGGCAGCTGGTATTTGCGGGCAAATTCCCAGTCCCGCTGGTCATGGCCGGGAACCGCCATCACCGCGCCCTCGCCATAGGCCATGAGCACAAAGTTGGCCACCCACACCGGCAGGCGCCGGCCGCTCAGGGGATGGAGCACGAACAAGCCGGTGTCCATGCCGCGCTTCTCCGCGGTTTCCAGCGCGGCCTCGGAAGTTTCCGCCTGGCGGCAGGATTCGATGAACTCCGCCAGATGCGGGCGATCCTGTGCGGCACGGGCCGCCAGGGCATGTTCCGGTGCTACCGCCACGTAGGTGGCGCCCATCAGGGTATCCGCGCGGGTGGTGAATACCCGGAGCGCCTCCGCCGGCGCATCCGCGATCGGGAAATGGATCTCCACGCCTTCGGAACGACCGATCCAGTTGCGCTGCATGGTGCGCACCTTCTCCGGCCAGCCCTCCATTTCGTCCAGGGCGTCCAGCAGCTCCTGGGCGTAGTCGGTGATTTTCAGGAACCACTGCGGAATCTCGCGGCGCTCCACCGGCGTATCGCAACGCCAGCAGCAGCCGTCTACTACCTGCTCGTTGGCCAACACCGTCATGTCCTTCGGGCACCAGTTCACCGGAGCCGTACGCCGGAAGGCGATGCCCTTTTTCAGCAGCCGGGTGAACAGCCACTGTTCCCACCGGTAGTACTCCGGCTGGCAGGTAGCCAGTTCGCGGGACCAGTCGTAAGCGAAGCCCAGGCGTTGCAGCTGCTCGCGCATGTAGTCGATGTTCTGGCGGGTCCAGCTCGCAGGCGGCACGCCATGCTGCAAAGCGGCGTTTTCCGCCGGCAGGCCGAATGCATCCCAACCCATGGGCTGCAGAACGTTTCGCCCCCGCATGCGCTGGTAGCGGCTCATCACGTCGCCGATGGTGTAGTTGCGCACATGGCCCATGTGCAGACGTCCCGATGGATAGGGAAACATGGACAGGCAGTAGTACTTTTCCCGCGCCGGGTCTTCCCGGGCGCGAAAGGTCTGGTTGTCCCGCCACCACGCCTGGGCCTCGGCTTCGACGTGCTCGGGATGGTATTGCTCGTTCACGGATTGGGGCCGGCGAAAGTAGTCTTCCCCCGCCTTTTCACGGGGGCGGTCGCGTGCTGGACGCCTTTCAGGCTCCGGGCTTCCCGGATGCGTCTTTGCCGTCGCCGGCATCGTCGCCGGGGGCCGGTTCTACCGGAGCGCCCTGCGGCCAATCGGAGAACGGGAACGGAGCATCGTCGTGACGGTAGGTCAGGTAGCCGAGTATGTCGTGGATGTACGCGATCAGTTGGGACCCGAATTGGGACACCCGCTCGTTGCGATCACCGGTGATCAACGTCAGCAACGCCTGGAAAAAGACGACGAGCACAATCAGGTGCGCCACGACGTAGAAAATCACCACGAACAGGAACATGAAAGCAAAGCGCTTCCAGGTTTGCGGGTTCTTCAGGTGTACGACCAATTCTTCGTTCATCAGGATTTTCCGTTTGGGCACCATCGCCACGGTGGGGTTCCCGGCGGGGCCAATCTTAACGCATTTGGATTGAGGTATTCATTTCGTCAGCGCCGCGCCCGGTCCCGGGCGGCAGCCGCCCCGGCCTGATCGCCGCGAAGGCGCCGCGCCTCGGCAATCAGTTGCCAGTTGGCCCGCACCAGGCGGGGCTGCTCGCCGGCCAACTGGTTGGAACGGATGGCAAGGCGCTCGGCCCGCCCGGGCTCACCGGCGGCGAGGCGCACCTGCGCCAGCTGGTGCCACAGGGCAGGATTTTCCGGCTCAATGCGCAGGGCACGCTCCAGGGCCGCCGCGGCCGCCTCCGTGTCGCCCACACTGAGAGAGGTGGAGGCGCTGGCGGCCAGCGCCGTTGCCGCCGCCACCGGCGGAGCCGCGGTCGGCGCGGTCGGCGCGGCGGCAGTAGGCCGGCTGGACGGCGCGGCACAGGCACCGAGCAACAGGGCCAGCGCCAGCACCAGCGGGCTCAACGCCCGAAGATTTTTTTCATCCATCGTTTGAGTTTACCGGGTTTCTGCTGTGCCGCCGGGTCCGCCGGGTCCGCCGCCTCGTCGGAGCCTTCGTTGCTGCAGCCCCCCGCCGGCGGCAGCCTGGATCCCGCCAGAAAGGGAAGTTGGACCACGTTGCTACACTGGGATCCGGAGCGTCGTCCGCTGACCCGGTCCACGAAGGCCCAGCGAGTGCCCTCCGGGACCCGTGGCTTCAGTGGTTCCACCGGCAGGCGCGCCATCAGGTCGCCAAACACCCGCATCGCGCCGCTGGCACCGGTCAGACCGGTGGACTGGTTGTCGTCACGACCCACCCAGACGACTGCCAGCAGATCCCCGGTGAACCCGGCAAACCAGCTGTCGCGGAAGTCATTGGTGGTACCGGTCTTGCCCGCCACCGCCAGGGATTTCGGAAGGAAATCCGCTAAGCGGCGGCCGGTTCCCGCGCGCACGGTGTGCTGCAACGCGGTAGTGACCAGGAATACCGCTCCCGCGCTGGCGGCGGTCTCCACGTCCAGGGGATACCGGGAAAGCGGCTGCTCCTCCGCCGTCAACACCGAACGCACCGCCTTGACCGGCATGCGTGCCCCGCCGCTGGCGATGCCATGATACAGGCGTGCCATCTCCAGCGGGCTTGCGTCCAGCGAACCCAGCAGGGTCGCCGGATAGGCGGGTGGCCGTTGTGCCAGTCCCAGCGCCATCAACTGGTCGAGCACCGCATTGACGCCCACCGCCATGCCCAGGTGTGCGGTGGCGGCGTTGTAGGACTGGGCCAGCGCTTCCGCCAACGGCACCGCTCCATGGAATTTACGATCGAAATTGTGCGGCTCCCATACCGGCGCGCCGGCCTGGCGCACACGGATCGCGGTGTCCTCCAGCAGTGTCGCCAGGGTGTAGTGGTCGGGGTCGCTAAGTGCCGTCAGATAAACGAATGGCTTTATCAGGGAGCCTACCGGGCGACGCGAGTCGATGGCGCGGTTGAACGTGCCGGGGCGCCCGTCACGGCCGCCCACCAGCGCGCGCACCTCGCCGGTTCCCCGGTCCAGCACGACCGCCGCCGCCTGCAGGGTGCCGGGTTTCATCTTGCGTCGTTTCTCGAGTTGCGCCAGCTGGCCCGCCACCGCGTCCTCGGCGGCCCGCTGCACGATCGGATCGTAGGCAGTAAACACACGCAATCCTTCCTGGCGCAGGGACTCGGCCGGATAGTCGGCAAGCAGCTGTTCCCGCGCCAGGGTCATGTAGGCGGAATGCGCGCTGAAGGTGTCGTTTGTGGAAATGCTGGCCAGCCCCAGTGGCGCCTCGCTGGCCCGGGCCGCGTCCGCCGGAGACAGGTATCCGAGCCGCGCCATTTCCGAGAGCACCAGGTTACGGCGCTCCAGCGCCCGCTTCGGGTGGCGGCGGGGATTGAACTGGGAGGGACCCTTCACCAGCCCCGCCAGCAGGGCCAGCTCCGGCAGTTCGAGTTCCGCCAGCGGGCGATGGAAATAGAAACGGCTGGCGAGCCCAAATCCATGAATCGCACGATTCCCCTGCTGGCCCAGGTACACCTCGTTGAGGTAGGCCTCGAGGATTTCCGCCTTGCCGTAATGCCATTCCAGCAGCAGGCTCATCACCACTTCCACCAGCTTGCGGCGCAAGGTGCGGTCGGCGGACAGAAAGTAGTTCTTGACCAGTTGCTGGGTCAGGGTACTTCCGCCCTGCACGGTCGCGCCGGCACGCAGGTTGGCCCACAGGGCCCGGACGATGCCACGGGGATCAATCCCCGGGTGGGAATAAAAGTTACGGTCCTCAATGGCAAACAGGGCGGTGACCAGTGGTCGGGGTACTTCCTCCAGCCGCAGCAATACCCGGTCCTCGTGGGCTCCCAGGCGGATGCTGCCGAGCAGGTAGGGGTCCAGGCGGGTCAACACCACGTCCTTGCCGTTTTCCCGGAGCGTGGTGAGGGTATCCCCGGAAAAACGCAGATCCAGGTCCGCCGAAGGCTGGTCGCCGTCCCAGAAACGAAAACCGCGGGTGCGTAGCTGGAAGCGGTCGCCCTGGCGGTGATAGCTGCCAGGGCGCCCTGCGCTCTTCACGGCGCGGTATCCCAGGGTGGTGAGTTCCTGCTGCAGGCGATCGGCGCTCAGGGCCAGGCCCGCATACAGTTCCAGCGGCCGCGCATAGACGTGGGCCGGAATCTCCCAGCGGCTGCCCTCGAAACGACTGGTGATCTCCCGATCCAGGTAGATCCCGTAGCCCACCAGCAACAGCAGCGCTCCTGCTCCGGACCACCAAAAAATCCGGCGCCGGTTGCGCGAAAAGTAGCTACGAAAGGAAGTGGTACGCCGCCGGGACCCGGTTGCCTTGCGCCGGGGGGCGGCACGCCGGCGGGAGGCGGATTTCTTAGGAACGGGTGAACGCCTGGGACGGCGTCCGCCTACATCTCCCATTCTTCAACAGGCGATGCCTTACGCCGTGTGGACAGCAGCCGCCGGCCTTCCGCCGGGTCGTCGGCAAAAATCATGCGCACTTCGTATTCCGCATCCGGAGCGCGTTCGGAGCGCAGCTTGCGCGCGAAACTCATCGCCTCCCGAAACGCGGTGAACGTCTCCAGATGCTGCATACGCTGGTCGGGTTCGATACGAAAAACAAAATACGGCATGGCGCCTCCTGTGCGGACCGAATTATAGGCGGGCCGGGGCGTCGGTGACAGTCGGGTACCGGGCACCCGGAATCCGGCACCTGGATTTTTCGCCGGCCGGCTCGGCGTGCTCCCAGTAACGCAAAATGTCCCTCTGGCTGCACCCAGGCCCCATGCCGAGATCACAATGCTCCCACGGTTTCTTATTCTGGAAATTCCGCGCCGCAGTGCCAGCAAAATTCAAACCCTTGCGGACTCATCTCATTACATGCCGCACACATGCGTTCCGGCCCGCTGTCCGCCGGTCGGCGTTCGAATTCGTCCACCAGCACGGCGGCTTCCGCCGCGCGTCCCGGATCCGCGATCCAGATTTGCGGCCAGGCCTCGGAAACCGGAATCTCTCCCACCCCGCCCTGGGCGTTGGCATTGTGCACCTCCGCCTCGATGCCCGCGTGCCGCAGCAGGTCACAGATCAGGTTTGCGGTGAGCAGGTCCGGGGCGCTGCGCAGGCGGTGCATGAAAGGAGCGACTAGCTGCCGCCGGGCTCCGCGTCGTTGTCCCGGTATCGGGTATATTTTTGTGCCGAACCCCGCACCCGGTCCGCCGGGTAGCGCTGTTCGTTACGCACCATCTTGGCGCTTGCCGCCTCGAGCAGATCCACTCCGAGACGATCCGCCAGGCGCACCAGGTAGATCAGCACGTCGGCCAGCTCCGCCGCCACTTCGCGACGCGTATTTTCCGGTAGCGCGTCGCTTTCGGCCTGGCTCAGCCACTGGAAATGCTCGGCGAGTTCGGCGCATTCCACCTGCAGCGCCATGGCGAGGTTCTTCGGCGAATGAAACTGGTCCCAGTCCCGCTCATGCGCGAAATGGCGCAGGCGCTCGCGCAGTTCATCCAGGTCCTTTGCTGCACCCTTAGCCATGGCTCCTAGCCCGCGCGCTCCAGCAGCCGCGCCCGGACGCCCTGCCAGGTCTCCTTGCCAAAGGCGCGCTCGATCACCATCGGTAATCCCACGGACCCGACGCCGAGAAGCTGGTCGTGAAAACCGCGCAGCGAAAAATCCGGGTCGGCCTGCTGCCGTGCTGCACGCAGCTCGCGAATCAGCGCAAAGCCAGTAGCGTAGCCCATGGGGACGGTGGGCGCCTGGGTATACCAGGTCAGGTCCGCGCGCGCCTGGGCGGGAGCAAATCCCAGGTACCGGCACATGCGCTCTTCCGCGGCGTCCAGACCCAGTCCGCGGGTATGCAGCTCCACGTCGAGCATCACGCGCATGGCCCGCCACAGGCGATCCTTCAGGAGGATAAAACGACTCTCCGGTCGCTCAAGGAATCCTTGTTCCTGCATCAAGGTTTCGCAATACAGCGCCCAGCCCTCGTACAGGGTTGCCGATGCATTCAGCACGCGCGGCAGGCTGGAGGCCACCGGCGAGCCATTGGCGGTAACGAATTGCAGGTGATGTCCGGGCCAGGCTTCGTGGACACAGGTATGCGGAATCGAGGAATGATTGTGTTCGGCGAGAAGCTCCTCGCTGTCCGCCGGGCTGACGTAGTAGTAACCCCGCTGGCGGGCGTCGTTGCGTGCCGGCTCCACGTAGGCGGCAAACGGAATTTCGTGCCGGAGGAAGCCCGGCGTATCCACCACCAGCAGATTCTCGGATTCCGGCAGGGTCACCAGGTCGTGCGTTTCCAGGAATTTCCGCGCCGCCTGCATCTGTAGCCGATAGGCCGCCAGCAGTTCGTGCGCCGCCGGATGATCCGCCTGGATCTTGCGCAGCAAGGCGTCCACATCGTCACTGCCGGAGATTTCGATGCATACGGCTGCCAGCTCCGCACGGGTTTCCTCAAACAGCACACTGCCATACCGATGCAGTTCATCCACGCCGATGTCCAGGCCGTGGCGCCATCGCAGCAGCGACGCGAAGCGTTCCTCGCCGCAAGCGAAATCCCCCTGCGCTTTGGCCAGGACCACTTGCTCGAGAAAATCCCCGTAGGCGCGTACCGCCTCTATCGCCGGGTTGACCCACTGGGGCAGATTTCGCAGCCGCCTGGCTTCCCTGCGCACCCGCGGATTTTCTACCAGCCCACCGAGAAACCGCTCGCCTTCGCGGGCCTCGGTGATCGCGGATTCCACCCAGAGCCGCGGCACCTCCGCCGGGGCGATTTGCAGAAAGCGGCGCGCTCCGCGCAGGTAGGCGGGAATTGCGCGCAGGCGGGAACAAAGGGCCTCTGGAAAATCCTCCAGCTCGCGAATGGTGAGCTGGTAGATGGCGTTGATTGGCAGGAAGGCCGCCGGGTCGCGCATGCGCCAGTCATTTCGCAACAGGTCGTCCATCTCGAGAAATGCCGCGCCGTAGGCGAGGCGACAGTCCAGGGCCAGATCCGGGTCCAGCTTCGACTGGTCGAGTTCGTCGATACTATTGATGAGTTCCTCATTGAGGGTCATCAGGGCGCCGAAATCATCATCATCGTATGGCGCGAGTTGGCCGTCGTGACCGGGAACACCAAGTTCCACCGCGCTCTCCGGATGAAAACGGAACCACGCGTCATAGTACGTGTTGAGAATTCCTTCCAGGCGGGCAGCGGGCGTTTCCGATTCACTCATCGGCGATAATCTCGAACGCGTGCTCGATGACGGCGGTCTTTGCCAGCATGATTGTGGCGGAGCAGTATTTTTTGGCGGACAGGTCAATTGCCCGCCGCACCGCCTTTTCCGTTAGTCCCGTGCCATGCACCCGGTACTGCAAACGAATCCGTGTGAACACCTTGGGCTCGGTATCCGCGCGTTCCGCGTCCACGTCCACTTCGCAGCGGGAAACGACATGCCGCCCGCGGCGCAGGATCAGCACCACGTCAAAGGCGGTGCAGCCGCCGAGACCCATCAGCAGCAACTCCATCGGCCGCACACCACGATTCTCGCCGCCATGTTCCGGTGCGCCGTCGATGATGACGCGATGACCACTACCGCTCTCGGCCTCGAAGCTTACGCCCTGCAGGGAACGAATCCGCGCTTTCACTGGGCCAGGCGCGTGCCCGTGGGCCACGCATCAAACAGATGAACCAGCGCCTGACCGGGGTCCCGGGCACGCATGAAAGCCTCGCCGACCAGAAAACAACTGACGCCAGCGGCACGCATCCGCTCCACGTCCTGCGGCTCATGGATGCCGCTTTCCGTGACCACCAGCCGCCCGGCCGGGATTCGCGGCAGCAGCTCCAGCGTGGTTTCCAGGCGCGTCTCAAACGTGCGCAGGTTGCGATTGTTGATGCCGATCAGCGGTTGCTCCAGTTGCAGCGCCAGCTCCAGCTCCGCGGCATCGTGCACTTCCACCAGCACGTCCATGCCCAGCTCACCGGCGTCCCGGGCTAAGCTTGCCAGCTCGGTGGCTTCCAGCGCCGCCACAATGAGCAACACGCAATCCGCTCCCGCCGCGCGCGCCTCGAGCAGTTGCCACGGGTCGATCAGGAAGTCCTTGCGCAGTACCGGCAGGCCACTGATTCGGCGCGCCTCTGCCAGGAAGTTGAGATCGCCCTGGAAAAATTCCCGATCCGTCAGCACCGACAGGCAGGTGGCTCCGCCCCGCGCCAGGCTGGCGGCAATGGCCCCGGGATCAAAGTCAGCGCGAATCACACCGCGACTGGGTGAGGCTTTCTTGATCTCGGCGATAATCCCGGCATTTCCCGCGTCCCGCGCGGTGCTCAGGGCGCCGGCGAAGGACCGCGCAGCCGGCGCCGCTTCCGCGGCGCGCTGCAGTTGCTGTTCGTCGCCGCTGGCCCGCGCCGACGCAACTTCCTCGCGTTTGCGCGCAAGGATGCGATCCAGGATGTCAGAGCCGGTGCTCACAGCGCCGCGGTCAGCGCGCACAGGGCATCCAGCCGGGCGGCAGCGCTCCCGTCCCGCAGAGCAACGCGGGCGCGTTCCACGCCCTGGGCCAGGCTGTCGGCAACTCCGGCAACGTAAATTGCGGCGCCCGCGTTAAGGGCCAATACATCTGCGGTGGGTCCGGCGCCTTCCGCGAAGGCCTGCCGGATCAGCGCCAGGCTGCCCTCGGCATCGGTTGCCAGCAGGGTTTCGCGGGCTGCGCTGGCCATTCCGAAATCACCGGGATGGATGGCATACCGGTGAATCTCGTTATCGCGCAGCTCGGCGACCTGGGTCGCCCCGGACAGGCTGATCTCATCCATGCCATCGTCCGCATGCACCACCATCACATGACGGCTGCCGAGATTGGCGAGCACCCGCGCCATCGGCTCCACCAGCGATGCGCTAAACACGCCGAGTAGCTGGTTGGGTGCGCCCGCCGGGTTGGTCAGCGGGCCGAGTATATTGAACACGGTGCGTATCCCCATTTCCCGGCGTGGTCCAATGGCATGTTTCATGGCGCCGTGGTGCAGCGGAGCGAACATGAAACCCACCCCCAGCTCCTGGATACAACGCGCAACCTGGGGCGGTGTCAGGTCCAGGCGCACACCGGCCGCTTCCAGAACATCGGCGCTGCCGGATTTGCTGGATACCGATCGATTTCCGTGTTTCGCCACCCGGGCGCCGGCGGCGGCGGCCACGAAGGCGCTGCCGGTCGAGATGTTGAAGGTTCCGCTGGCATCACCGCCGGTGCCGCAGGTGTCCACCAGGTGATCGTCTGCAACTTCGACCCGGGTAACCAGTTCCCGCATCACCTGCGCGGCAGCGGTGATCTCGTCCACGGTCTCGCCTTTCATGCGAAGCCCGACCAGGAAACCTCCGATCTGCGCCGGCGTCGCGCCACCGGTCATGATCCGCCGCATCACGGATTGCATCTCGCCGCTGTCCAGGTCGCGACTTTCGGTGACCGCGCGAATGGCCTCGGACATTTCCATGCTCAGGTCTCCAGGAAATTCTTGAGCAACGGGTGGCCGTACTGGGTGAGGATCGACTCGGGGTGAAATTGTACACCCTCCACCGGTACGCGCTTGTGACGCACGCCCATGACCTCGCCATCATCCGTCCACGCGGTAACCATGAGTTCGTCGGGGAGGGTTTCCTTTTCCAGTACCAGCGAGTGATAGCGGGTTGCCTGGAACGGATTCTCGATCCCGCGAAATACTCCGTGCCCGTCGTGATGCACCATGGAAGTTTTGCCGTGCATTACCTCGCGCGCATGCACCACCCGGCCACCGAAGGCCTGGCCGATGGCCTGGTGCCCCAGGCACACGCCGAGAATCGGTATTTCCTCCCAGAAGGTGTCCACCACATCCAGTGAAATACCCGCTTCGTTCGGGGTACAGGGGCCTGGCGAAATTACGATGTGGTCCGGGCGTAGCTCGCCAATCTCGTCCAGGGTGATCTGGTCGTTACGCGCCACCCGCACATCCTCCCCCAACTCGGCAAGATACTGCACCAGGTTGTAGGTGAAGGAATCGTAGTTATCGATCATCAACAGCATGGCATCACCCGATTATCGCAGCCCGGAAACCGCCATGGCGACGGCGCGAAAGGTGGCACGTCCCTTGTTCAGGGTCTCCTCCCACTCGCGAACCGGCACCGAGTCCGCCACGATTCCTGCCCCGACCTGGATGTGCAGTTGCCCATCCTGAATCACGGACGTGCGAATGGCGATGGCGGTGTCCATGTTGCCATTCCAGCCGATGTATCCCACCGCACCCGAATAGACGCCTCGGCGAACCGGTTCCAACTCGTCGATGATTTCCATGGCGCGTATTTTGGGTGCGCCGCTCACGGTGCCGGCGGGGAACGCGGCGCGCAGCACATCGATTGCATCCAGGCCCTCGGACAGATTTCCGGTCACATTGGACACGATATGCATTACGTGGGAGTACCGCTCGACGATCATCTTCTCCGTCAGCCGGACGCTGCCGGTGCGCGAGACCCGGCCGGCGTCGTTGCGGCCCAGGTCCACCAGCATCAGGTGCTCCGCCAACTCCTTGGGGTCGGACAGCAGGTCTTCTTCCAGTCGCCGATCCTCGTCGGCGTTCCGGCCCCGGGGACGGGTTCCGGCGATGGGCCGCACGGTGACCTCGCCGTCCTCCAGGCGCACCAGGATTTCCGGCGACGAGCCCACGACCTGGAACTCCCCCAGGTCCAGGAAGTACATATACGGAGAGGGGTTCAGGGTTCGCAGGGCGCGGTAGAGGTCCAGTGGCGCCGCATCGAACGGCACGCTCAGCCGCTGGGACAGGACCACCTGCATGATGTCGCCGTTGTAGATGTATTCCCGGCACTGCTCCACCGCCTCTTCAAACTCTTCCTGCTCGAACCCGGAAACAAAGTCACCTTCCGCCACCGGCTCTCCGGGACCAACCGCCTCCGGGTAGCTCACCGGGGTGCGCAACAGGCGGTCCACCAGTTCGTCCAGGCGGGCATTGGCCGTCTCCCAGGCCTTGCGGATCTCCGGGTTGACCTGGATGACCACGAAAACGCGCCCCGCCAGGTTGTCGAACACCACCACTTCGTCCGACACCATCAGCAGGATGTCCGGGTTGCCAAGCGGGTCCGGCTTGCCCGGCAAGCCCAGGTGCGGCTCGATGTAGCGCACCGTGTCGTAGCCGAAATAGCCCACCAACCCGCCCAGGAAGCGCGGCAGGCCGGGCAGTTCGGGCACCCGGTATCGTTCGCGAAATTCCCGGATGAATTCCAGCGGATCGGCGACCTCTTCGCTCTCGGTCACGTCCCCGTCCCGGCTGACGTTCACCTGCTGGCCATGCACCCACAAAACGGTTCGCGCAGGCAGGCCAATGATGGAATAGCGGCCCCATTTCTCACCGCCCTGCACGGACTCCAGCAGGTAGCTGAAGGGACCATGGGCCAGCTTGCGGTAAATCGACAGGGGAGTGTCGAGGTCCGCCAGGACCTCACGCACCAACGGGATGCGGTTGAAGCCCTCGCGGGCGTATTGATCGAACTCAGATTTGCTTAGGGACATGGGACATCACCGGAAAACAGAAACAGGGACACGCGACGGAATCCGGCCAATCGGCCGGGCAGTCGGGTACGCCATCGTTTTGTCTTCATCATCGGTGATGTTCCCCAGCGGGGGTCGGGAGTATAACAAGGCTGCGGGAAATCTCCGTCTCCCGGCGCGGCACAGACCGCCAGCTTCGGCTACGCCCGGGCAAGCAGGTCGGGCAATTCCAGCAGTGAGTCGATGACCGCCGCCGGCTTTTCGGCACGAAGATCCTTGCCCTGGTGGTAGCCGTAACTGACGCAAATCACCGGCATCCCCGCCGCCGCGGCGGCCTGGGTGTCGTTGACGGAATCACCCACCAGCACGCCTTGGTCCGGCTCTATATTAAAGTATCGGCAGGCATGCAGCAGCGGACCGGGGTCGGGCTTCTTCACCGGCAGGCTGTCACCGGACAACACCAGTTCAAAAAAGTGATCCAACTGCAGCGCGCGTAACAACGGCTCGGTGAAGGCCTCCACCTTGTTGGTGATACAGGCCAAAGAAAACCCCATCGCCTGCAAGGACTCCAATCCCGGCACAACCCCCGCGTAGGGACGGCTTCGGTCGGCCACCCGGGCCGCATACTCTTCCATGAATATGGGGTAGGCGCGCTGGTACAGCGCGGCATCCGGCTCGCCGTCGAAACTCCCCACCAGTGCCCGCTTGACCAGGCGCGCGACGCCGTTACCGATCCAGGTCTGCACCAGGGGCTCCGGCTGGCTGGCCATGCCAATACGTTCGAGCATGGCGTTGGCGCTGGCGGCAATGTCCGGCGCCGTGTGCACCAGGGTGCCGTCCAGGTCCAGCAGCACCATGCGAACCGCAAGCCGGTCGCCGACCAGGGCCTGGCGCGTTTCCGCCACCGATCCCGCTTCATCCATGCCGGGGGAGTCCTTCAAGTGTCCGCCGCCGCCAGCTCGGAGCGCATGGCGTCGATGGTGGCCTTGTAGTCGTCGGTGCCGAAAATCGCGGATCCGGCGACAAAGGTATCGGCGCCCGCCTCGCGAATGCTGCGAATGTTGTCGATCTTCACGCCGCCGTCGATTTCCAGGCGAATATCACGACCGCTGGCGTCGATGATCTTGCGCGCCTCGCGCAGTTTTTCCAGCGCAGAGGGAATGAAGCTTTGCCCGCCAAAGCCCGGGTTCACCGACATCAGCAGCACCATGTCCACCTGGTCGATACACCAGCGCAGGTAGTCCAGCGGGGTCGCCGGATTGAAAACCAGGCCCGATTTACAGCCCTGGTCACGGACCAGTTGCAGGGAACGATGCACATGCTCGCTGCCCTCCGGATGGAAGGTGATATAGCTGGCTCCGGCGGCGGCGAAGTCCGGAATGATGCGATCCACCGGTTTCACCATCAGGTGCACGTCGATGGGCGCGCTGACCCCATGTTTGCGCAGGGCCTCGCAGACCAGCGGACCGATGGTCAGATTGGGTACGTAGTGGTTGTCCATGACATCGAAATGGACAATGTCCGCGCCCGCCGCCAGCACATTGTCCACTTCCTCGCCCAAGCGGGCGAAATCCGCCGAAAGAATCGACGGGGCTATCAGATTGTCGTTCATGCCGCTTCCCCTACGCGTGTCCGGTCGGCAACTGTACCGGACCCCCGGCGGGGGGTGCCAACACGCTTTTTTGGGCTGGCATAAACGCGCGCGGGAGGGGCGGAATTCTAGGGGTGGCGCAGCGGCGTGGCAGGGCCGAGGCGGACGGCGGCACGCCCCAGCACCAGGGTCCTGCGGCCGCAATCCTCGCAACGGTAGCGCCGGCTGCCGGGAATCCCGCGCATCCATACCTGGCGCCGGGTCCGCCCCAGGTGGGGGCTTCCGCAATGCGGGCACGCGCCGGTGAATCGAAGCAGCATGACGGAATTCCAATCCATCCCTGGTTCCGCACAGTCTAGCGACGAATACGACCGGTTGTGGCCACCGTCCGGCGACAACCGACCGGCGGACAGGCCCGGCAGGCGGATGGTCGACAGGCCAGCGATGGTCGTCTATATAGGTTGCGGAACCACCGCGGCCAGGACCCAGTCATGAAACGCTCGCTGATCTTCCTCCTGTTCATGCTATTCGCCCTGCCCGGCGCCTGGGCCTCGGACCTGGCCAAGGAGAAACGTTGGGCGGACCAGGTGATGGAAAACCTGTTCGATGGCGAGGCGGTCTGGCTGCAGGCCGGTGAACTGAAGTTTCTGGGCCTGCTGACGGAGGCGGCCGAACCGAAGGGCGCGGTGGTCGTGATGCACGGTGTCGGCATCCACCCGGACTGGCAGACCATCGTCAATCCGCTGCGGGTGCGGCTGGCGGCGGCGGGCTGGACCACCCTGTCGATCCAGATGCCGATTCTTGCCAACGAGGCGGAGCTACCGGAGTACCAGGCCATCATCCCGGAAGCCGACGTACGCATCGTCAGTGCGCTGTCCTTTCTCAAGGCCAAGGGCTTCCCGCGCGTGACCCTGATCGCCCACAGCCTGGGAACCACGATGGCCAATCACTACCTGGCGGGCGGTGAGCGGCCCGACGTAATCAGCTACGTGGCCATCGGCATGGGGGTACGCGGCGGCGTCCACAGCAACGACACCCTGCTGCCGAAAATTCGCGTTCCCCTGCTGGATTTGTACGGTGGTGAGGACCTGCAGGAAGTCGTCGGTTCGGCGGATATCCGCGCCACCGCGGCCCGCGGCAATCCGGGCTATGTGCAGCAGCGCGTGCCCGGCGCCGACCATTTCTTCGAAGGCGAAGAGGACGATCTGCTCACCGCGGTCCGCGCCTGGCTGGAGGGACACCCGCAATGATCGCCCTGGCGCTGACCCTGCACCTGCTGGCCGCCGTGATCTGGATCGGAGGCATGTTCTTTTCCTATACCGCCCTGCGCCCGGCGGCCATGGCGCTGGAGCCGCCGCTACGACTGCGCCTCTGGTCCGACACCCTGGCGCGTTTTTTTCCCTGGGTGTGGTCCGCGATCACGCTGCTGCTGATCACGGGCTACTGGATGGTATTCGGCATGGGGGGCTTTTCCGCGGTGGGGCCGCACGTACACCTGATGCACGGCATCGCCTGGATCATGGCCGCAATTTTTGCTTACGTGTATTTCGCGCCGTACCGACGCATGCGGGGGCAGGTGCAGGCGGAAGATTTTGCCGCGGCGGGCGCCGAGATGCTGCGCATTCGGCCGCTGGTGGGCGTTAACCTGGGGCTGGGACTGCTGATGGTAGTCGTGGCCAGCGGCGGAAAATTCTGGTTGTAAGCCGATGCCGCCGGTAATTTCGGCGGGTGGCTATCGCCAGCCGCGATCCTGCTTGATGGTTTCGTAGGCTTCCTTGATCTGGCGGGTCTTTTCCGTCGCCACCTTCATCATCTCGGCCGGCAGACCCTTGGAAACCAGTTTGTCCGGATGATGCTGGTTCATCAGCCGGCGGTAGGCCTTTTTCACCTCGCTCTGGGGCGTATTCTTTTTGACCCCGAGAATCTCCCGGGCCTGGGCGACAGTGGATGCAGCCGATGGTGCCGCCGGGCGCCCACCACGAGTTTCGCCGGCGCCCATGCCCGCAGCGGCCTGGGCCTGGATCTGGTCGAATTCCGTGCGCGAGAAACCCAGGCGGGTAAACAGGTGCCAGAGGGCCGCCCGTTCGCGGCTGTGCAGGTGGCCATCCGCATAGGCGGCGGACATCTGGATGGTCAGGAACATGCGCAACAGGCTGCGCCGGCCGCTGCACTCGCGCTTGAACTGGGCGAGCACGTCGTCCACGTCGAAATGCGGCTGTTTGCCCTGGCTGAACAGCTGGATGGCGACTTTCTGCATCTCCGCATCCAGTGCCATCTGGCGCATGACCTCGCGGGCCATGCGGATCTCGTCGTCCGAGACCCGTCCGTCGGCCTTGGCGATGTACCCCATGACCGAAAAGGTGGCGGTGAAGAAGGCCAGCTGGGTGCGTTCCTGACCGCCCACGCCAAAGGATGCGTCGGCCGCCGCACCCGTATGGAACTCGCTGTCCAGGCGATGTCCCAGCACCGCCCCCAGCAAGGCCCCCAGGGGCCCGCCCAGCACAAAGCCGAAGGCGCCGCCCAGCAGCTTGCCCCACCAGCTCACGGCAGGTACCCGGCGCCCAGGGCGCGCGAAGGTTGGGTATTTCGGACTTCGCGGGTCATGGCAGGGCCGCAGTATGCCCTGTTTTGTGCAGGGAGATGGCGCACGGCGGGCTTGATCCCGCCTGCGCATGGAGTACATTAGAGAACACTAATTCTAGAACGGCAACGGAGCGCAACCGCATGAATCTCAACAACGTTGGAAAAGTGGATCGTATTATTCGGCTGGTGCTCGGCGTCGCCCTGCTGGCCGCTGGCTGGGTCTATCAGAGCTGGTGGGGTCTGGCCGGCCTGGTGCCGCTGGGAACCGCCGCCATCGGCTGGTGCCCGCCCTACGCGCTGCTGGGCATCAACACCTGCGGAAAGTCCGCCTGAGCGACTGAGTCGCCTCCGCGGGCTGGGTCAGGAGCGGTGAATCCCCGCATCGTCCTCGCCCTCAAGCTTCTCGCCGCCTGCCTGATCTGCCTCGCGGCGGTGGGCCTTGTCGGCCTGGCGGTGCGGGTCCTCGCCTGAGGCTGGTTTCGCGACCCCCTCGTCATCCATGAGGATGCGGTGGGCTGGGCCCTCCAGGTCGTCGAACTGGCCGCTGCGCACCGCCCACAACAGCGCCACCGCCACCAGCCCCACCAGCAGCAGCGCAATCGGGATCAGCAGGTACAACACCTCCATCAGCGTTGCAGCCGCAGCGCGTTGAGCACCACCAGCACCGAACTCAGGGACATGCCGATGGCCGCCAGCCATGGCGGCACCCAGCCCGCCATGGCCAGCGGGATGGCCACGAGATTGTAGGCCAGCGCCCAACCCAGATTCTGGTAAATCACCCGCGTAGTCCGTGTGGCGAGACGGCGCGTCGCCGGCAAAGCGGCCACGCCACGCAGCAGGACCACATCCGCGTGCCGCGCCGCCAACGGAGCGCCCTGGCCGATCGCCAGGGAAACGTCCGCCTGGGCGAGCACCGGGGTGTCGTTGACCCCGTCCCCCACCATCGCCACCACCGATCCGCGCGCCTGAGCGTCGCGCACAAAGTCCTGTTTGTCCCGCGGCGCGAGCCCACCCCGGACCTCGTCGAAACCGAGCCCGGTGGCAAAACGCTTCACCGCCGCCGGTCGATCGCCGGACAGCAGGCTGCGATGCAGACCCGCCAACCCGGTTAGCACCTGGCGCGCCTGCGGGTGGGGTGGATCGCTGAAATAAAAGCGGGCCAGCGCCTGGTCTCCGGCGTGTAATTCGGCGCTCAGCTCGGCGCCGTCGCCGGCCGGGCTGTCGGGATCCATGCGCCGTACCTCCAGGGTCTGGCCATCCACCTGCCCGCGGATGCCCTGACCGGTAATTTGCACCACATCGCGGGCTTCGGGCAGCGGGCCGTTGGCGGCCTCGCGGATGGCGGTCGCCAGCGGATGGGCAGAAAACTGCTCCAGCGCAGCAGCCAGGCGCAGGCAGTGGGCGGCGGACAACGGACCCAGCACCTGGGTTCGGGTTAACAACGGCCTGCCGCTGGTCAGGGTACCGGTCTTGTCGAACACCCAGTGATCGGCCCGGGTGAGGACCTCGAAGGCCCGGCTGCGGGCCACCAGGATACCCTGCCCCAGGGCATGACCGGTGGCCGCCGCCAGCGCCGCGGGTGTGGCCAGGGAAAGCGCGCAGGGACAGGCGACCACCAGTACCGCGATGGTCGCCGGCAACGCCGTCGCGGGATTCAGCCACTGCCACAGCAGGAAGGTGCCCAGGCCCGCTGCCAGTACCAGCAGCACGAAGGGCGCGGCGACCCGGTCCGCCAGCCGCGCCAGGCGCGGCTTCTCGTCCACCGCCGCATCTGCCAGCCGGCGAATTCCCGCAACCAGGGTCGCCTCGCCGCTGCGCAGCAC
Source organism: Gammaproteobacteria bacterium (assembly GCA_022340345.1). GTDB lineage: Bacteria > Pseudomonadota > Gammaproteobacteria > HyVt-429 > HyVt-429 > JAJDOE01. The sequence continues at coordinate 47,693 of JAJDOE010000100.1, forward strand.
CCGCGCGGTCAGCGGCTGCTCGCCGTTAAGGCTGCCCGCCAGCAGCGTACTCCCCGGAGCCTTGGACACCGGGCGGCTCTCGCCGCTGAGCAGAGACTCGTCCAGGGAGCCACGGCCGCTAAGCAGCTCCGCGTCCGCCGGCACCGCCTCACCGGGGCGTACCAGGATCTCGTCGCCCGGCACCAGGCGTGCCGCGAGCACCGTTTCCCAGCCAGCGGCGGTACGTCGCTGGGCGCTGGCCGGCGCGCCGCCGGCCAGGCGGTCGATGGCGGCGCCGGCGCGCCGGCGCACGGCGGTTTCGAGCGTGCGTGCACCGAGCAGAAATGCCGCAAACATCGCCAGCGAGTCGAAGTACACCTCGCCATGGCCGCGCCCGACGGACAGCATGCTGGCGCCGAAGGCCAGCGCCATGGCCAGGGCAATGGGCACGTCCATGCCCGCGCGCCGGAGCCGCAGGTCGCGCCAGGCGCCGGCGAAGAATGGCTGTGCCGCATAGCCCAGCACCGGTACCGCCAGCAGTGCCGCTGCCCAGCGCAGCAGATTCCGGAGGCCGGGTTCGATGCCCCAGGCATCGCCCATGTACAGCCCCGCCGAAAGCATCATGATCTGCGCCGCCAGCAAACCGGCGACCAGGAAGCGTTGGAGCAATGCCCGGTATTCGACTTCGGCCACCTGGCGCCGGCGGCCGGGCTCATCCGGCCAGGCGCGGTAGCCGATCTCCGTGAAGGCGGTGAGGATGCGACTGGCACGCTGCTGATCCGGATCCCAGCGCACCCGGGCGCGGTGCCGGGCGTAGTTAACCGTGGCTCGCTGTACCCCGGGCAGTGCCCCCAGATGCTGCTCG
>JAJDOE010000132.1 GCA_022340345.1 Gammaproteobacteria bacterium
ATGTACGCGGCTCAGGAAGCCCATACTGTGCCGGGCGATCCCCGCCACCCGTCGGTTGGCGCGATCGTACCAATAGGGAAAACCAGCCCGGTGCGCCAGGTATTCGGTCAGGTTGATGTAGTCGCTGCGAAAACTGCCGGCATCCAGTTCCTGCATGCCGACGATGTCGCAGTCGCGCACCAGGCTCGCAATGCGGTTGAAGTTCCGCAGCCGGTCTGGGAACGGCAGGACGTGCCGCCAGCCACGGGTCAGGTAGTGACGATAGCGCTCCGCGTCCACGCCGACGTGAACGTTGTAGCTCATCATCCGCAGAGTTTTGGACACCGAATTCCGGGCTGGCGGTAGTTGCGTGGTCATAGTTCAGAAACAAGGCGCATCGTCGGTTCGCTCGTCATTCCCCTGGATCCCCAAGCGGGTTCTTGTGGAACGCCGCACCGGACGATGGCCGGTCGGCGGTTCGTGTGAATGGTTCAGAGCTCAGCATGGAACAGGCAGAACGGGTCATCCGTGGATCGCTGCCCGCTACGCTGCCGTTCCGCCATGGCATTTCTCCTCCTGAGATTGCTTTGGGTCCTTGGCCCTCCCTTTTCCATAATAGCGGCCCGGTGGCCAGGGGCAAGCCTAAGCGGCTGCCTCCTTCCGGAGCCGCCGGCAGCGGTGCAATACCGGTTCGGTGTAGCCGTTGGCGACCGCGCGGCCCTCGAATACCAGGTCCAGGGCCGCCTGGAAGGCGGTACTGGAGTCGAGATCCTCCGCCATGGGCTGGTAGCCGGGATCCCCGGCATTCTGACGATCGACCACCACCGCCATCTTGCGAAACACCGCCAGCACCTGTTCCCGGGTGGTGATGCGGTGATGCAGCCAGTTGGCAATATGCTGGCTGGAAATGCGCAGCGTGGCGCGGTCCTCCATCAGCCCTACGTCATGGATATCCGGTACCTTGGAACAGCCGACGCCGGAATCGATCCAGCGGACCACGTAGCCGAGGATGCCCTGGGCGTTGTTTTCCAGTTCCGCCTCGATCTCCCCGGCAGACAGCGTTCGCCCGGCGGGCAATAAGGGCGGCGTCAGGATGTCCTCCAGGCTGGCGCGCTCGCGGCTGGCGAGTTCGCGTTGCCGGGCGAAGACATCGTCCTGGTGGTAGTGCAGCGCATGCAGGGTGGCCGCGGTGGGTGACGGAACCCAGGCGGTATTGGCGCCCGAGCGGGGGTGTTCTCCCTTCGATGCGACCATCGCCGCCATGGCATCCGGAGCGGGCCACATGCCCTTTCCGATCTGGGCGTGGCCGGGCAACCCGGTCTCGATGCCAATATCCACGTTCCAGTCCTCGTAGGCGCTAATCCAGGCGGCGCCCTTGATCTCGGGCTTGGGCACCACGGGTCCCGCTTCCATAACGGTGTGAATCTCGTCGCCAGTGCGATCCAGGAAACCGGTGTTGATGAAGATGACCCGTTCCCGCGCGGCACGGATGCACTCCTTGAGGTTGACGGTGGTGCGGCGCTCTTCGTCCATGATGCCTATCTTGATGGTGTTGTTCGGAATTCCCAGGGCCTGCTCGACGCGAGCGAAGATTTCCACCGCGAACGCCACTTCCTCCGGCCCATGCAACTTGGGTTTCACGATGTACACGCTGCCGGAACGACTGTTGCGGTAGGGCCCGCTACCATCGAGGTCGTGTTTCGCCGCAAGTACGCCGACCATCGCATCCAGCATGCCCTCTGGGACGGGCTCGCCATCCGTAAGCACCGCATCGCTGTACATGTGCAGACCCACGTTGCGCATCAGCATCAGGCTGCGTCCCGCAAGCACCAGCGGCTGTCCGTCCAGTCCAGTGTATTCCCGGTCCGGGTTCATTCGCCGGGTGACGGTTTTCCCGCCCTTTTCGAAACTCGCCTCCAGGTCGCCCATCATGAGGCCCGCCCAGTTTTGGTAGACGCCACACTTGTCCCGCGCATCCACCGCGGACACGGAGTCCTCAAAATCCTGGATGGTGGTAATGGCGGACTCGAGCACCACGTCGCGAATCCCGGCGACGTCGAGCTTGCCGACCGGATTTTCCGGATCAATATCAATCTCGATGTGCAAACCATGGTGGCGTAACAGCACATTCACCAGGCGATCATCGGTCTCCCGGTAGCCGGCGAAGGACGCACTATCGGCGAGCCCGGTCTCGCTGCCATCCGCCAGAGACACCGCCAGGCCCTTGCGGCCACCCAGGTCCACCAGCTGGAATCCGCACACCTCGTCCCATTCGCCGCGAGCCAGGGGCACCATTTCATTGAGGCGTTGCTTGGCGTATCGCACTACCCGTGCCGCGCGCGCCGGGTTAAACGGGCCACCGCGCGCGGCGCCGCCGCTTTCATCGATCACATCGGTGCCGTACAGGGCGTCATACAGGCTGCCCCAGCGGGCATTGGCGGCATTCAGCGCATAGCGCGCGATCTGGACCGGCACCACCAGTTGCGGTCCGGCAATGGTCGCGATCTCCGGATCGACGTTGTGCACCTCCACCTGGAAATCACCACCTTCCTCGACCAGGTAGCCGATTTCCCGCAGGAAGGCGGCAGTGGTCTCCGGATCGGGCGGCGCTTTCTGTTCCCATCCCCGGTACCAGGCATCAATGCGTTCCTGCAGGGCGTCGCGCTTGTCCAGCAACTCCCGGTTGCGCGGACCGAGGTCCCGCACCAGGGCCTCGAAAGCGGTCCAGAAAACCTGCGCGTCGATACCGGTACCGGGCGCGATGCGTCGCTCCACGAGATCCGCGAGCCGGGTATTGATCTGCAGACCACCGAGCGCTTTGTATTCGCTGCTCATTTGTCATTCACCAAGATTTGGCTGATGGGCCTATCAACACCGTATAGGCATCGTACCAGATGCCGGTATGCGGGAGCATGCCTTTGGCAGTACGGGTAGCGCCCGGTGGCCACCTGGCAAGCCGCTTTCGAAGGGCGGAACCGAAGGACGTCGCCACCAACCCGGGCCACGGATCAAAAAAGAAAGCCCCGCACGAGGCGGGGCTTTCGGAATATAAACCTGGCAGTGACCTACTTTCACACGGGGAAACCCGCACTATCATCGGCGCTGAACGTTTTCACTTCCGAGTTCGGAATGGGGTCGGGTGGTTCCCGTTCGCTATTGCCGCCAGGCAAACCGGTACGCGTCGCGGGGGTGGTTAGCCCTTTGTCCGCAACGTGGTATTCCGAGCGCAAGGTATTGGTGTGTGTTGCATTAACCAGCAACCCAAAACTGCTTGGGTGTTATATGGTCAAGCCTCACGGGCAATTAGTACCGGTAAGCTTCACGCATTACTGCGCTTCCACACCCGGCCTATCAACGTCGTAGTCTTCGACGACCCTTCAGGGATCTCAAGGATCCAGGGAGATCTAATCTTGAGGAAGGCTTCCCGCTTAGATGCTTTCAGCGGTTATCCCGTCCGTACATAGCTACCC
>JAJDOE010000138.1 GCA_022340345.1 Gammaproteobacteria bacterium
CGTGGTTGCCAACGAAGTGCGACAGCTCGGCGGGCACATCAGTCTGAATACCACGATCGGAAAAGGCACACGCTTTTCCGTGCGGCTGCCACTGACACTGGCGGTTATGCAGGTGCTGATCGTTCGTGCCGGGCCACAACGTTTTGCATTGCCCGTGGTATCGGTGGCGACGGTCTACAAGCGGCAGGCCGAGGAAATTGATCGCGTAATGGCCAGCGAGGATCACGAAATCAACCTGGGTAACCGCACGCTCCCGTATCTGGATCTCAACCGGCGACTGGGATTTCCGGCGCCACCCGGAAATGATGAACGGGTCTCGGTGCTGGTGATTCGGGTCGGCGATCGCGAGGTCGCCCTGGGCGTCGAGACCCTGGTTAACCGCCAGGAAATCGTGGTCAAACCTCTGGGCCCGCAGTTGGCAAGCGTCCCGGGTATCGGCGGCGCAACCATTCTCGGTGACGGATCGGTGGTGCTGATCCTCGAGCCATCGGAATTGTGGCTGCGCAAGGAGCGCAGTGGGCTGGCCTCTACGGTGGTGGAGCGGGTGCAGGAGGAAAAACGGCCACGGGTGATGGTGGTGGACGACTCTCTTACCGTGCGCAAGATTACCGACCGGCAGTTGCGACGCCAGGGGATCGATGTGCTGCTGGCCAAGGACGGAGTTGACGCAGTAGAACAACTGCAGGAGACGGTTCCGGACGTCATGCTGGTGGATATCGAGATGCCACGCATGGACGGATTCGAACTGATCCAGCGGGTGCGCGCCGACTCTCGCACACGCCACGTTCCCATTATCGTGATTACCTCCCGCGCCGGCTCCAAGCACCGCGATCGCGCCATGCAACTGGGGGCGGACGTGTATCTGTCCAAGCCCTATCGCGACGATGACCTGCTGGGCAACGTGGAATCGCTGATTGCGCAAAACCGCAGAGCAGAGACATGAATGAGGTTGCGACCCAGGCGGTCCGTTCGCTGCTGATCCCTCTGGAACCCATGGATCTGCTGTTGCCGAGTTCCATGGTCGCCGAGATCGCCCGCCCGCGCCAGCTCGCCGCGGCGGCGGACCCATTATTTGGCCGCCTGGAGTGGCGTGGCCTGAATATTCCGGTAGTCAGCATGGAGATGTTGCTGGAAAATCGCCGACCGAGCCTGGGGCCACGCAGCAAGATCGTGGTGCTGTATCCGCGTACCGCGGAGGCCGGCGACCAGTTCCTTGGCCTGCTTTCCGGTGCCGAGCCCCATTCGCGGTCGGTGGAACGGGATGAACTGCAGGCGGTACCCGGAAGCGCCTCTCGCTATGTGCAGGCCTACGTCCGGTTGGGAGAAGCGAACCTGGCGATTCCGGATCTGGAAGCGATTTTCGAGCTGGCGTTCCCTTAGCCCCGCCGGCGGTCGCCCCGGTCGCGGGTTGCCAGATCAATGCCTTCACCGGCGACCCGTGCCAGGGTCGCGATCTCTTCGCGGTTGATGACATACGGCGGCATGAAATAGATCACGTCTCCCAGCGGGCGCAGCAGGCAGCCCTGGCTGAGGGCGTGCCGGTAGACCTGCTGCCCGCGGCGCTCGGTCCACGGGTACGGTTCGCGGTTCGATCGATCACGAACCATCTCGATGGCCAGGATCATGCCGGTCTGGCGGACGTCCGCGACGTGGGGGTGGTCACGCAATTCCCGGGTGGCTTCCCCCATCCAGCGAATCCGTTCCTGGTTCGCCTCGATGACTCGTTCCCGTTCCAGCACATCCAGAGTGGCGTTGGCGGCGGCGCAGGCCAGCGGGTTGCCGGTGTAACTGTGGGAGTGCAGGAAGGCGCGCAGGTTCTGGTAGTCATCATAGAAGGCCGCGTAGATCTCCTCGGTGCACAGCACCGCGGACAGAGGCAGGAAACCACCGGTCAGGCCCTTGCCCAGGCACAGGAAATCCGGTCGGATTCCGGCCTGTTCGCAGGCGAACAGCGTGCCGGTGCGGCCGAATCCCACCGCGATTTCATCCGCGATCAGGTGGACGCCATGACGGTCGCAGGCCTCGCGGGCGCGCCGCAGGTACAGGGGGTGATACATGCGCATGGAACCGGCGCACTGCACCAGCGGTTCCAGGATCAGCGCGCAGACTTCATGGGCGTGTTCCTCCAGCAGCGCATCCAGTTCGTCAGCGCGGCGCGCCGCCAGTTCGGCCGCCGTTTCGCCCGGCTCGCCACTAAATGCGTCCGGTGACGGCGCGGTGACGGGTTGCCGCAGCAAGGGAGCGTAGGTGTCTTTGTAGAGGGCCACGTCGCCGGCGGCCAGTGCCCCCAGGGTCTCTCCGTGGTAGCTGTTGGAAAGGTTCATCAGCCGCGTTTTTTCGGGGTGGCCCTGGTTGCGCCAGTAGTGGAAGCTCATCTTGATGGCAATTTCCACCGCCGCCGAGCCGTTGTCGGCATAAAAGCAGCGGCTCAGGCCGGCCGGGGTGATCCGCACCAGTTGCTCGGACAGGCGCACCACCGGCTCGTGGCTGAATCCGGCCAGGATGACGTGTTCGAGCTGCTCCAGTTGATCGCGGATGGCAGCGCTGATATCCGGCTGGCAATGCCCCAGCAGGTTCACCCACCAGGAGCTGATGGCGTCGATGTAGCGTCGCCCGTCGAAATCCTCAAGCCAGACCCCGGAGCCGCTGCGGATGGGGATCGGCGGCCAGCTTTCGTGGTCCTTCATCTGGGTGCACGGGTGCCAAAGGACCGACAGGTCGCGGCGGACCATTTCTTCGGTAGTGGTCATGGGAACGGCAGGATACCGCGATTCGCGAGGCGCCGACGGTGTACGGCGAGCGCAGCGAGCCGGACTCACCAACCGACGGCGTCCTGAGAAGCGAAGCGACGAAGGATCTCCCCCGAGATCGGGGGAGATTTCAAAGAAACGAATTCAGGCCTTCAGAATCCCCACGTGTCCTTGAGAATATCGGACTGGCCCGCGTATATGGTCTGGTCGGCCGGGTCGAAGCGGGCGAAGCCAATGCCCTGCAGCATCTTCTGGCCCTCCGGCGATTTGTCCGCATCGATAACCGCCTGGCGGATTTGTTCGCGCACCTCCGAGGTGACGCTGGCGGAGGCGGACAGGGCGATATGGGGAATTTGCGGAGTTACGCTGACTACGGTGATGCCGCCTTCCCCGGCCATCTGCGCGCTTACCAGCGGGCTTGGGATCATGGCCGCGTAGACCTCGTTGTTGAGCAGTTTGCGGACCGCCTCGTTGGAATCCGCCACCTCCACCACGATCGGCTGCCGCAGTGGGTTGGTGAACAGGGACTCCAGGCGCGCCGCGCCGATACTGGGCTGCCCGAGGGTGGCGATTTTTCGTCCCACCAGTTCGGAGGCCTCGAACACCAGTTCGCCGTCGCGCACCACCAGGCTGTAGCTGACGCTGTCCGGTACCTTGGCGAGCACCTGGTAGCCCATTTTGCTGGCGCGGTAGTCGGTGAAGTGGGCCGCGTCCAGGTACAGGGAGGCGGAGCCGCGAGCGGTTTCCTGCCAATAGGTAAGGAAGTTGGCATAGGTACGCAGGGTGAATTTCTTGCCGGTGACATCGGACAGATAGCGGGCCAGCGGTTCGTAGGCGGCGCGCGTCTGGGCCTCCCCGAGGATGGGCTGCACCCCGAGGACCAATTCCTGCGCCGTGGCGTTGCCCAGCCAGGCAAGCCCCAGCAGTAGTGCCAAAAGCCGGCGTTTCACTGTAACCATCCCTCCTCGAGATACTTTGATAAACCGTCATACAGGCCCGGGGTCGCGGCCTCGAAGGACGGGAACCCGAGCTGTTTCAAAAGGGCCTGTCCGGTGGGCGTGTCCTTGGCGCCCACCAGGGCATTGCGAATCAGCGCGCGCATCGAGTCCGGAACTTCCGGGGATGCGGACAGGGTGATGTGCGGAAATCCGTCGGTCGTGCTCAGTACCGAAAGGTCCGCTCCCTGGCCCATGGCCCGCCCGACAAAAGGTGTGGGCACCATAGCGGCATCCGCCTTGCCGTCCAGCAGTTTTTTCAAAGCAACGTTGGAATCGGTGGTCGCCACGATGACCGGCTGGCGGATGCTGTTGGGAAACATGCGTGCCAGCACCAGGCCCTGGGGACTCGGTGGAATCTGGCAGGCAATTCGCCGTCCCACCAGCTCCCCGGCGTCAAAAAAGCCGGAATCCGCCAGCGCAATCAGGGAATTACTCACCGTTCCCTCGACCTTGGCCAGCGGGGCATAGTCCATACGTTTTATACGGTAATCCGTATAAAACGCCGAGTCCAGCACCAGATCGTGTTTGGTCCCGCCGCGCACCAGCAACCAGTATTCGGCGAAATCATAGAAAGTCTCCAGCTTGACCTTCTGCCCGGTGGCGCTGGCGATGAAATCCGCCAGCGGCTTGAAGGCTATTGCGGTCTGCTTGGGACTCATGATGGGCTGGATTGCCAGCGTCAGGTCCGCCCGAGCCGGGCCAGCCGCCAGCACCAGCAGTAGCCCGACAATTCCGAGAATCCTCTCCAACTTGGCCCCCCAACTGGGTTGAATTCACTAAAGTTTAACTATAGTCGAATGTCGCTGACGCTGCCCGAGGCGGGCGGATTTTGCGTTCCGGCAGCGAAAGCGGGTCCGGGCCCCGCCGAAGCCGGTTGTTTCCGGCGCCGCTCGCCGGGCCGATTCCGGGCACCCGGCAATTTTTCGCCGGGTCCTGCCGAGAGGGACTACTTCAAGTATCATGGCCCGCCTTCCATGCAACGACCCGATCCCGACCACGTTAGCGAGCTGATCCGGCAGGCCTGCCAGGCCATCGGACTGGCGGATTATGGCCGGCCCACCACCAGTATCAAGCGGGACGGCAGCGTGGTGACCGAGGTGGATCAGCAGCTGCAGGAGCGGATTCGCGGCGCGCTGGCGGCGCGCTGGCCGGAATTCGCTTTTCTCGGAGAAGAAATGTCGACCGCCGAGCAGGCGGCGGCGCTGGGCGCGGACTGTGCCGGCGTCTGGGTGCTGGACCCGCTGGATGGAACCAGCAATTTCATTTCGGGCCTGCCGTTTTTTTCCGTATCCCTGGCGCTGCTCATCGACGGACGGCCGGTGCTGGGATTGGTCTACGATCCGGTTCGCGACGAGCTGTTTTCCGCGGTGGCGGGGGGCGGCGCCCGGGTCAACGGCCAGCCGTTGGTGGCGGGAAATACGCGTACCGAGCTTCGGCGGTGCATCGCCTGCGTGGATTTCAAGCGCCTGCCCTCTCCCCTGGCGGAACGCCTGGCCCATGATTTTCCGTACATGTCCCAGCGCAGCCTCGGATCCTGTGCCCTGGACTGGTGCTGGCTGGCCCTGGGGCGCTTCCAGGTGTATCTGCACGGCGGAGAGAAGCTGTGGGATTACGCCGCCGGCTTGCTGATCCTTGAGGAGGCGGGTGGCTTTGCCACCACCCTCGATGGGGATCCGGTGTTTTCGGGCAGCCTGAAGAAGCGCTCGGTGGTCGCCGCCAACGGCGAACCCCTGTTTTCGTCCTGGAAGGCCTGGATTGACGCGCACCGGAGCTGATTTTCCGGTCAACCGGGGAATTCTTGCCGCCAGATAAAAATGTTTGATCAAGACCGGGCCGCCACCTGCTTAGAATGCGGACTCCGCGAGCCGGCGACGGATGCCGGCAATCCCGTGCTTGCGGTGCCAAGAATTCCACCCGTTCGCCCCCGGAGGCGGGCGGGTTTCGCGATTTCCCGTTTTTTTCGAGAGGATTTGAGCCATGTCAGCAAAACCTGAAGACGTCGTGCCGACCCGGCGCGACCTGGCCAATGCCATCCGCGCCCTGAGCATGGATGCGGTGCAGAAGGCCAACTCCGGTCATCCGGGAATGCCCATGGGCATGGCCGATATCGCCGAGGTGCTGTGGAACGACTACCACAAGCACAACCCGGGCAATCCGGCCTGGCCCGACCGGGACCGTTTCGTGCTGTCCAATGGCCACGGCTCCATGTTGCTGTATTCCCTGTTGCACCTCACGGGCTACGACCTGAGCATCGACGACCTCAAGTCTTTCCGCCAGCTGCATTCCCGGACCCCCGGCCACCCGGAGTACGGCTACGCCCCGGGGGTGGAGACCACCACCGGACCGCTGGGACAGGGCATCACCAACGCGGTGGGCATGGCCATCGCGGAGAAAGTGCTGGCCGCCAGTTTCAACCGCCCCGGCCACCCGATCGTGGACCACACCACCTGGGTGTTCCTTGGCGACGGCTGCCTGATGGAAGGAATTTCCCACGAGGCCTGCTCGCTGGCCGGCACCCTGGGCCTGGGCAAGCTGATCGCATTCTGGGATGACAACGGCATCTCCATCGACGGCGAGGTCGAGGGCTGGTTTACCGACGATACGCCGGCGCGTTTCGAAGCCTATGGCTGGCACGTGGTGCGCGATGTGGACGGGCATGATCCGGAATCCATACGCAAGGCGATTGACGCCGCCCGCGCCGAGGACGGCAAGCCCTCGTTGCTGTGCTGCCGCACCGTGATCGGCTGGGGTTCCCCAAACAAGCAGGGCAAGGAAGAGTGTCACGGCGCGGCCCTCGGTGAGAAAGAGGTTGCCGCCACCCGCGCAAACATCGGGTGGAACCATGCGCCGTTCGTGGTACCGGTCGAAATCTATGCCGGCTGGGACGCGCGTTCCCGCGGCGCCGAGGCAGAGGCCAGGTGGCGGGCCCGTTTCGACGCCTACCGGGCCGACCACCCGCAACTGGCAGACGAATTCGAGCGCCGCATGGGCGGCGCCTTGCCGGCCAACTGGAGCGAGGGCGCCGACGCCTTCATCGCCGAAGTCAACGCCAAGGCGGAGACGGTGGCCACCCGCAAGGCGTCGCAAAACACACTCAACGGTTTTGGCCCCTTGTTGCCCGAGCTGATTGGCGGGTCGGCGGACCTGGCCGGATCCAACCTGACCATCTGGTCCGGGTCGAAGCCGGTCAGCGCCGCCAACGGGGACGGAAATTACATCTATTTCGGTGTGCGCGAATTCGGCATGTCCGCAATCCTGAACGGCCTGGCCCTGCACGGCGGTTTTGTGCCCTACGGCGCCACGTTCCTGATGTTCTCGGAATATGCGCGCAACGCCCTGCGCATGGCGGCGCTGATGAAGGTGCAAAGCATTTTCGTCTATACCCACGATTCCATCGGCCTCGGCGAGGACGGTCCCACCCACCAGGCGGTGGAGCAGATCTCCACCCTGCGCCTGATTCCACGCATGTCGGTGTGGCGGCCTTGTGACACGGTGGAAAGCGCCATCGCCTGGCGTGCCGCTATCGAGAAGCGCGATGGGCCCAGCTGCCTGGTATTTTCCCGCCAGGGTCTGCCCTTCCAGCAACGTTCGCCCCAACAGTTGGCGGACATCGCCCGCGGTGGCTACGTACTGAAGGATTGTGATGGCACCCCCGAGGCGATCCTGATCGCTACCGGTTCCGAGGTGGGCCTGGCCATGGAGGCCGCCGCCGCCCTGGACGATCAGGGGCGCCGGATTCGTGTCGTGTCCATGCCCGCCACCGACGTTTTCGATGCCCAGGAGGAATCCTACCGGAACTCCGTACTGCCGCCGGAGGTTACCGCCCGGGTGGCGGTGGAGGCCGGCGTTACCGACTACTGGCGCAAGTACACCGGTTTGCAGGGCAAGGTCGTCGGCATCGACACTTTTGGTGAATCCGCCCCCGCAAACGAGGTATTCGCCCATTTCGGCTTCACCGCCGATAACGTTGCCCGGGTCGTGACCGAGGTCATGGGCTAGAGCCGGAAAGATTTAAATTCAGTAGTTCTACAGGAGATGAAAACATGACTATCAAAGTCGGAATCAATGGCTTCGGACGCATCGGGCGCATGGTGTTTCGCGCGGTCGCCCAGGATTTTCCGAACGACATCGAGATCGTTGGCATCAACGATCTGCTGGATGCCGATTACCTGGCCTACATGCTGAAATACGACTCGGTGCACGGGCGCTTCAACGGCGAGGTCGCTTCCGACCCGAACCACCTGATTGTCGATGGCCGCAAGATCCGCCTGACCGCCGAGCGCGACCCGGCGGACCTGAAGTGGGGCGACGTGGGCGCCGACATCGTTGTCGATTCAACCGGGTTTTTCCTTACCACCGAAAGCTGCCAGAAGCACATTGATGCCGGCGCCAACAAGGTGGTGCAGAGCGCGCCATCGAAAGACGGTACCCCGATGTTCGTGTATGGTGTAAATCACGATACCTACGCCGGCGAGAAGATTGTCTCGGCGGCTTCCTGTACCACGAACTGTCTGGCGCCGGTCGCCAAGGTCATCAACGACAACTGGGGCCTGAAGCGCGGCCTGATGACTACCGTGCACGCCGCTACCGCCACCCAGAAGACCGTCGACGGTCCGTCGGCGAAAGACTGGCGCGGTGGCCGGGGCATTCTCGAGAACATCATCCCGTCGTCCACCGGCGCGGCCAAAGCGGTCGGCGTCGTGCTGCCGGAGCTGAATGGCAAGCTGACTGGCATGGCCTTTCGCATCCCGTCGTCAGATGTTTCCGTGGTGGACCTGACCGCGGAGCTGGACAAGGCGGCTTCCTACGAGGACATCTGTGCTGCCATGAAGGCCGCCTCCGAAGGCGCCATGCAGGGCACCCTGCTGTATACCGAGGACAAGGTGGTGTCCACCGACTTTCGCGGTGTCAGCGCCTCATCGATTTTCGATGCCGGTGCCGGGATCGCGCTCGACCCCACCTTCGTCAAGGTGATTGCATGGTACGACAACGAGTACGGCTACACTTGCAACCTGCTGCGTTTCGTCAAGCACGTTGCCGCCAACTGACGGGCGCGTCGGCGTCCGTCCGTTGCGACACGAGTAACCTGGAGATCCGGTTCCGGAAAGGCGCCGGGTAGGACCGATGATCATCAAGATGACCGATCTGGATCTGGCTGGAAAGCGCGTGCTCATCCGCCAGGATCTGAACGTCCCGATCAAGGACGGCAAGGTTGCCAGCGACAAGCGCATCCGCGCCTCGCTGCCGACCATTGAAATGTGCATCCAGGCCGGTGCGCGCGTGCTGCTGATGTCGCATCTCGGACGTCCCACCGAAGGCGAACCGGCGGCGGAGTTTTCCCTGCGGCCGGTTGCGGAATACCTCAGCGAGGCGCTGGGCAAACCGGTCCGCCTCAATACCGACTACCTGGAACGCGCTCCGGAACTGGCGGACGGCGACGTCGTGCTGCTCGAGAACGTTCGATTCAATCGCGGCGAGAAGAGCGATGACGAGGGCCTGGCACGCGCCTACGCCGGCTTGTGCGATGTTTACGTGATGGACGCCTTCGGCACCGCTCACCGCGCCCAGGCCTCCACCCACGGAGTCGGTCGTTTTGCCCCGGTGGCCTGTGCCGGCCCGTTGCTGGCCGGGGAACTGGAGGCCCTGGGCCGTGCCCTGGACCAGCCAGCGCGGCCTCTGGTGGCCATCGTCGGCGGCTCCAAGGTGAGCACCAAGCTGACGGTGCTCGACAGCCTGTCCGGGACGGTGGACCAGCTGATTCCCGGTGGCGGCATTGCCAATACCTTCATTGCAGCGGCCGGTCATCCAGTGGGCAAATCCCTGTACGAAGCGGACCTGGTGCCGGAGGCGAAGCGCCTGATGGAGGCGGCCCGCGCCCGCGGCGGCGAGATCCCGGTGCCCACTGACGTAGTGACCGGTAAGGCCTTTGCCGAGGACGCCGAAGCCACCATCAAGCCCGTGGAGGCGGTGGAAGCGGATGACATGATCTTCGATATCGGGCCCGAAACCGCGGCCCACTACGCCGGCATGCTGGCCTCGGCGGGAACTATCGTCTGGAACGGACCGGTGGGGGTTTTCGAGTTCGACCAGTTCGGTGCCGGTACCCGCACCGTGGGTGAGTCCATTGCCGACTCCCCGGCCTTTTCCATCGCCGGCGGTGGCGATACGCTGGCGGCAGTGGATAAATACGGTATCGGCGACCGGATTTCCTATATCTCCACGGGCGGCGGTGCCTTCCTGGAGTTCCTGGAGGGCAAGACCCTGCCGGCGGTCGCCATGCTGGAGCAACGTGCCCTTGGAAACTGAAAGCCCGGCGCTTCCCCGGCGCACCAAGATCGTCGCCACGCTCGGACCGGCGACCGACCACAAGATGGTTCTGGACGGAATCATGCGTGCCGGTGTCAACGTGGTGCGGGTGAATTTCTCCCACGGAACGGCGGACGATCACCGGCGGCGCGTACAGAGCGTTCGCGACAACCCGGTGGCCGCAGATCGTCACGTAGCGATACTGGCGGACCTCCAGGGCCCCAAGATCCGGATCGGCAATTTTTCCGGAGGGACGGTGGATCTGGAGGACGGCCAGTGCTTCGTACTGGATCCCAACCGCGATCAACCCGGCGACGTGGATGGTGTCGGCGTCACCTACCCCAGCCTGACGGAAGACTTGCAGGTTGGTGACACCCTGCTGCTGGACGATGGCCGCATTCGCGTCATCGTCGAGGAGATCAAGGACGGACGGGTTTTTACCCGCGTGCGCATGGGCGGGCGCCTGTCCGACAACAAGGGCATCAACCGTCTCGGCGGCGGGCTGTCCGCCGGCGCCTTCACGGACAAGGATCGTGCGGACGTGAAGCTGGCCGCGGAACTGGAGGTGGACTACCTGGCTGTATCCTTCGTGCGCGATGCCGAGGATGTGCGCGAGGCGCGGCGCATGCTCGATGCGGTAGGCAGCCAGGCAGCGATCGTCGCCAAGATCGAGCGTGCGGAAGCGGTGGAAAACATCGAGGAGATCGTCAGGGCGGCGGATGCCATCATGATCGCTCGTGGCGATCTGGGCGTGGAGCTGGGTGACGAGGAATTGCCGGCGGCGCAGAAGAATTTTATCCGGCTGGCGCGCTCCCTGGACCGGGTGGTCATTACCGCCACCCAGATGATGGAGTCCATGATCGAGAACCCCATTCCCACCCGGGCGGAGGTCTTCGATGTCGCCAACGCGGTGCTGGATGGCACCGACGCGGTGATGCTCTCGGCCGAGACCGCGGTGGGTCACCACCCGGACAAGGCGGTCGCAGCCATGGCACGCATCTGTATCGGGGCGGAAAAACACCCGCATGCGAAGCATTCCCAGTTCCGTATGAATGAGAATTTCCATCGCATCGACGAAGCCATCGCCATGGCCAGCATGTACACCGCGAATCACCTGGAAGCGACCGCGATCGGGGCTTTGACCGAGTCCGGGGCCACGGTGTTGTGGATGTCCCGCATCAGTTCCGGAATCCCCATCTATGCCCTGACGCCCCACGGCACCACCAGCAGAAAAGTCAGCCTGTACCGGGGCGTATATCCAATCGCATTCGAGCCGTTGTCCGAGGATTCCGCCGAGATTAACGAGGCGGCGCTGGCGGAATTGCGCAAGCGCGGCGCGGTGCAGCCGGGGGACCGGGTGATCCTTACCAAGGGCGACCGCGTAGGCCGGCACGGCGGCACCAATGCCATGAAGATTGTTGAAGTGGGCGATGGCGCGTAGCCCGACCACCTGCAACTCCGTTTGTAATCGTATTTAAATTTAGGTACCTAAGGAGAGACCAATGGCTCTGATATCACTTCGACAGTTGCTGGATCACGCCGCCGAGCATGGCTATGGCGTACCGGCCTACAACGTAAACAACCTGGAACAGATGCGCGCAATCATGGAAGCGGCCGACGAAACGGACAGCCCGGTTATCGTGCAGGCTTCCGCCGGCGCCCGCTCCTACGCCGGCGCCCCGTTCCTGCGCCACCTGATCCTGGCCGCCATCGAGGAATGGCCGCACATTCCGGTGGTCATGCACCAGGATCACGGCGCCTCAGCCGCCGTTTGCCAGCGTTCCATCCAGCTCGGGTTTTCCTCGGTGATGATGGATGGATCCCTCCAGGAAGACATGAAAACCCCCGCGGACTACGCCTACAATTCCGGCGTGACGCGCACGGTGGTGGACATGGCCCATGCCTGCGGTGTGTCCGTGGAAGGCGAGTTGGGTTGCCTTGGGTCCCTGGAAACCGGAATGGCGGGCGAAGAGGACGGTTCCGGCGCGGAGGGGAAACTGGATCACAGCCAGTTGCTCACCGATCCCGAGGAGGCCGCCCAGTTTGTGAAGGACACGCACGTGGACGCCCTGGCGATTGCCATCGGCACCAGCCACGGCGCCTACAAGTTTACCCGCCCGCCGACCGGCGACATCCTGGCCATCGAGCGCATCAAGGAAATCCATGCGCGGATTCCGGACACCCACCTGGTGATGCACGGCTCCTCGTCGGTCCCCCAGGACTGGCTTGCGATCATCAACGAACACGGTGGTGACATGGGCGAGACCTACGGGGTGCCGGTGGAAGAAATCCAGGAAGGCATCCGGCATGGCGTGCGAAAAGTAAACATCGATACCGACCTGCGTATGGCATCCACCGGGGCGATCCGCAAGCATCTGCACGACAATCCGAAAAACTTCGATCCGCGCAAATACTTCGCCGCGGCCACCAAGGCCATGGCGCAGATCTGCAAGGAGCGCTACGAGGCCTTCGGTACCGCGGGCAACGCCTCGAAGATCCGCCCGACCTCCCTGGAGGAGATGACCGCCGCCTACGCCCGCGGCGAACTGGACCCGAGGGTCAACTAGCGGCATTCGGCGGTCGCGGCCGGGCGAAACCCGGACTTCCGTCGCTGGCCTGCAAAACCGCCTGCGGGCGTTTTGCAGGCCAGGCCAGGGCGCGCCGCCAGGCTTTGTTTGTGAACCTCGGCGATCTCAGCAACGGCTACCCCTGTCCGTGCTGCGGATACCGCGTATTTTCTGCGGCTCCCGGTTCCCACGCCACCTGTCCCATCTGCCTGTGGGAGGACGATATGGCGCAGCTACGCTTCCCGCACATGCCCGGTGGCGCCAACCAGGTGTGCCTGGCGCACGCCCAGCGCAACTACCGCGAGCTGGGGTCGGCCGAACGGCGCAAGGCGCCTGCCGCCCGACCGCCGCAGGAGGATCACCGCCGGGATCGGGAGTGGCGCCCGCTGGACCCGGGCCGCGACAACCCGGAGGTCCCCGGGCGGGGCGTGGGGTATGCGGATTCCTACCCGGAACGAGACCCCACAGTGTTGTACTATTGGCGTGACACCTACTGGCGGCGCCTGGCTAGCTGATAACTCCCGGGGCCGTGCCGTTGCGGTGCCGGCGGGACTCCTGCTGGTGACCTCACCACCGGGGCCTTTTCGACCCATCACGGTTCCGTCCCCCCGCCAGTTTTGGTGTAATGGCCCGCTGCGGCGATTACCCATGCGATCCTATTTTCTCAAATCAGGCCTTGTGGGCCTTTGTGTTCTCGCCCTCGGCGGATGCGCGAGCATCGTCGAGCGCGCCACCGGGCGCGTGGCGGACAATCTGACGACCGCCATGCTGCAGCAGAACGATCCGCAAACCGTGCGCGATGGCATGCCGGCCTACCTGATCATGATTGATGGCCTGGTGGAGGGCAGCCCGAGCAGCGTCAACCTGCTGTTGGCGGGCTCGCGCATGTATGGCGCGTACGTGGGTGCATTCGTGGACGAGCCGCAACGGGCTCGGCGCATGGCGGACAAAGGCCTGGACTATGCCCGGCGCGCTTTGTGCATTCGCTGGAAAGCATTGTGCGACGCCACGGGCAAACCGTTTTCCGAGTACCAGGCGGTTCTGCGGTCCATGAATCCCGGCCAGGTCGATGTGCTGTACGGGTTCGCCAGTGCCTGGGCCACCTGGATCCAGGCCTACAGCGATGACTGGAACGCGATCGCCGATCTGCCGAAAGTCGAGGCTGCAATGCGCCAGGTGGTCACCGTAGACCCCGGCCGCGATGGTGGCAGTGCGCAGTTGTACCTGGGGGTGCTGCTCACCTTGCGGCCCCCGTCTCTGGGCGGCAAGCCCGAGGAAGGGCGCGCGTATTTCGAGCGGGCGGTGGCTATCAGCGAAGGCAGGAATCTGATCGCCAAGGTGTATTTCGCAGAACGGTACGCGCGAACGGTCTTCAATCAGGAACTGCATGACCGGCTGCTCCGGGAGGTGATCGAAGCCGACCCGGTAGCCCCGCGGCTTACCCTGAGCAACCTGATCGCCCAGCGGCGGGCCCGGCGCCTGCTGGCGGAGTCACCGGAATATTTCTGAAGGGATCTGGTATGAATCGCATTCACAAGTACGCCCCGAAACGTCTTTCCTGGATCCTGCTGGCCGCGCTTGCGGCACCGGCGGCGAATGCCGCCGTGTTCAAGATCGCGGTACCGGTTCCGGACGGAACCGCATGGATGCAGGAGATGCGCTCGGCCGGCAAGGTAGTGGAGACGGAGACCGGGGGGCGGGTGAAGTTCAAGTTCTACCCGGGCGGGGTGATGGGCAATTACCGTAGCGTGCTGCGAAAGATGCGCATCGGCCAACTGCACGGCGGGGCGTTCACCTCCGGCGTACTGGCGGAATTCTTTCCCGACGCCCAGATCTACAGCATTCCCTTTCTTTTCAACAATCACAAGGAAGTGGACTATGTCCGCCAGCGGGTGGACCCGCTGATCGTTGACGGGCTGAAAAAGAACGGCATCATCACCTTTGGCGTGATCGATACCGGCTTCGCCTACCTGATGTCCGACAAGCCCCTGCGAACCAGCGCGGACATCAAGGACCGCAAGGTATGGGTCCCGGAGGGCGACATCATTGGGGAGGCGATCCTGCGCGCCGCCGGGGTGGCGCCCATCCCGGTGCCGTTGGGAGACGTATACACCGCGCTGCAGACCGGCCTGCTGGACACGGTGGCCAATTCCGCCGTGGGCACCATTGCCCTGCAATGGCACACCAAGGTGACCTACGTAACGGACATACCCCTCATCTACCTGGTGAGCTATTTCGCCCTGGATGCCAAGGCATTCAATAAGCTCTCCGCGGAAGACCAGAAGGTGCTCACGCGGGTGTTCAGCGCCTCCAGCCAGAAACTTGACCGCCTTGCCCAGCAGGACGACCGCGAGGCCCGCGCGGCGCTGAAGAAACAGGGCCTGAAATTCATCGCGCCGGAGGCCAGCGAGCTTCAGCAGTGGCGAAGCATGGCGGATGGAGCGCGCAAGAGCCTGGCCAAGGACGCCGCCTACTCCGAGGCCATGTACCGGATCATTGCCGGCCACCTGGAGGCATTTCGTGCCCAGCAGCCCGCCGGACGCTGATTCGGGTTCGGATTCGGAATCCGGAGCGGCGTCCCGGACGCTGCCCAGCTCCGGCCTGGGGCTGGCCCTGGCGCGACTGGAGGACGTGTTACTCGCCCTGCTGCTGGGAACCATGGTGATTTTGGCCGGCGGTCAGATCCTGTTGCGCAATGTGTTTGACGCCGGCATGAGCTGGGTGGATCCCTTCCTGCGCATGCTGGTGTTATGGGTGAGCCTGCTTGGAGCGCTGGTGGCGTCCCGCAACAATCGCCAGATTTCCGTGGATCTGGTGTCGCGATTTACCGCCCCTCGCTGGCAGCGCTGGATCAATGTGTTCATCGGCCTGGTGACGGCGGGCGTGACCGGCTTGATTGCCTGGTACGGCGCGCGCTTTTTTCTCATGGAATTCCACGATGGGCTGGAGGTCATTCCCGGCTTTCCCTCCTGGCTGCCGGTGCTGATCCTGCCGCTGGCTTTTGGCCTGATCGCCGTGCGCTACCTGTTGTTCGCCTGGCGCCAGGCACGGGGACGGGCGTAGCGACCGTGACCCCGCTGCTGTTGCTGGTGCTGGCGCTGCTGGGCGTACCGTTGTTCGCGGTCATTGCCCTGGGGGCAATTATCGGTTTCTCCGGCGCGGGCGTGGACCTGACGGTAATCGCCATTGAAATTTACCGCATCGCCGAGATGCCGGTGCTCATCGCGATCCCCCTGTTTACCTTCGCCGGCTACCTGCTCGGTGAGAGCAACGCCCCGGATCGCCTGGTGCGCGCCTCCAACGCCGTGCTCGGCTGGCTGCCGGGCAACCTGGCCCACGTGACCATTCTCGCCTGCGCCTTGTTCACGGCCTTCACCGGGGCCTCCGGTGTGACCATCGTGGCCATGGGCGCCTTGTTGTACCCGGCCCTGAACCAGGCCGGCTACCGGGAGCAATTCAACCTCGGTCTGGTGACCACTGCCGGCAGCCTGGGCTTGCTGTTTGCACCGGCATTGCCGTTAATTCTGTACGGCGTGGTGGTGCAGGCCATGGGGGTCGGACCGGGAGTAAGCATCGACGACCTGTTCCGGGCCGGGGTATTGCCGGGGTTGCTGATGGTGGTGCTGCTGTCCGGCTACAGCATGTGGGCCAACCGCCACCTGGTACGCGGCCACCGTTGGCATTTTTCGCTGCGCGAGGCGGGCAGCGCATTGTGGCAGGCGCGCTGGGAACTTCCCCTGCCGTTTATCGTCCTGGGTGGAATCTACAGCGGGTATTTCGCGGTGTCCGAGGCCGCTGCGGTTACCGCGCTCTACGTGCTGGTGGTGGAAGTCCTGATAACGCGGGAGATCACCCTCAGCCGCCTGGTGGCGATCATGCGCGAGTCCATGACCCTGGTGGGTGGCATCATGATCATCCTGGGGGTCTCGCTGGCATCCACCAACTACATGATCGATACGGAGGTGCCGATGCGCATCTTCGAAACTGTGCAACAGTACATCGACAGCAAATGGACTTTCCTCGCGTTGCTGACGGTGTTCCTTCTGGCGCTGGGGATGATGCTGGATATCTTCTCCGCGCTGGTGCTGATCGTGCCGATTATCTTTCCCATCGCCATGGCCTACGGTATCCATCCGGTGCACCTGGGCATCCTGTTTCTGGCCAACATGCAGCTCGGCTACATCACGCCGCCGGTCGGAATGAACCTGTTCATCGCCAGCTACCGCTTCGATCGTCCGGTGCTTGAGGTCTACCGGGCGACCTTGCCATTCTTTTTCGTGCTGTTCGCGGCGGTACTGCTGATCACTTTCTACCCACCCCTGAGCCTGGTGTTCGTCGCGCCCTGAGTTGGACAGCGCCGGGTGCCGGCGGTTTGTTCGCCTGGTGGGCCGCGCTAGTATCGAAACATGGAAAACGAATTGCAGGAACGCTATCGGCAGGTGCGCGCCCGCAGTGAACGCCTGTGCGAACCGCTGGTTACCGACGACTACCAGTTGCAGGCCATCCCGGAGGTCAGCCCGGCGAAATGGCACCTGGCCCACGTGAGCTGGTTTTTCGAGACCTTCCTGCTGCGTCCCGGGCTGCCGGCCTACCGGCTGTTCAATGAGCGGTTCGAGTACCTGTTCAATTCCTATTACTACCAGGTGGGCAGCATGCACCCCCGCTCCCAGCGGGGCCTGATCAGCCGGCCGACGGTGGAGGAGGTCTACGCCTACCGCGCGCATGTGGACGAGGCGATGCAGCGCCTGCTTTCGGGTGAGATGGACACCGCCACCAGCGCGCGCGTGGTGCTTGGCCTGAACCACGAGGAACAGCACCAGGAACTGCTGCTGATGGACCTGAAGTACAACTTTTCGATAAACCCCCTGCGCCCGGCCTACCGCGAGAACGACGTCGGGGCGGCGCAATCCATCGCGGCGCGTGCGGTGCGCTGGATACCCGGCGCGGCGGGAGAGCAGGCGGTGGGACATCACGGAGACGGTTTCGCCTTCGACAACGAGGGGCCGCGCCACGTGCAGTTGCTGCAACCCCACGAGCTGGCGGATCGCCTGGTCACCAACGGGGAGTACCGGGAATTCATTGATGATGGTGGCTACACCCGCTCCGGGCACTGGCTCGCAGACGGCTGGGGCACCATCCGTGACCAGGGCTGGCAGGCGCCCCTGTACTGGGAGCAGCGTGACGGGCAGTGGTGGCAGATGACCCTGGCGGGCATGCAGCCGCTGGCGGACAGCGAGCCGGTATGCCACCTGAGCTACTACGAGGCGGATGCCTATGCCAGTTGGCGGGGTCTGCGCCTGCCCAGCGAGGCGGAACTGGAAACCCGCCTGGCCGCGGAGCCGGTGGCGGGAAATTTTCTCGAGCAGGGTGCGCTGCATCCGCGCGCGGCCACGGATGCGGGCCAGTGGTACGGAGACCTGTGGCAGTGGTCACGCTCCAGCTACGAGCCCTACCCGGGGTTTGTTCCGCCGGCCGGGGCCATCGGCGAGTACAACGGCAAATTCATGTGCAACCAGCGGGTGTTGCGCGGCGGCGCGTGCGTGACGCCGCGCGGCCACGTGCGGGCCAGCTACCGGAATTTCTTCTATCCCCGGGATCGTTGGGCCTTTACCGGTCTGCGCCTGGCCCGCGACGCCTGACCGCCCGGATTTCGTGGCCCGGCGGCTACTTCCCGATCCGTTGATCTGCCTCCGCTTCCTTTGCCGGGACATACTCCGCGTCGCGTGTCGCGATCCCCGTTCCATGACGGTAGGATGAGCGCATGAAGAAGGCGGCCAGCCGTATGGTGTTGCTGCTGACCGCCCTGTGGTGGTTGCCGGTCAGCGCCCAGCCCCTGCAGGGCGCCATGAACATGTCCATGATCCGGCATCACCACGTGATGCAGCACGGCATTGATCCGCAGTACGAGTCCCGGGTAAATCCCCTGGCAGGCGCCCCGCAGGACGTTGCCGCCGGTGGCAAGCTGTATGCCGCCCACTGCTCGGCCTGTCATGGCGCCACCGGTTTGGGGGACGGACCGGCCGCCGCGGGCCTGGATCCGCCGCCGGCGAACATCGCCATGTTCCTGAAGATGCACCGGGTTCCGGATGGCTATCTCTACTGGACCCTCGCCGAGGGGGGCGTTCCCTTGCAGACCGCCATGCCGCCTTTCAAGGAGACTCTTACCGAAGAGCAGATCTGGCGGACGATTCTGTTTCTGCGTGGCCTATAGACGCGCACACCCAATGCGACGATCCGGCGCATTTTTGCTTTTGCTGGCGGCTTTGCTCGCCGCTGTGGCAGTCGCCGGAGCGGCGGGCGGCCCATTCGTCATGCCGGTTTCGGAT
The DNA here is from genome assembly GCA_022340345.1 of Gammaproteobacteria bacterium. Classification (GTDB taxonomy): domain Bacteria; phylum Pseudomonadota; class Gammaproteobacteria; order HyVt-429; family HyVt-429; genus JAJDOE01. Next base: position 18,948 of record JAJDOE010000138.1, read on the forward strand.
GTATTTGCCATAACCGGAAGGGGCACCGTGGTAACGGGTCGGGTGCAATCCGGTTCCATTGCCGTTGGCGATACGGTGTGCATTTCCGGCGGCGCACCCCTGGCGGTGGATGGCATTGAAAGCTTTCGCAAGCAACTAGACCGCATCCGGGCCGGTGCCCACGGCGGCTTGTTGTTCCGCCAGCTCACGAAGAAGGACGTTAAAAAGGGCGACGTGCTGACAAGCTGCGAGTGACAGTGTCCGCTGTCAGTTGTCCAGCAGCCCCTGTGCTTCGGTGAGCATGAACTCCTTGAAGGTGCGCGCCAGCAGGGAAAGGCGCTTGCCCTTGCGATGCACCACGTACCACAGCCGTTTGATGGGGAAGTGCTGCACGTTGAGCGCCACCAGCTGCCCCAGCTCCAGCTCCGTACGCAGCGTGTCCCGGGACAACAGTCCCAGGCCAAGCCCGGCACGAACACTGTTCTTGATGGCCTCGTTGCTGCCGACCTCCATGCCGGTGGTCAGCGTCACCTGGCGTTCCCGGAAAAACCGTTCCATGGCGATCCGGGTTCCCGACCCGTGTTCCCGCACCAGGAAGGTCTCGGACTCCAGGTCCGCCAGGGGGATGCGTTTTTTGGCCTTGGCCAGGGGATGGTCCGGGCGCGCCACGATCACCAGCGGGTTGTCCATGAAGCGGCCGGCTTCCAGGTCCAGATCGTCGGGAGGCTGGCCCATGATCACCATGTCCACGCTATTTTCCTCCAGGGCCCGCAGCAGGCCCTCCCGGTTGGCGACGTCCACCCGGATTTCCGCCTCCGGCATGCGCTGGTGGAAGATGCCCAGCAGGGCCGGCATGAAGTTGTTGGCGGTTGCCGGAAACGAGATGCGCAGCCGTCCGCCGCTGCCCTTGAGGCCGGCCAGCAGGTCATCCAGTTCGTCCAGTTGGGCGGCGATACGCTGTGCGGTGTGGGCCACCTCGCGGCCTGCCTCGGTGAGGTGCACGCTCTTGCCGAGCTGTTCGAACAGTTCCACGCCGAGACGGTCTTCCAGCTGCCGCAC
>JAJDOE010000150.1 GCA_022340345.1 Gammaproteobacteria bacterium
GACCGGAGTGATCCTCGCTGCGCTCGGATCATCGGTGGTGGCTGGCCAGGGCTGCGCTACAACTACGACCGGATCGACCCTCGCTGCGCTCGGATCATCGGTGGTGGCTGGCCAAGGCTGCGCCACGTTGTATTACTCCCATCGGTCGTCCCGTACCTGCACGCGTCCATCGTGTATCCGGACCGGGAAGACATCGACGGCCTCGTAGGCAGGTGGTGCGGTGACCTCGCCGGTGGTGATCCGGAACCGCGCTCCGTGGCGTGGGCACTCGATCTCGTCCCCGTACACGCAACCGCTCGCGAGCTCGCCACCATCGTGGGTGCAAACATCCTCGATGGCGTGAAAATGGCCGTCCAGGTTAAACACCGCGATGGTGGTACCGTCCACCTCCACCACCCGGCACTTGCCCGGAGCAATTTCTTCTTCCCCGGCGACGTCGGTCCACTCGCTCACGGTCAGAGCAGTCCCAGCTGCAGTTTGGCGGCTTCGCTCATGCGCTCGCGATCCCAGGGCGGGTCCCAGACGACTTCCACGCTGGCATCGCTGACGCCGGAAACGGTCCGTACCGCAGCGGCAACCGTGTCGGGAAAGGTCTGGGCCACGGGGCAGCCCGGCGTGGTCAGGGTCATCTCCACTTCCACGTTCCCCGAATCGCTGACGCGCACCTCGTAGATCAGACCCAGATCGAAGATGTTGACCGGAATCTCCGGATCATAAACGGTCTTCAGCGCCTGGATAACGTGTTCACGGATTTCTTCGGGTGTGCTCATTTCGCTGCGGCCTGCGGTTATTCCGTAGTCACCGTTTCTTTGTCGTTGTGCAATGCCGCATTCAGGGTGTGCCAGGCCAGAGTCGCGCACTTTACCCGCGCAGGGTATTCATGCACTCCGGACAGCACCTGCAGCTTCCCGATGTCGCCGGCCTCTCCCTCGTGGGTGAGCAGGTTGTGCACGGAGCGGAACAGGGCATCCGCTTCTGCCACGCTCATGCCCTTGATGGCTTCGGTCATCAGTGAAGCGGATGCGGTGGAAATGGCGCAGCCCGCGCCTTCGAAGCCCACATCGGTAATCACACCGTCTTTGAGGGTCAGGTGGATTGTGAACTCATCGCCGCACAAGGGGTTGAACCCGTAGGCATGGTGGTTTGCCCCCTCGGGCTTGTGCAGGTAATTCCGCGGATTGCGGTTGTGGTCCAGAATGACCTCTTCATACAGGGAACGCAGGTCCGACAAGGTCTTGGTCTCCGGGGTCAGGCAAACAGGTCGCGGGCGCGGTCAACGGCCCGGAACAGGGCATCCACGTCGTCGCGGGTGTTGTAAAGCCCGAAGGAAGCGCGCGCGGTGGCGGGCACACAGAAATGCTTCATGACCGGCATCGCGCAGTGGTGGCCGGCGCGGATGGCGACCCCTTCGCTGTCGAAGATGGTGCCGAGATCGTGCGGATGGATTCCCTCCAGCTCGAAGGACAGGATGCTGGCCTTGTGCGCGGCGGTGCCGATGATACGCATGCCCGGTGTCGCCGCGGCGCGATCGGTGGCATAGGCGAGTAGTCCCTGCTCGTGGGCGGCGATGTTTGCCAGGCCGAGGGCGTCCAGATAGTCCAGCGCGGCGGCCAGGCCGATGGCGCCGGCGATGTTCGGCGTGCCCGCCTCGAAGCGGGCCGGGGGCGGGGCGTACACGCTCTTCTCGAAACTCACCTGGCGGATCATTTCGCCACCACCCTGCCAGGGCGGCATCGCATCCAGCAGTTCGCCGCGGGCCCACAACACGCCGATGCCGGTGGGGCCATAGAGCTTGTGCCCGGACAGCGCGTAAAAGTCACAGTCGAGCGCCTGCACGTCCACCGCCAGGTGCGCCGCCGCCTGGGCGCCGTCCAGCAGCACCTTCGCCCCCGCCGCGTGGGCACGGGTGATCATCTCTCGCACCGGGTTGATGGTGCCCAGGGCGTTGGAACAGTGGCTGATGGCCACCAGGCGGGTACGCTCGCCGAGCAAATCCTCGAAGGCGCCGGGCACCAGCTCACCGGCATCGTTGATGGGCACCACCCGTAGCTGCGCACCGGTCTGTTCGCAGAGCATCTGCCACGGCACGATATTGGAGTGGTGTTCCATCTCGGTAATCAGGATTTCGTCGTCCGCGCCGATGCAGGCCCGGCCGTAACTCTGCGCGACCAGGTTGATGGCCTCCGTGGCGCCGCGCACGAAAACGATTTCCCGTTCGCTGCTGGCGTTGAGGTGGGCGCGGACCCGTTCGCGGGCACTCTCGAATGCCGCCGTTGCGCGAATACTCAGCGCATGCACGCCCCGATGGACATTGGCGTTGTCGTGTTCGTAGTAGTGGCTTATCGCCTCGATCACGCGGCGCGGCTTCTGGGTCGTGGCGGCGTTGTCCAGGTAGGCCAGCGGATTGCCGTGGACCTGCTGGTGCAGGGCCGGGAAGTCGCCGCGTACCCGGTCGATGTCGAGGGGCATGGCCGCCATCGGGGAGACCGCACTCACTGGCCCGGCTCGACCTCGGTGCTGGCGTGACCGTGCAGCAGGGCGGCGCCCAGAATCCGTTCCAGGGCATCGCGAATCGGACGCAGGCCGATGCGCGCCAGCACGTCGTTGGCGAATGCCCAGGTGAGCAGGTCCCGTGCCATTTTCTCGTCGATTCCGCGGGAGCGCAGATAAAACAGCGAGTCCATGTCGATCTGGCCCACCGTGGCTCCGTGGGAGCACTTCACATCATCCGCGTAAATCTCGAGTTGCGGCTTGGTGTCCACCTCGGCGTCCCGTGACAGCAGCAGGTTCTTGTTCTCCTGGGCGGAGTCGGTTTTCTGGGCGTCCGGGTGCACCACGATGCGTCCGTGGAACACCGCCCGCGAGCGGCCGTCCAGGATGCCCTTGTAGAATTCCCGGGATACCGCGCCCGGAGCGTTGTGGTCCACATGGGTGAAGTGATCCACGTGCTGGCGGCCGCTGGTCAGGTACAAACCGTTCAGGTGGGCCTCGGCGCCGGGGGCGTCCAGGGAGGCCTTCAGCTCGTGGCGCACCAGGCGCCCGCCCAGGTCCACCGCGTGGCCGGTATATACCGCATCCGCGGCCAGCCGCACGTCCAGGCCGTCGATATGGAAGGCCTTCAGGTTGTGCTGTTGCAGGCGATAGTGTTCCAGCCGGGATCCTTCGGCCATGTGCACGTCGGTATGCAGGTTCAGCAGGTACGCCTCGTCGGCCAGGCTCACGAAATGTTCGATCAGCGTGGCGCGCGCACCCGCCCCCAGCAGCACCAGGTTGCGAGGCTGATGGGTTTGACCGGAACCCGGTCCGCTGGCGGCGATCATCAGGTGCAGGGGTCGCTCCAGTTGTACACCGTCGTCCACCTGCACAAATACGCCATCGCTGGCGAAGGCGGCGTTCAGTGCCCGGTAGCCATGGCTTCCCTCCGGCAGGGGCCCGAGGTGGGCGCGCAGCAGTTCGGCGTGTTCGACCAGCGCGGTGGCCAGCGAGCACACCCGAACCCCTTCGGGCAGCTCGTCCAGCGCCGCCAGTTCGGAGACAAAGAATCCGTCCACCAGGGTGGCCCGCAGGGCGTCCAGGCCACGGAAGGCCTGTTCATCCAGATCCCGGGAACGGACCCCGGCCCCGGGCGCACCGGCCGGCGCGAAACCGGCCTTCTCGATGGGACTGGTGTTGGTGTATTTCCAGTCCTCATCCCGCAGGGTCGGAAAGCCCGCTTTCCGGAAACGCTCCACGGCATCGCTGCGCAGTGCATCCAGCCAGGCAGGCTGGCGGCCGGCGGTGCTTTCGTAAGCGTCCAGGTACAGGCGCTGGGTGCCGTTCATCCGTTCGCGGCCTCGGTGATCCGGCCGTAGCCTTCCTTTTCCAGTTCCAGTGCCAGGGACTTGTCGCCGGACTTGGCGATGCGTCCCGCCACCAGAACGTGCACGTGGTCGGGAACGATGTAGTCCAGCAGGCGCTGGTAGTGGGTCACCATCACGAACGAGCGTTTCGGGTCGCGCAGCCCGTTGACGCCGTTGGCGACCACCTTGAGGGCATCGATGTCCAGGCCGGAATCGGTTTCGTCCATGATCGCCAGGGTCGGCTCGATAATTGCCATCTGCAGCAGTTCGTTGCGCTTCTTTTCACCGCCGGAAAATCCCTCGTTCACCGCCCGGTAGAGGAATTCCTCCTTCATCTCCACCAGCGCCAGCCGCTGCTTGACCAGCGCCAGGAAATCCATGGCGTCCAGTTCACTCTCGCCACGCGCCACCCGCGCCGCGTTGAGCGCGGCCTTCAGCAGGTAGATGTTGCTGACGCCGGGAATTTCCACCGGGTACTGGAAGGCGAGAAAGATTCCCTTGCGGGCGCGTTCCTCGGGGGCCAGTACCAGCAGGTCCTCGCCCTGGTAACGGACGCTGCCCTCGGTGACCTCGTAACCCGGGCGGCCCGCCAGCACATTGGCCAGCGTGCTCTTGCCGGAGCCGTTCGGCCCCATGATGGCGTGCACCTCGCCGGCGCCAACTTCCAGATCTATGCCCCGCAGGATGGTCTTGCCATCCACGGTGGCGTGCAGGTTCTTGATACTGAGCATGCGAAATTCCGGATAAGAAAATGAAAGAATCGGGGTCAGCCGACGGCGCCTTCCAGGCTGATGCCGAGGAGTTTTTGCGCCTCCACGGCGAACTCCATGGGCAGTTCCTTGATGACCTGCTTGCAGAAGCCATTGACGATCATGGACACCGCGTCCTCGGCAGAGAGGCCGCGTTGCATGATGTAGAAAAGCTGGTCGTCGCTGATCTTGGAGGTGGTGGCCTCGTGCTCGATATTGGCTGTGGGGTTCTTCACCTCGATGTAGGGGAAGGTATGGGCCCCGCACTTGTCGCCCATCAACAGGGAATCGCACTGGGTGTAGTTGCGTGCGCCCTCGGCGCTCTTGAGGATTTTCACCAGGCCCCGGTAGGCGTTTTGCGCGTGTCCTGCGGAAATGCCCTTGGAGATGATGGTGCTGCGGGTATTGCGGCCCACGTGAATCATCTTGGTTCCGGTATCTGCCTGCTGACGGTTGTTGGTCAGCGCCACGGAATAGAACTCGCCGATGCTGTTGTCGCCCTCCAGGATCACGCTGGGATATTTCCAGGTGATCGCGGAGCCGGTCTCCACCTGGGTCCAGGCGATCTTGGCGTTGTCGCCACGGCAGGCGCCGCGCTTGGTAACGAAGTTATAGATACCGCCACGGCCCTCGGCGTCGCCCGGGTACCAGTTCTGCACCGTCGAATACTTGATCTCGGCGTCCTGGAGCGCCACCAGTTCGACGACGGCTGCGTGTAGCTGGTTCTCATCGCGCATGGGCGCGGTGCAGCCTTCCAGGTAGCTCACGTGGGAGCCTTCGTCGGCGACAATGAGGGTGCGCTCGAACTGCCCGGTGTTGGAGGCGTTGATGCGGAAATAGGTGGACAACTCCATGGGGCAACGCACGCCCTTGGGGATGTAGACGAAAGAACCGTCGCTGAAAACCGCGGCGTTGAGCGCGGCGTAGAAATTGTCACCGGTGGGTACCACCGAGCCCAGGTACTGGCGCACCAGATCCGGGTGTTCCCGCACCGCCTCGGAAAAGGAACAGAAGATCACGCCGATGGAGGAAAGCTTGTCCTTGAATGTGGTGGCGACCGAGACGCTGTCGAACACCGCGTCCACCGCCACGCCGGCGAGCCATTCCTGCTCCTTCAGCGGGATACCCAGCTTGTCATAGGTCTCCAGCAACTTGGGGTCGACTTCGTCCAGGCTCTTGGGCCCGTCGTCTTTGGACTTGGGGGCCGAGTAGTAGCTGATGGCCTGGTAGTCAATCGGTGGGTAGTGCACGTGGGCCCACTCGGGAACCCGCATATCGCACCAGTGGCGGTAGGCCCCAAGGCGCCACTCCAGCAACCAGTCCGGCTCGCCCTTGCGGGCGGAGATGGCGCGGATGACGTTTTCATCGAGGCCCGGTGGCAGGCTGTCCACCTCCAGATCGGTGACGAAACCCGCCGAGTACTCTTTGGCGATCAGGACGTCGAGGTTGTCGTTGCTGGTGCTCATGGGCGATCTGCCGGTAAAAATACCTCCGCACCGGGGTATTCCAGTCGAAGGGGCGCTGCTGTTCCCGGGGCCCGCGGGTAATAACCAAGGAAAACAGTAGGTTTTTAAAGGCTACCTATCCCGACCAAAGCAGTCAAGTATTACCCTGAGAAGCCCAGAGGGCGACGAACGGGTCTCCCGCAAACCACGGGAGCCTGCCTGGTGGCAAGCAGACCACGCAAGTGCCAGAAGATCCCTCAGCCCCTGCGGGGCATTCGGGATAACACCGATTTTGGGGCAGGATCCCTTGCTCCGATCGGGATGACAGTAGCCTCGGGGGACATGGTTTCCCGTCCGGATCAGCCGTTCCCCTCTAACCACGCCGCCGCCCGGTACAGGCCGACCAGCGTCTTGGCATCGTCGATGCGGCCGTCGGCGCACCAGGTCAGTGCGGTCTCCAGCGGCTGCCAGTGGACCTCGATGAACTCATGGGGTTCCGGGTTGGCTGGCGTGGCGCTCAGCTCGCTGGCCAGGAACAGGTGAATGCGCTCGTCAAAAACCCCCGGGGAGCTGAGATAACTGCCCAGGGGCTGCCAGCGGCCGGCCCGCAACCCGGCTTCTTCGGCCAGTTCCCGCGCCGCCGTGTCGGCCGGAGGTTCCCCGGGCTCCAGCTTGCCGGCAGGCAACTCCCACAGCCAGCCACCCCCCACGTGCCGGTACTGGCGCAGCAGGCAGACCCGTCGCCGCGCGTCCAGCGCCACGACCGCCGCGCCCCCGGGGTGGCGCACGACCTCCAGTTGCATGCGGCTGCCATCGGGCAGTTCCACTTCCTCGACCGCCACATCAATGACCAGGCCCTTGTAGCGCAGGCTCATGGGGCGTCCGCTCCCGCTGCGCGCAGGCCGCGCGGCAGCAGGCGTCGCTCGGCCCATTCGAACCCGGCCTGGGCGGCGATGGCCAGGGCGGCGGCGGGCAGCGCACCTTCCAGGATCAGGCCGGTGTCGTTGAGGCGAATGCCGCTGAGGATTGGCTGGCCAAAGCCACCGGCCCCCACCAGCGCGGCGAGGGTGGCGGTGCCGATGTTGATTACCGCCGCGGTCTTGATGCCGGCGAGAATGGTGGCGGTAGCCAGGGGCAGCTCGATGCGGCGCAGTCGGGTGGCGCCGGGCAGGCCCATGGCGCGCGCCGATTCCAGCACCTCCGGGTCGATGCCGGTCAGGCCGGCGGCCGTGTTGCGCACGATGGGCAGCAGGCTGTACAGGAACAGGGCCGCCACCGCCGGGGCGGCGCCGATTCCCAGCAGCGGGATCATGACCACCAGCAGGGCCAGCGCCGGGATAGTCTGCAGGATTCCGGTGGCGCCGAGGATGATCTGCCCGGCGCGGCGCCGGTGCGCGGCGAGAATCCCCAGCGGGATGCTGACCACGATCGCCGCCGCCAGGGACAGGGCAACCAGCAGCAGGTGTTGCCCACCGTGGGTCAGCAGCCGCCGCCAGAAACCGGCTTCCTCGCTCCGCACCTGCCAGCCCAGGGCGCTTTGCAGGAAATCCGCCGCCACCACGCCCTCGCGTTCGCCGCCGAGCTTCACGCGGGCATTGAGACGCGCCATTTCGGCGGCATCCATCCGGCCGGCAAGGGCAGCAAACCCCCGCAGCATTGCCGCCGGCAAATCCGCCCGGTGCAGGATGACCGCCCGGTACTCGGGGAAGTAGCCCAGGTCGTCCGCCAGCACCGTCAGGCCGTAGTAGTCGATTTCCGCGTCGGTGGCGTACACGTCGAGCACATCCAGGTCGCCGGCTTCCAGCGCGCGGTAGGCGAGGTCGTGATCCAGCCCGCGGGCGGTCTGCGGCAAGCGGTATCGATCCCGCAACCCCGGCCAGCCGTCTTCCCGGTCCATGAACTCGTTGCTGAAGCCCAGCACCAGCTCGCGGTGTCGGGCGAGGTCGGAGATCCGGCGAATGCCCAGGCGCGTGGCCTGGTCGGCGCGCATGGCCAGCGCATAGCTATTGTTGAACCCCAGCGGTGCGCTCATGGCCAGCCCGCGCAGCGCCAGCGCGCGGGCCAGCGCGGCGTCGTCCGCCAGGCCCTCGGAGGCCAGCACCTCGAAGCGCAGGGTCCCGGTGTATTCCGGGTAGGCATCGATATGGCCGAGGCGGAGGGCATCGAACAATACCCGGGTGCCGCCGAGTTCGCGCTGGTGGTGCACGGCGAAGCCCGCTTCCCGCCCCGCCTGTGCGAGCATTTCCCCCAGGATCACCGACTCGGTGAATTTCTTGGACCCCACGGTGAACTGCGCCTGCGCGGACACGGGCTCGGGCAGCAGCGGCACGACCAGTAGCCCACATAGCACCCAGGCGATCCGCGGGAAGCTCCGGCCCATGGCTAGAAATCCCGCCGCGCCGCCACGAAACGGCGCACGTAGCGATCCGCGGGTCGCTCCCGCAGCGCCGTCGCCGAACCCTCCTGCAGCACCCGGCCGGCATGCATGAGTATCAGCTGCGGCGCGAGGTACGCCGCCTCCGCCAGGTCGTGGGTTACAAACACCACCGTGGCCTGCAATTCAGCGAACAATTCCTTCAGTTCCGCCTGCAGATCGTGGCGGGTCAGCGGGTCCAGCGCGGCCAGGGGTTCGTCCAGCAACAGCAGGTCCGGCGCCAGCATCAACGCACGCAGCAGTGCGGCGCGCTGGCGCTGCCCGCCGGACAGTTCCCGGGGCAGCCGCTCCAGCAAGGGTGGTTCCAGATGCAGGCGCGCCGCCAGTTCCGCGCTGCGTTGACGGATCCACGCCGGGTCCCGCCGAAGGTGCTGCGCGAGCAACGCTGCGTTCTGGTGCACGGTCAGGTGCGGGAACAGCCCGCCAGACTGGGTGACGTAGCCGCAGCGGCGGCGGGTGGTGGGGATTTCGGTCCTTGTCTGCCGCTGGCCGTCGATGCGCACCTCGCCGGAGTCCGGTGTTACCAGGTGCAGGATGATGCGCAACAGCGTCGATTTGCCGCATCCGCTGGTGCCCACCAGGGCGGTGGTCTGGTGCGGCGCAATGCCGAGGCTGACGTTGTCGAGCGCCAGCGCGTCTCCGAAGCGTTTGCTGACACCGCGTAATTCCAACATCGCCGGATTTTACAATCTTTAGCCGTTCCCCGGCGGCCGGCATCCGGGTCGCTTCCGGCGCCGGATCGTATTTGAGTTGCGGAGCGCGGCACCGTAGAGTGCCGGCCGGTTGTTTTCGCCCGGAGTGCTGCCATGTCGCCTTTTCACGCTCTCGCGCTGCCCGCGTTGCTCTTCGCCGGCGGCGCCCAGGCTGCCACCACGCTGGTTTTCTCGGTTACCGAAAACGCGCGGGAATCGAGCCACCAGTTACGGATTTCGCCCACCCAGGCGGTGCTCTGGAGCGCGGATGCCGGCAAGCCGGACTGGGTGTACGACACCGCCAGCGACACCCTGAGCTTCCTCGATCACCGGGATCACGTGTTCACCAACCTCACCGAGAGCTGGGCAAAAGACGCCCAGCAGCGGGTGAAACAATCCATGGCGGAAATGAAAAAGAAGGCGGACGAGCAGAGCAAGGACATGACGCCGCAGGCGCGGGCCCAGTACCAGCAGGGCATGGACATGATGCGGTTGGCCGGCCCGTTCCTGGGTGGCTTCCTGAATGCGCCGGCGCGCACCAGCATGCCGTCCTTTCGCAGCGCAAAGGTCGCGGATATCGAATGCCAGGAAGTGCGGGTCCTGGAAAAAGGCGAGTTGGTACAGCAGCTTTGCGTGGCGCCAACCGACGCCCTGCAGCTGTCGGCCGAGGAAAAAAAGACCCTGGATGGATTGCTGCGCCTGAGCCGGGTGCTGGTCCAGCAGAACGCATTCTACTTCGGTTTCGCGACCCCGAAACTGGCGGCCGGAGACCAGGGGTTGGCGATCGCGGTGAAGGAGGGCAAGGACGGCTGGTTGCTGCGTTCCCGGGAGCCGGCCGGCGACGAGGATTTCACCATCCCCTCCGGCTACCTGGAGGGGCGGATACCCCTGCCGGGCATTCCCTAGGCGCGGAAGGCGTCCCGGCCGCGCGCGGCGCGGGCCGTGGCGGGTCCGCGGCCTACCACTGCCCGTTCGCGCCGGCCTCCATGATCTGGTTCATGGCATCGCGGATGCGCATGGCGTCCGCCTTCAGCTCCTCGCTGAGCTGGGAATCCGGGTGCCAGGCCTTTGCCAGCCAGGTCACATCCCAGTCCATGGTCATCAGCCAGATGTCTCCGGTAGCGTCTTCCATGACGGTGATCCGGCAGGGGATGAAAATCGAGAATTCCGGGCTGTAGTTGAGAATCTTGCGGCCGACGATGGCGTCGCAGAACAAAAGAATCTCTACCCGCAGGGTGGGCAGCCCGGTAATCGCCCCCACGTCCCGCCACAACTTGCTGTGGCCGACTTTCTTGAAGTTTACTTCGTTGGCCTTGATCTCCATGGATTCAATTACGTCATCGAACTTGATGCCCTTGGCGACTTTGCGCTTGTAGGTCATGTAGTTGAACATTTCCCGCATGGACATCGGCACGGTCGCCGAGATCTGATCAAAGATCCGGGCCTTGTTGCTCGACGGAACCGGCGGCAGCGGCCGGTTGCTGTTCTCCAGCAACTGTTTGCGGCGAATCGCGGCGGCCTCCGGGGAGACGTCTGCCAGCGTGCGGGGTCCGAGCCCCGGCTGCGGCGTGAGTTCCTGCTCCACCGTGAGCGGAGTGGCTTCCTCGGCGGCGGGCGGGACCGCCTGCTGCTGGGCCGGGGCAAGGCCCGGCAGACCCAGCGCCAGGCACAAACACAGGAGTCGTTTCATGTCGTGGTCCTTCCTTTGCAAATTCTGTGGCATTCGAATCGGCGCAACATAACGAGGGTGGCGAGGGTGGTCAATCCGCCCGATGGGGAACGCGCCGGGGCAGCCATTCCGAAATCAGCATTACCAGCAATACGCTGCAACCGAAGGCATACAACCCGATGTGTATATCCACGCTGGCCAGGGCGCCCAGTTTGACGCTCGCCACCAGCACCGCCACCACGAATACGTCCAGCATGGACCAGCGTCCAATCCGGTGCAGCCATTGCAACGCGTTTCGGGTACGCGGACCGTCGCGGCTATTCCAGACCCGCCACAGGGTGAGGATCTTGAAGGCGGGCAGCAGCACGGAAAAACCGAGGATCACTCCCGCCAGCAGCAACTGGCCGTCCGCTGCCAGGCTACGAATCCCGGAGAGAATGGAAAACGTGTTTTCGATCCAAAGCAGCTTGCGCAGGGTCAGGATCGGCAGCACCAGCCCGGTGATAAGTAGTGCGCAGGAGGCCAGGATGGCGGCGTTGACCGCGATCAGCTCGGCGCTGCCCCGCGCCCCGGCCTCAGGCAAGACTCTTGCTGGCGACTTCGAAGGAATCCCGGGAAACCGCCGGCAGGTCGCGAATCTCCCGCAGCACGGCGCTCTGGGCTTCTCCCCGGCGGGCATCAAATCGCCGCCAGCGGCTGAAGGCGCTGACCAGGCGCGACGCGATCTGCGGATTCATCGGGTCCAGGCGGCGGATCTGTTCGGCGATCAGCGCATATCCGGCACCATCGGCATCGTGGAAGCGGAAGGGGTTGCCGTGGGCAAAGGTGCCGAAAAGAGCGCGCACCTTGTTGGGGTTGCCGGGATCAAAAGCCCGGTGTCTGCTCAGCTCCCGGATGCGCTCCAGGGTATCGCCACGGCGGGAGCCGGCCTGGATGGCGAACCACTTGTCCATGACCAGGGCATCTTTCCTCCACTTGCGCTCGAAGGCGGCCAGCGCCTTGTCCCGCTCCGGGCTATCGGTATCCACCAGCAACGCCAGTGCCGTCAGGGCGTCGCTCATATTGTCGGCTTCGCGAAACTGACGGAAGCAGGTGCGCAGGTCACCGCGCTCACCCAGTTCCATCAGGTAGCCCAGCGCCACGTTACGCAGGCGCCGGCGCCCGGCGCGTGCGGAATCGTAGCTGCCGTTGCCGGGCACGGGTTGTTCCAGCAGGCGGCGCAGGGGGGTCTCCAGTTGCTCCGCCAGGGACCGGCGCAACGCCGTACGCGCGTGATGGATGGCGGTCGGGTCGATGGGGTCGCAACGATTGGCGAGTGTATTTTCCGAGGGCAGCAATAACGCCTCGGCGGCCAGCGCCGGGTCGGTATCCGGTGCATCGAGCATCTTCGCGAAACCCTCGCCGAGCAGCGTGCCCGGGCGGTAGGTCTCACCCGAGCGAAAGGCCTCCACCTGGCGCAGGATCAACTGGGTTGCCAGCGACTGTCCGGCTTCCCAGCGGTTGCAGGAATCGCTGTCGTGGCCCAGCAGGAACGCCAGTTCCTGGTCGTTCAGGTCCATGCTCAGGCGCGCCGGGGCGGAGAAATCACGCAGCACCGACGGCACCGGTTCCGCGCTCACGTTTTCAAAGTGGAAGCTCTGGCTGGGTTGGGTCAGCTCCAGCACCCGCGTGGTGGGTGCCTGTGCCGTGCCCCGCTGCATCCGGAGCGGGAGGTCCGCGCCGTTGGCGTCCAGCAGCCCGACTACCACCGGGATATGCAGTGGTTTCTTTTCCGGCTGGCCGGGGGTGGGTGGCGTGGACTGGTGGAAGGTGAGGGTATAGCGCTTCGCTTCGGCATCGTAGCTGCGCTCCACGCGAATCTCCGGCGTGCCCGCCTGTTCATACCAGGTCTGGAACTGACGGAAATCCCGTCCGTTGGCGTCCGCGATGGCCGCCAGGAACTGCTCGGTGGTGGCGGCCTCGCCATCGTGGCGCTGGACGTACAGGTCCATGCCCTTGCGGAAACCGTCTTTGCCGACCAGCTTTTCCATCATGCGGATCACTTCCGCGCCTTTTTCGTACACCGTCGCGGTGTAGAAATTGTTGATCTCGATGTAGGAGGCCGGGCGCACCGGATGTGCCAGCGGGCCGGCATCCTCGGGGAACTGCGCGGCGCGCAAGCGGCGCACGTCGTCGATCCGGCGCACCGCGCGGGAGGTCACATCAGCGCCGAATTCCTGTTCCCGGTATACCGTCAGGCCTTCTTTCAGGCTGAGTTGGAACCAGTCCCGGCAGGTGATGCGGTTACCGGTCCAGTTGTGGAAATACTCATGGCCAACCACCGACTGCACCAATTCAAAATCAGCGTCGGTGGCGGTCTCCGGCGAGGCCAGAACGCAGGACGTATTGAAGATGTTCAATCCCTTGTTCTCCATCGCGCCCATGTTGAAGTCCGAAACTGCCACGACCATGTAGATATCCAGGTCGTATTCCAGGCCGAAGGTCTGTTCGTCCCAGCGCATTGCCTGCTTGAGGCTGCGCATGGCGTGTTCACAACGCGACGCGTTGCCGTGCTCACTGAAAAATTGCAATGCGACCTTGCGCCCGGAAGCGGTACGGTACTCGCTCTCCAGCAATTCCAGGTCGGCGGCCACCAGCGCGAACAGGTAGGCGGGTTTGCGCCAGGGATCTTCCCACTTTACCCAGTGGCGGTGGTTGGGTAGTTCCCCACCATCGACGCGGTTTCCATTGGACAGTAACACC
>JAJDOE010000181.1 GCA_022340345.1 Gammaproteobacteria bacterium
CGGGCCGGTGATCTGGAAGATATCCGCGCTGGAACAGTCGGTGACCGCGATGACGTCGCCCTTTTTCAGGCCGTTGTTCGCGGCAAGGTGCAATGCGGCGGACACGTTCGGCATATACGGCTCTTCGATCGGAATGTTTCCGGCGCCGTCGAGGTAGCGCAGCGCGATGGCATCCGTCCCGCTCACGATCGAGGAGATTTGCGCGGTGCTTCCCGACGGCCGCCAGTCATCGTCTCCCTGCTCGTAGCCGTCGATGGGCGAACCGCCATCGAACAGGCTGCCAGCACCCCCGTCTACGTGATTGAAGACCGAGGTGACGTCATCCATGCAGCCAAAATACCCCGCCATGCGCAGGTCCCGCACGATGAACTGCATGGCGAAGCGGGCGTTTTCCTGCAGCCGCGCCATGCTGTCCTGGATGGTGTAGTTCTTCTTGGTCTGGAACAGCAGGGTGGTGACCGCCGCCACCACGATGGCGCCGATGGCCAGCGCGATCATGAGTTCCACCAGGGTTGCGCCGCGCTGTTTCAATATTCCACCACCCAGGACTGGGTACGACTCTTTTCCTGTTCGCTCCAGCGCATGGTCACCGTGACCTGCTGCCCGACCCGCTGGATGGTAGCCAGGCTGCCGAACTTGGCGTTCAGCAGCTCGTTCTGGGCGGTGTACCAGAAACCCAGATCGTACAGGGCGAGCGCCGCCGGCCCGCAGCCGGAGCTCTCGCAGGTGCAGGTACCGCCGCTGCGGCAGCTGTTATAGGCGGCCTTTTTCACCGCCGCCTGGCTCTGGGAAGACACATCGTAGACGCCGTTGCCAAACGCGGTGGGGTTGGCGCGCATCCGGTCGATGATGTCGTAGGCCAGCATGGTGGCCTGGGTGCGCGCGTAGGCATCGGTATTGAAGCGCGTGCCCTGGGCCTGCAGCAGGGCCATGCCCACCAGGCCGATGGACAGCACCAGGAAGGCGATCAGCACCTCGATCAGGGAATAACCCTGCTGGGTCCGGCGGTTGCGGGGGCTATTCATTGGTCAGGGCGTCCGCGGGGGTGCAATCCATGTTGCCACCCGCCACCGTGGAGGTGGCGCGCGGGCGGCCGGTGAGGGAGACAACGATCAGCCGTCCTCCGTCCTCGTCACGGCTGTCACAGATGGCGTAGGCGGGCATGGCGGTCTCGTCCAGGGTGCCGTCGTTGGCAAAATCCAGGTAGTTGTCGCCCAGGGAATTGGAGGTGATGGTGACCCCGCTCGGCGTCGCCTGGTGTACCCGCAGCAGGGTATCGGTGCCGCTGCTGTAGCCGTTGGTGGTGTTGTCCCCGGCCGGGTTGGCGAAAACGATCCAGCCCTTGCTGTAGTCCTTGGAGTTGCCGCCGCAACTGGGAGTGGCAGCGGTGGGGTTGGCGCTGCGGCACAGGATCACCTTGGCGCCGCGCTTGAGGGTCTCGGAACGGGTAAACTGGATGTCCGCCATCAGGGAATTGGCTACCGCGGTGACCCGGTTCTGTTTGATCAGGTCGCCCATGCTGGGGATCACCAGCACCGCGAGTACCCCGACCACCGCAATGGAGGTGAGCAATTCGATCAGCGTGAAGCCGCGCAGGGAGCGAGGGACGGACGGACCGGCGGGACCGACAAAAGGGCCGATGAATGGAGCAAACGGCCAGACCAACGGATCATTATTCCGGATGAACGGTATCTCCAAAACCAGCGAAAACCACCCCAAAAGGGTGCCGGGCGAATGATTTTCTGGTTTGCGCATACTTGCGGGCCTGAATTACCGGGCCCTTTTGGGCCCACCTGGACTAAGTGTAGTAATTCGTTGACTTTGTGCAAAAAGGGGGCAGAAAACCGGCTTGCCGACGGTCGGCCTGCGGGGACCACCGGCGGACCCCGTTGCGGGGCCCGCCGGTGAGCGCCAGACCGGACGCGCTGGTGGTGGGTGGCGGCATTATCGGCCTGCTCAGCGCCCGGGAACTGGTGGCCGCCGGGCTGTCCGTGCAGCTTATCGACCGCGGTCCTTTCGGCGGCGAGTGTTCCTGGGCCGGGGGCGGAATCCTCTCGCCACTGGTGCCGTGGCGTTATCCGCCGGCGGTCACCGCGCTGGCGGCCCGTTCCCACTTCCTGCATGCCACCCTGGCGGAGGAACTGGCCAATGGGGACGGCCCGGACCCGGAGCGGCTGGTATCCGGGATGCTGGTATTGGGGGCGACCCGGGATGCAGAGGTGGAGGCGTGGCTGGCCGCCTGGATCGGCGCGGCGCAGGGCCTGGCGGAGAACCCGGACCCGGGCCTGCGCGCGGTGGACGGCGCGGAGCTGGTCCGGCTGGCCCCGGCGCTGAATCCGGCGTTGGCGGCGGACGCTGGCGGGCTCCTGCTGGAGCACATCGCCCAGGTTCGCAACCCGCGGCTGCTGCGGGCGCTGGTCAACGAGCTGGACTGGCGCGGGGTGCAGCTGGTCAACGGGGTGGAGGCCGAATCACTTCAGGTGGCCGGTGGGCGCATTCAGGGAGTCCACACCAACGATGGCCTGCTGCCGGCGGGGGTGGTGGTGCTGGCCGCAGGTGCCTGGAGCGGACCGCTCGCCGCTACCGCCGGGATCGAGTTGGCGGTAACGCCGGTGCGGGGACAAATGCTGCTGCTGCGGGGCGTTCCGGGTCGGCTGCGCCAGGTGGTGGTGCGTGACCGGTGCTACCTGATCCCGCGGGCAGACGGCCACGTGCTGGTGGGCAGCACCATGGAGGAGGCGGGATTCGACAGCGGCACCACCGAAGAGGCCCGCGAGGATCTGCGGGCCTTCGCCACCGGATTGATGCCGGAACTGGGAAACCTGGCCGTGGAACGCCACTGGGCGGGGCTGCGGCCCGGGTCCCCGGAGGGCGTGCCCTTCGTCGGCCCGGTGCCGGGGGTGGCCGGCCTGTACCTTAATACCGGGCACTTCCGGAACGGCTTTGCCACCGGTCCCGCCTCGGCGCGGCTGGTGACCGACCTGCTGCTGGGGCGTGCGCCGTCGCTGGATCCGGCCCCCTATGCGCCACCGGCGGCGGCGCCGGGGCCGGACCGCGCGGCACTGGTACTAGACTCTGTCTAAAGTTATAATTCTCCGATGAACAAACCCCATCTGCCCGCCCCCAAGGACCTGGAGGCGCACCTGCGCCGACACGACGTGACCCCCACCCAGCAACGCCGCGCCATCGCCGCGGTGCTGTTCCGGGAGTGCCGGCACCTGTCCGCCGATGAGATCTTCGCCGAGGTGAACGCCGCCGAGCCGGCGGTGTCCCGGGCCACGGTGTACAACACCCTCGGGTTGTTTGTGAAAAAGGGCCTGGTGCGCGAGGTCATCGCCGATCCGGCGCGGTCTTTTTTCGACCCTAACACCACCGAGCATCACCATTTTTTCGATACCGACAGTGGTGAGCTGATTGATATCGACGCCGACGGCGTCCAGGTCAGTGGCCTGCCGACGCCCCCCGAGGGCACCCGCCTGGAGGGCGTCGAGGTCATCGTGCGGGTAGGACGTCCGCGGGACTGAATTCCCGGTGGAGTGCCCGCAACGGGCGCTTCTTGAGGCGGCCCGGGGCCGCCCCTATACTCCCGCAGCCAATTTCCATGCCGGTGTAGCTCAGCTGGTAGAGCAGCTGATTCGTAATCAGCAGGTCGGAGGTTCAAGTCCTCTCGCCGGCACCAT
>JAJDOE010000050.1 GCA_022340345.1 Gammaproteobacteria bacterium
AGCTGCGTTTTCGAGTTTCTTCCGGAAGAAGAGGCGGATACCTCGACCACGCTGCTGTGTGACAAGCTGGAAGAGGGCGGGCGCTATCGCGTGCTGCTGACGGCAGCAAACGGGCTGTATCGCTACGACATCAACGACCTCATCGAGGTCACCGGCTTCCACCACCGCTGCCCGCTGGTGCGTTTTCTTCGCAAGGGCCGCGACATGACCAGCATCACGGGCGAGAAGATGCACGTGAACCACTGCCTCTCCGCCATGCAGGCCGTCGCGGACGGCACCGGCTTCAGTGCGCGGGCGTTCCGGTTTGTCGCCAACATACGGGCGAATCGCTACGACATCTATGCGGAATCGGGTAACAGCCATCCGCACCCGGATCTGGCGGAAATCATCGATTCGGCGCTCTCGCGGCACAACCTGGAGTACGCGAAGAAGCGGCGCTCCGGCCAACTGCGCGCCCCGAACCTGGTGGCGATGCGCCCCGGCTGGGCGGATGCCGTGTGTCGCGCTGCGGCGGACAGCGGCCGGCGCGACATTGAGTTCAAATGGCGCCACCTGAGTGATCAGCCCGACCCGGTGGACCGGAATTTTGTCCGTCCGCTGGCACCCCGACCGGCAGGGGCTGGCGCCCATGCCTCGCGGTTATCCCTGGCCTCATGAATCCATGCGCGACCCGGTGGGCCCTGTGGGCGGTGGTCGCTGTCTTCGCCCTGCGCATCTGTGGCCAGGCGCTGGTTGCCGCGTACCAACCCAGCTGGCTGCCTCCCATGCAGGAGTGGTACTCGGGCCTGATTCCCTGGCCGCTGCTATTGCCTGTGCAGCTCGCGATCCTGGTACTGATGAGTATCCTGGCGACGCTTCGCGGCAGATTGGGCGGGGCATCCCTTGCATTCCCCGAGCGCTGGCGTCGACGCCTGCGGCGGTTCGTCTGGCTCTACTTCACCGTCATGTTTCTGCGCCTGTGCCTGCGGATCGCCGCCAGTGGCGGTTTCTGGCTGGTGGGCACGATCCCCGTGTTTACGCACCTGGCCCTGGCCGCATTCCTGTTGCTGGTGAGCTCACCCGCCGTGGGGTACGAATTCCGGAAAAACGGAGATTTCCCTCAGGCCAGGGATCGCCACGATGCTCATTCTGTCACCCACCAAAACGGGCCCAGCGTGGCCGCAAAGGAGGTGACCCCATGAGATACCGCACATTGATCATTCTGGCATCCGCCGGACTGTTGGCGGCCTGCGCCACCATTTCCACGCCACCGCAGAAGACCCTGAACGTGATCTCCGATGTCTCGGCGGATTGCACCTTCCAGGACAAGCTCGGACAACGCGAATTCGTTGCCCCGGGGGACGTGGCGGCGCAGCCGCGACACGGCCCCGGCACCCTGACCTGTAACAAGGGCGGCTATCGCACTGCGACCGTCACTGTGGAGCCGCAGGCGAACTCAGCGGTAATGGGCAATCTGCTGGTCGGTGGCCTGATCGGGCTTGCCGTGGACTCCGCCTCCGGCGCCAACAAGCGCTACCCGAAAGACGTGCATGTCTTCATGGAGCCGGAGCGTTTCGAGAACGACGAGGCCCGCGAGGCGTGGTTCGCCGCCAGGCAACGCACCCTCGACGAGTACCGCGAACAGATGGCCCCCAAGGACAAGACCGACAAGTAGGCGTGATTGTGGCCGGGCATTCCGCTATCCCGCGCACCAGGAGGAGAACAATGATGAATTGTACGCATTGCATCCGGACGCTGATTTCCCTCTGGCTCGCGCTGGTTCTGGCGGCCTGCGCGGGCACCAGTGCGCGCTCTCCGCTCGGCGACGACATCAAACGCGGTCTGGGACGCATCGCGCTGATCGTGGATGCGGAAGAGCCGGAATTGCAGATCGGGCAGCCCGATGGCCAGGTCGCCGGAGGCCTGAAGGGTGCCGCCGCCGGCGCCGTCGGCGGCCCGGTGATGGCTGTGAGCGTGGCCGGCTCGTTGGGCACGGCGGCCATTCTCACCGTGCCGGTACTCGGTGTGGCTGCACTCGTCGGCATGCTCGCCGGCGCCGGGCAGGGAGTTGACAAGGGACTGCCTGCGATGGATCTGGCTGCGGTGCGTACCGCTACGTCGGCTGTCCAGCGACAGCGGGATGGGATGGCAGTGACAGACCAACTCCAGGAGGCGCTGCTCACGACGAAAGCTGACGGAATGCTGGGGTATTTCCAGGCAGCAGCTGACGACCCGGCAACTGCCGGTGCCAGCACGCTTTTGCATGTGCGCATTACCCGGCTCGCGCTGGTGACAAGCCCGGCGGGTCAGGGGCGCGGACCAAGGGTGCTGCAGATGGAGGTGGATACCCGCCTCGTGCGGGCAGGGGAAGAGGCCGTGATCGACCAGCGCGCATTCTCCTACTCTGGCGACACCACGCATTGGCTGGAGGAATGGAGCGCGGGCGATGGGGCCAGGCTCCGGGCGGCGTTCGAGGATGCCTGCCGGAAACTCGCCGAAAAGATCATTTCCGACTTGTTGCCTGCCGTGTCTGAAACCTCCAGCACGCAGCGATCAAAGGCATCCGGTTTGGCATTACAAGGCGATACATCCCCGCTACGTTTGGGGACATTTCGCGTCATCTCCACGATGGAAGACTGGTTATGATGGACTTTGGCTTGCGGCTGTTGCTCATCCCGGTGTTGTTGATGGGCAGCTACTCAGCGGGGGCCGCTCAGCCCCACGACCTCGAACAGGCAGGAATCAAGGCGGTATCGGCCGAACGGTTCGCCGAACTGCGCACCGCCGCCACGCAGCAACCACCGCTTTTCGGCAAAGAGGCGGAGAATGTCAGCGGGCTCTACGTGTGGGTCTCCCACGACGAGCTTGGCGCACCTTCCACCATGTTCAATCCTGGAGACACCCTGTTCGTCAACGCGTCGTTCGTTAGTGGTGGTGGTTCGACCGTGGCGTACTCCGGTGCATTCGCGATCTATCCCCCGGCCGGCCTGCGCGGTGGAATCGCGATTTCCAGCGGGATTTTCGCGCCGGGAACGCCGGTGGTCAGCTACGCCGCCTGGAAGATCCCCAAAAATCCCGGGTGCATCCTGGATGTGGCCGTTGTGCTGGCCAGAGACGCGGGTGGCGAGAGCTTTGCGGTCAGTACACCGTTTCTTGAGTGCCCGTAGAGGCACAAAAAGCCCGCCGTTGGCGGGCTTTTTTTATTCTGTCAGCGCCCGATCACCAAAACGAATCAAAAATCCGTGCCGCGGAGATGAATCAATCGTGCCGTGACCGCCTGAGCATCCGCATACACATTGGTGAAATCATCGAATGT
>JAJDOE010000074.1 GCA_022340345.1 Gammaproteobacteria bacterium
TGGGCCGCGGGGATCTCGCTCTCACTTTTGAGCCCGGCATTGACGATCACATAGTCGTCGTTGACTGCCACTACCTGGCCCATGGTCAGCTGGCCCGGCCGCGTAACAGCGGTGGCCATGCTTTGTTCAAACAGCTCCGCGAAACTCTCACTCATGAAACCGCAGATACCTCGATAAAAAATTACGAAAAAAATACCCAGTAACCCGGCTCAATCCGGGTCCTGGTCCCGCTGCGACATCCGCTCCTGGAGCAGACCCCAGATCCGATCCACCACCTGGGAAAGCGTCAGCGCTGAACTGTCAATCCGGAAAGCGTCCGGGGCGGGCCGTAACGGGGATGCCTGTCGCCGGGCATCACGCTCGTCCCGTTCCTGGATCTGGGCAACAAGGACGGGGAGGCTAGCATCCAAACCCTTTGCTATCAACTGCTTATGGCGCCTTTCCGCGCGTTGAACGGGGCTTGCCTCCAGGAAGATTTTCAGGGTGGCGTCCGGGAAAACCGTGCTGCCCATGTCGCGACCGTCCGCCACCAGCCCCGGTTCGCGGCGCTGGGCCCGTTGCGCCGCCAGCAGGGCCTGGCGTACGGGCGGCACTGCCGCCAGCCGCGAGGCCAGTGCGCCGGTGTCCTCGCTGCGCAGACCCTCCCCCAGCGGCTGCCCGTCGAGGGAGACCCGCGCCAGCTCCTCGCCGGGCTGAAATTCGAATTCCGGCCGCAGCGCCGCGGCGCAGGCCGCCAGGGCCGTGGTGTCATCCTCGCCGATACCCTCGGCCCGGGCGCGCAGTGCCAGTACCCGGTACAGGGCACCGGAATCCAGGAAATGCCAGCCCAGCCGCTCGGCCAACAGGCGGCAGACGCTGCTCTTGCCAGCCCCGGAGGGTCCGTCCACGGTCAGGACCGGAGCCAGGCTCACGCGGTGTGTTCCTGGATTCCCAGCCCCGCGCCACGGGCAGTGGCGACGAAGCCCGGGAAGGAAGTCGCCACGTTGGCGGTATCGCGCACCCGGATGGCGCCCGCCGCCCGCCAGCCGGCAACCGCAAAGGCCATGGCGATGCGGTGGTCCCCGTGGCTGTCGATCTCGGCGCCGGAAAAGCTGCCGCCACGCACGAGGATGCCATCTTCCTGCTCTTCCACGAAGATACCCGCCCGCCGCAGGCCCTCGGCCATAACCGCCAGCCGGTCGCTCTCCTTGACCCGCAACTCCCGGGCCCCGCGCACCCGGGTTTCTCCCCGCGCGAACGCCGCCGCCACCAGCAAGGCGGGAAACTCGTCGATACTTCCCGGCACCTCCTCCGGCGCCACGTGGATTCCCTGCAGCTCGCCACCCTCCACCAGCAGATCCGCCACCGGTTCGCCGCCCGCCAGGCGCGGATTGCTGCGTTCAATACGTGCCCCCATTCGTTCCAGCAAGTGCAGAATGCCGGTGCGGGTGGGATTGACGCCGACCCCGGGCAGGCGCAACCGTGCCCCGGGACTGATCGCGGCGCCAACCAGGAAAAACGCCGCAGAGGAGATATCACCGGGAACCTCGAGCCGGGTTCCCCGCAGTTCCTGGCCACCCCGCAGGCAGGTGGCGCCATCAACCGACTCCACGCGGACACCAAATCCCTGCAGCATGCGCTCCGTATGGTCGCGGCTGGCCGCCGGTTCACGGACGCAGGTGCGGCCGCTGGCGTACAGCCCCGCGAGCAGCAGCGCGGACTTGACCTGGGCACTGGCCACCACCGCGTGGTGCCGGATGCCGCGCAGGGTCTGTCCCCCGCGAATGCGCAACGGCGGACAACCGTCCTCCGTGGCGCTGATCTCGGCTCCCATCTCGCCCAGCGGGGTACAGACCCGACCCATGGGCCGCCGGCTCAGCGAGGCATCGCCACGCAACGTGGAATCGAAGCGCTGGCCGGCCAGCAGGCCCGCCAGCAGGCGCATGGCGGTGCCGGAGTTGCCCAGATCCAGATCGCCGCTGGCGGGAGCCTGCAGGCCCGACCGGCCAACACCACGAATCTGCAGCAGCCCGGGCCCCTCGCGGTGGATTTCCACTCCCATGGCGCGAAACGCCTCCACGGTGCGTAGTACATCCTCTCCTTCGAGCAAGCCACTGATCCGGGTATCGCCACGGGCGATGGCACCGAGCAGCACCGCCCGATGGGAGATGGATTTGTCGCCCGGTACCTGCACTTCACCGGCGGGCTGCCCCCCCGGTGTCACGATGAAATCCATCACCCTACCAACTACTCCGTGGAATCCAGCACATCGGCGGGCAGCAGGCCGTCCCGCGCCGCCTTGGCGCGGGCAAAGGAGTCTTCCAGCCAGTCGCCATCCCCGGACTGGATGGCCCGCGCGGCGCGCGCAAGCTGGGCCTGCAGGCGCTCCAGGGTGGCGCCAAGCGGCAAGGCATTGGCGACGCAGATGTCTCGCCACATCACCGGGTCGCTGGAGGCGATACGAGTGAAGTCACGGAACCCGCCGGCGGCGAATTCAAAAATCTCGTGGCGGTCTTCCAGCTGCGCAAGGCAATCCACCAACGCAAAGGCCAGCAGGTGCGGCAGGTGGCTGGTCTCCGCGAATATCCGGTCGTGGCTGGCGGCATCCATCTGCACCACCTCGGCACCGGTGGCTTCCCACATGGCGCGCGCAGTGTCCACCGCCGCGGTAGCGGTTTCCGGGGCGGGCGTAAGCACGACCCGATGGGCCTCGAACAGTTCCGCGAACGAGGCTTCCACCCCGGAGCGTTCGGTGCCCGCGATGGGATGACCGGGCACAAACCGCGGGAATTTCTCCTCACCCAATTGTGCGCGAGCCGCGTCCACAACCGTGGTCTTCACGCTGCCTGCATCGGTGATCACGGTATCGGGCCCCAGGTGCGGCGCCAATTTGCCGAGCAGCGCCTCCATGCAGCCCACCGGCGTTGCCAGCACGACCAGGTCCGCCCCGGCCACCACTTCGAAGCCGGTATGTGCCGTGTCG
The DNA here is from genome assembly GCA_022340345.1 of Gammaproteobacteria bacterium. GTDB lineage: Bacteria > Pseudomonadota > Gammaproteobacteria > HyVt-429 > HyVt-429 > JAJDOE01. The sequence goes on from JAJDOE010000074.1 coordinate 2,963, forward strand.
ATCACGCCCAGCTCCCGCGCCCGCTCCAGGTGTTGCCGGTTGCGGCCAATGCCGCTGATCCGCTCGACCTTCCCGCTTGCCTTCAGCGCCCGCGCCAGCGAGCCACCGATCAGGCCGACACCAATAATGACCAGGTGTTGAATCATGACCGGGTTCCCAGCACCCGTTGCAGCGCTTCGAGGAAGCGTTGATTTTCTTTCGCCGTGCCAACGCTGATCCGCAGGTGCTCGGGCATCCCGTAATTGGCGACCGGTCGGGTGATCACGCCTTCGCGCAGCAATGCTTCGAATACCAGCGGGGCGGATGCGGGCAGCTCCACGCAGATGAAATTTCCAGCGGACGGAATGTAACCGAGCCCCAGAGCATCGAAGCCCTCCGCGAGCTGGACCAGCCCTTGGTCGTTGCATTGTTTCGATCGAGCCAGGAAGTCTTCGTCATCCAGGGCCGCCAGCGCCGCTTCCATCGCCAGCACATTGAGATTGAACGGCTGGCGCACCCGGTTGAGCAGGTCCGCCAGCTGCGGGCTGGAGATTCCATAACCGCAGCGCAGGCCCGCCAGGCCGTAGGCCTTGGAGAAGCTGCGCGTCACCAGCAGGTTTTCGCGTCCGGGCAAGTGGGCGATGCCGCTTCGCCAGGGGGGGTGCATGTACTCCGCGTAGGCCTCGTCCAGCACCAGGATAGTGTGATCCGGAATCCGGGAGAGAAAACCTTCCAGCGCCCCGGCGTCGAACCACGTGCCGGTGGGATTATTCGGATTGGCCAGGAACACGACCCGGGTGCGGGCACCCAACGCCTGCGCCATTGCCTCCAGATCGACTCCCCAGTCCCGTGCCGGGACTTCCACCGCCCTGCCGCCCACCGCCTGGGTGACCAGCGGGTAGACCGCAAAGGCATGCGCGGAAAACACCACTTCGTCTCCGGGGGCGACAAAGGCACGGGCCACCAGTTCCAGCACGTCGTTGGATCCGTTGCCGATAGTGAGCTGCTCCGGAGACACGCCGTACTCCGCGGCCAGGCGCGCCTTCAGGCGGGTGGTGTTGCCATCCGGGTAGCGGGACAGCCATTCCGGATCCAGTTCCGCCAGCCGTTGGAGCGCGGCGGGCGCAGGACCCAGCGGGTTCTCGTTGGAAGCCAGCTTGACCACGTCGGTCAGGCCCAGCTCCCGCTGCAGTTCCTCGATGGACTTGCCAGGCTGGTAGGGCCGCAGGGCACGGACCCCGGGCAGCGCCAGTTCCAGAAGATCGCAGCTCATGCGGCCTTACAATACCGCCCGCGGGTAGGACCCCAGGCGTTTCAGGAAGATCGCCTGGGCCTCCAGTTCCCGCAGCACGCCCGCAACATTCTCGTCCTGCTCGTGACCTTCCACGTCAACGAAGAACGCGTATTCCCACAGCCCGGTCCGGGACGGCCGCGACTCGATGCGGCTCATGCTGATCCCGTGGCGACTGAACGGTTCCAGCAACTGGTATAGCGCCCCCGGTCGATTCCGGCCGGAGAGCACCAGCGAGGTCTTATCGTTGCCGGTGGGCGAAGTGCTGAGCTTGCCCAGCACCAGGAAACGGGTGGTGTTCTCCGGATGATCTTCGATGTTCTGCGCCAGCACCTTGAGGCCATACGTAGTGGCGGCGGCTTCACCGGCAATGGCCGCCGCCTGCGGATCGTCGCGCACCTGACGGGCTGCCTCCGCATTGCTGTTGGCCATTTCGATCTCGATCCCGGGCAGGTTGGCATTGAGCCACTCCCGGCACTGGGCGATGGACTGCTGGTGGGAGACCACCCGACGCACGTCTTTCAGATTCTCGCCGCGCCCCATCAAGTAGTGGTGGATTCGAAACACCACTTCGCCGCAGATGCGCAGCGGCGAATTGAGCAACATGTCCAGGGTGTGATTCACCACTCCCTCGGTGGAGTTCTCCACCGGAACGATGCCGAAATCCACGTTGTCGGATTCGACTTCGCGGAACACCTCGTCGATGGCCGCCAGCGGCAACGCGTGCACCGAGTGGCCGAACTGCTTGTGGGCCGCTTCCTGGGTAAAGGTGCCCTCCGGACCCAGATAGGCGATACGGATCGGTGATTCGATGGCCCGGCAGGTGGACATGATTTCCCGGAACAGGCGCACCATTTCCTCGCTGGGCATGGCCTGGCCCTGCTGGCGTTGCACAATGCGTTCCAGCACCTGGGCTTCCCGCTCCGGTCGGTAAACGCCACTCTTGATGCCCGCCTTCTGCTTGAGCGCCGCAATATCCAGGGCGCAGCGGGCGCGCTCGTTGAGCAGGCGCTGCAGCTCCGCGTCCGCGCTATCGATACGCTGCCGCAGTTCGTCGAGCAAACGGTCCTCGTCCATGGCTATATGCGGCGCGCCATCAGTACCCCCTGGATGGCGCGTACCTGCTCCACCACTTCATCCGGAATCGGGCTGTCGGTATCCACGATGGTGTACGCCAGATCATTCCGCGACTGGTTGATCATGTCATGAATGTTCAATCCACCCGCTGCCATGGCGGTGGAGATTTGTCCCAGCATGTTGGGGACGTTGGCATTGGCCACCACCAGGCGAAACTCGCTTCCCCGACGCATCTGCACTTCCGGAAAGTTCACCGAGTTCCGCAAGTTGCCATTCTCCAGGTAATCGCGGGTCTGTTCCGCCACCATAATGGCGCAGTTGACCTCGGCTTCCTCGGTGGACGCGCCCAGGTGCGGCAATGCGATGACTTTCGGGTTGGCGATGAGCTCGGTAGTCGGAAAGTCGCTGACGTAGTGGCCGACCGTGCCAGCGTCCAGCGCCTTCAGCAGCGCCGGGTTATCCACAATGCCGTCCCGGGCGAAATTCATGACCGTACCCCCGGGCCGCATGCTGGCAATGGCCTCGGCGCCGAACATACCCCGCGTCGAATCGGTGAGCGGAACATGGAAGGTAATGAAATCGACTTTCTGCGCCAGCTCCTGCAGGCTGTCCGCGCGTTCCACGCTGGCAGACAACTTCCAGGCTGCGTCCACCGTCAATTGCGGGTCGTAGCCCACCACATGCATACCCAGGTCCAGGCACAGGTTGGCGACCTGCCGCCCGATATAGCCCAGGCCCACCACACCGATGCTGCGCCCGGGTAATTCGATGCCGGCAAACATCTTCTTTCCCGCCTCGACCTGCTTGCTCAATTCCTCGTCGCTGCCATGCAGGCCGCGCACGTAATCCCAGGCCTCGCAGATGTTTCGGCAGGCGAGAAACAGGCCAGCCACTACCAGCTCCTTTACCGCGTTGGAGTTGGCGCCGGGAGCGTTGAACACCGGGATGCCACGCTTGCTCATGGCGTCCACCGGAATATTGTTGACACCCGCGCCGGCGCGACCGATGGCCTTGAGACTGGCCGGCACCGGCAGGTCGTGCATTTTCTGGGAGCGCACCAGGATGATATCCGGGTCCCCGGTTTCCGCGCCGACTTCGTAGCGATCGGACGGGAAGCGCTCCAGACCCTGCGCCGCGATATTGTTAAGAGTTTTTACCTTGAACATGATCAACCTCGGGTACGCTGAAATTCCCGCATGAACTGGATCAGGGTCTCCACACCCTCCTCCGGCATTGCGTTGTAAATGCTGGCGCGCATACCACCGACGGACCGGTGCCCCTTCAATTGCATGAGGCCGGCAGCCGCGGACTCCGCGAGAAAGGCGCCACCCAGGCCGTCGTCCGCCAACACGAACGGAACGTTCATGCGCGAGCGATCCGCGACATCTACCGGATTGCGATAAAACCCCCCGGAGTTGTCTATGCATTCGTAAAGCTTCGCCGCCTTGCGCGCATTGATCTCGCCCATGGCGGCCAGCCCGCCGATTTCCTGCAGCCACTTGAAGACCAGACCGGCGACGTACCAGGCAAAGGTCGGTGGCGTATTCGACATGGAGTCGTTCTTGGCCATGAATTCGTAATCGAACAGGCTCGGAAAATCGGTGCGCGCGTGGCCGATGAGATCATCGCGCACGATCACGACCGTGATCCCGGACGGTCCCAGGTTTTTCTGGGCGCCGGCGTAGATCACTCCGAATTTTCCAACATCCAGCGGACGCGACAGCAGGTTGGAGGACATGTCCGCCACTACCGGAACGTCCGTGTCCGGAAGCCAGTCAAATTCGACGCCGCCGATGGTCTCGTTGGGTGTGATGTGCAGGTACGCCGCGTCCGCCCGGGTCTGCCATTCGGACAACGGTGGCACCCGCGTGAAGTTCTGCTCCGCGCTATCCGCGGCCACGTTCACTTCCACGCCCAGCCGGCGCGCCTCGGCGATGGCCTTTTTTCCCCACACGCCGGTCTGTACATAGTCCGCCTGGTTACGGCCGCGTAACAAATTGACCGGGACCATCGCGAACTGGGTGGTCGCTCCTCCCTGCAGGAAAAGCACCTTGTAGTTGTCCGGCACCGCGAGCAATTCCCGCAGGTCGCTTTCCGCCTCCGCCGCCATGGCGACAAATTCCTTGCCGCGATGGCTGACCTCCATGACCGACATGCCGGTTCCGCTCCAGTCGAGCAATTCGGTTTGGGCGCGTTGCAATACCGCCTTGGGCAGCGTCGCGGGACCGGCACCAAAGTTGTACACCGTTGACATGATTGGATACCTCGAAAGTTAAAAAATTCTGTGGGCTGCGGCGCGCGCCGGGGGACCGGGCTCAGTCGGCGGTCTCTTCCACTCGTTCGATGCTCACCAGGCGTTCGTTTTCGCCCGGTTCAATCAGGCGCACACCCTGGGTGCTGCGTCCAAGGATGGATATCTCGTTCACCCGGGTCCGGATCAGGGTTCCCGCGGAGGTGATCAGCATGACCTGGTCATCGGGCTCCACTAATTCCGCGCCAATCGCCGCACCGTTGCGTTTGTTGATACGGATGGCAATAACGCCCTGCCCGCCACGCTTCTGCAGGCTGAAATCCGCCAACTCGGTGCGCTTGCCGTAGCCATTTTCGGTGGCGATGAGCACGGTGCGTGCGGCCGCCGCCTCGCTAACCACGATCTGGGAGATCACCCTCTCGCCCGCCTTCAGCCGGATACCACGAACGCCGCGGGCGGAACGGCCCATTGGCCGCACGTCGCCTTCCGCGAAACGGATTACCTTGCCCGCGTCACTGAAAAGCAGGATGTCCTGCCCCTCGTCGGTGAGGGTGACGTCCACCAGCCGCGCACCGTCGGGCAGGTCCACGGCGATGATGCCGCTGGGCCGCGGCCGCGAGAACTCCTGCAGTGCGGTCTTTTTGACCACGCCACCGGACGTCGTCATGAACACGAAATGGCCGTCCTCGAAGGATCGGATCGGCAGCAAGGCCGAGACCTTTTCTCCGGATGTCAGGCGCAGCAGGTTGACGATGGGCCGGCCACGGGCGGTGCGCCCGGAGACGGGAATCTCGTAGACCTTCAGCCAGTACACCTTGCCCAGCGAACTGAAGCACAGCAGCGTGTCATGGGTATTGGCGATAAACACCTTGTCGATAAAATCCTCATCCTTCACCCGCGCCGCTGCCTTGCCGCGGCCACCGCGCCGCTGGGCGCGGTATTCACTGAGCGGCTGGGCCTTCACATAGCCCGCGTGGGACAGGGTAACCACCACGTCCTCTTCCGCAATCAGGTCCTCGGTGGTCAGCGTCACGTGGGTCTCGGTAATCTCCGTGCGCCGCTCGTCCGCGTACCGCTCGCGGACCTCCGCCAGCTCCTCGCGAATGACCGTTTTCAGGCGCTCGGGCTCGTTCAGGATTTCCAGCAGGTCGCGGATGCGTTCGAGAATTTCCCCGTACTCGCTGCGCAGCTTGTCCTGCTCCAGGCCCGTGAGCCGGTGCAGGCGCAGGTCCAGGATCGCCTGGGCCTGGGTCGCAGACAGGTGGTAGCCCTGCTCCTGGAGACCGAACTCCGCCGCCAGGTCCTCGGGCCGCGACATCGCGGCACCGGCCCGATCCAGCATGTTGGCCACCACCCCTGGCGGCCAGGGTGTCAGCATCAGTTTTTCCTTGGCCTCGGCCGGCGTCTTGGCCGCCTTGATCAAGGCGATTACCGGATCAATATTGCTCAGCGCTACCGCCAGTCCTTCGAGCACGTGAGCGCGGTCGCGGGCTTTGCGCAAGTCGAAAATCGTGCGCCGGGTGACCACCTCGCGCCGGTGCCGCAAAAACTCGTCCAGTAGCTGGCGCAGGCCGAACAACCGTGGCTGATTGTTGACCAGCGCGACCATATTGATGCCAAACACGGTCTGCATCCGGGTGTGCTGGTAGAGATTGTTCAGCACGACTTCACCCGGTTCGCCACGCCGCAACTCGATGACCATGCGCATGCCGCTCTTGTCCGACTCGTCGCGCAGCTCCGAGATGCCGTCAATTTTTTTCGCCTTTACCAGGTCTGCGATCTTTTCCAGCAGCATTGCCTTGTTTACCTGGTACGGCAGTTCGTGGACTACGATGGTCTGGCGGTTTCGCTTCTCGTCGGTTTCGATGCTGGCCCGCGCGCGAACGTGAATACGCCCGCGGCCGGTGCGATAGGCCTCGCGGATACCGCGAGTGCCACTAATGATTGCGGCGGTGGGAAAGTCCGGACCGGGGACCAGCTTCATCAGCTCCTCAAGGGTCACCTCCGGGTGGTCCAGCACCCGTATTGCCGCGTCCACCACCTCGCCCATGTTGTGTGGCGGTATGTTGGTCGCCATGCCCACGGCGATACCCGATGAACCGTTGACCAGCAGGTTCGGGAATCGCGTGGGCAGCACCAGGGGCTGGGTCTCGGACTCGTCGTAGTTCGGCGCAAAGTCCACCGTTTCCCGCTCGATGTCCGCGAGCAGTTCGTGGGCGATGCGCGCGAGGCGCACCTCCGTGTAGCGCATGGCGGCCGGCGAGTCGCCATCCACGGAACCAAAGTTGCCCTGGCCGTCCACCAGCGGGTAGCGCATGGAAAAGTCCTGGGCCATGCGCACGATGGTGTCGTAGACTGCGGTATCCCCATGCGGGTGGTATTTACCGATCACGTCACCAACCACGCGCGCCGACTTCTTGTAGGCCTTGTTCCACTCGTTGCCCATCTCGTGCATGGCGTACAGCACCCGCCGGTGCACGGGCTTCAGGCCATCGCGTACGTCCGGCAGGGCACGCCCCACGATCACGCTCATGGCGTAATCCAGGTACGAGCGGCGCATCTCCTGTTCGAGATTGGCCGGTAGGGTTTCTTTCGCGAACGATTCCATATTTCAGATCAGGGGCGACCACCGCGGCGCCCGGAAAAGACGCGCGACGAAGCTATTTTTTTCAAGGAAAACAACGGTTTAGGGTTGTTCGATCAACCCTTTCCCAAGCGCGGAATTGTACCACAAGCCACTGGTGCACCGCAGCATGGCGGGCCCGCCGCAAGCTAGTTCGCGGCGCCCCGGGACAGGCCGGCGAGACCGGTTCGCGCGGGCTCCACCAGGCAACCGCGCTCGGTAACGATGCAGTCCACCAGCGCCACCGGGGTGCAGTCAAAAACCGGGTTCCAGGCACGCTCAAGCCCGGCCTGGATTTCCCCGGGCGGTCGCTCCTCGATGACCACCTGCGAACCGGTCGCGGTGTCCGGGTCCAGGCTGCTGGACGGGGCCACCACCATGGTGCGCACTCCGTGGACGTGCGCCGCCAGCGCCAGGGCGTAGGTGCCAATCTTGTTGATCACGTCGCCGTTGGCGGTGATACGGTCCGCCCCGGTAATGACCCAGTCGACCCGGCCGCTGGCCATGAGCGCCGCGGCAGCGGAATCCACGATCAGGCTGGCGGGAATCCCGTCCCGGGACAGCTCCCACAGGGTCAGTCGCGCCCCCTGGTTCGCCGGCCGGGTCTCGCAGGCATACACCGCCTCCAACCAGCCCCGCCGGTGGGCTTCCCGGATTACGCCCAACGCGGTGCCCAGCCCGGCGGTGGCCAGGGAACCGGTATTGCAGATGGTCAGCACCCGTACACCCGGCTGCAGGGCATCCGCCCCCAGTTTCGCCATACGGCGATTGGCGGCCAGGTCCTCGGCGGCAATGGCCTCCGCCTCCGCCAGCAGCCGCTGCGCGCCGGCTCCGGTGGCCAGCACCCCGCGCATGCGATCCAACGCCCAGCCCAGGTTGACCGCGGTAGGCCGTGCTTCCCGCAGCAGGGCCAGATCGGCGGCTATGGACCCGGCATCGTTTCCGTGGCGCCGGGCCGCCAGAACCACCGCGAATGCCGCGGCAATACCGATGGCCGGGGCGCCGCGAACCACCATGTCGCGAATCCCCCGGGCCACCGCCGGAGCGTCTTCACATCGCAACCATCGGACCCGCCCGGGCAACGCACGTTGATCGAGCAGTTCCAGGGCATCACCGCTCCAGCGAAACGCGCGCACACGGTCGAGGGTGTCATCGGCAGGCATCGGTACAGTGTGCGCAAGCCGAACACCCGCGGCAACATCCGGCCCCGGCGTGGTGCGGCGAATTGCGGGCGAACCGGCAACCCGGCAAACTGCAGCGGCCATGCAAGCCGCCGACCTGATCATCGAAGCCCGCTGGATTGTTCCCGTGGTTCCAGCCCATACCTGCCTGGAAAACGCTGCCCTGGCGGTTGCGGATGGCCGCATCCTGGCCCTGGGCCCGGCCGGGGAAATCGCCCGCGCCTTCGAGGCCGCAGAGATCCGGCGGTTCGAAAACGGCCTGCTGATCCCCGGCCTGGTCAACACCCATACCCACGCCGCCATGACCGTGATGCGCGGCCTCGCGGATGATCTCCCGTTGCAGGCCTGGCTTTCCGGGCACATCTGGCCGGCCGAGGGACACCACGCGGGCCCGGAGATGATCCGCGACGGGGTGCAACTGGCAATCGCGGAAATGCAGCGCGGCGGGACCACCTGCTTTAACGATATGTACTTCTTTCCCGACGAAGTGGCGCGGACCAGCCAGCAACTGGGCATGCGCGCCACGGTGGGTATGATCCTCATCGAATTCGAGACCGCGTGGGCCAAACATGCGGACGAATACATCGCCAAGGGCCTGGCCGTGCACGACGAGACCCGCCACCTTTCACTGGTTCGCACCGCTTTCGCCCCCCACGCCCCCTACACGGTTTCCGATGGCCCGCTGGAGCGCATCCGGGTACTCGCAGATGAATTGCAGATCCCGGTACACATGCACCTGCATGAGACGGCCCACGAGGTGGAGGAATCCATCGCGAAGTTCGGCGTGCGGCCCCTGGAACGCATCGAACGGCTGGGCCTGCTGGGTCCGCGCCTGGTGGCGGTGCATATGACCCAGCTGCTGAATTCGGAAATTGAAGCCATCGCCGGCAACGGGGTCAGCGTAGTCCACTGCCCGGAGTCCAATCTCAAGCTGGCCAGCGGCCTTTGTCCACTGGCGGATCTGGACGCAGCCGGCGCCAACCTGGCGTTGGGCACCGATGGCGCTGCCTCGAACAACGATTTGGACATGCTCGGCGAAATGCGCAGCGCCGCCCTGCTGGCCAAGGGCGTGGCGCGGGACGCCACCGTGCTACCGGCACACCGGGTGCTGGAGATGGCCACCCTGGGGGGCGCCCGGGCGCTGGGCTGGGATGACGAAATCGGTTCCCTGGAAGCCGGCAAGGCGGCCGACCTGGTTCTGGTGGACCTGGATGCACCCGAGACCCAGCCGGTGTATGACCCGGTCTCGCAACTGGTATACGCGGCGGGACGCGAACAGGTCAGTGACGTATGGATTGCCGGCCAAGCGGTACTGCGGAACCGCGAACTGCTGCGCGTGGACCTGCGCGAGACGCTGGACCGGGCGCGGAAATGGCGCGAACGATTGAAGGAGTACGCATGAGCACCAACGACGCGAACGTGGATCCGCAGGAAATCGAGAAATTCGAACGACTGGCGGAACGCTGGTGGGATCCACAAAGCGAGTTCAAACCCCTGCACGACATCAACCCGTTGCGCCTGGAGTTCATCGCCGAACGCTGTGAGTTGACGGACCAGCGGGTGCTCGACGTTGGCTGCGGCGGTGGCCTGCTGTGCGAAGCCCTGGCGCGGCGTGGCGCCCGGGTTACCGGCATTGACCTGGGCGAAACGCCCCTGGCGGTGGCGCGCCGGCACCTGGAAACCAGCGGCCAGTCGGTGGACTACCGCCACGTCAGCGCAGAGGACCTCGCACAGCAGGAACCAGCCGCCTTCGACGTGGTCACCTGCCTGGAAATGCTCGAACACGTGCCGGACCCGGCGCGCACGGTGGGCGCTTGTGCGCGCCTGGTGCGCCCCGGCGGGAAGTTGTTTTTTTCCACCATCAACCGCAATCCCAAGGCCTGGCTCATGGCGATCGTCGGCGCGGAGTACGTGTTGCGCCTGCTGCCCCGCGGCACCCATACCTATGAGAAGCTGATCCGCCCATCCGAACTGTCGAGCTGGGCGCGCGCCGCGGGCCTGGAGATTCGCGAAATTACCGGCATGCACTACAACCCGCTGACGGGGAGCTACCGCCTCGGACCCGGGGCTGATGTGAATTACCTTGTCTTCGCCGATAAGCCGGTTTGACTCCGTGGACACGGTGCTGCTCGACCTCGACGGCACCCTGGCGGACACCGCACCGGACATGGCCGCGGCGCTCAATCGGCTGCTCGACGAACGCGGTCGGGAGCAGCTCGCTTTCGAGACCGTTCGCGCGCAGGTCTCCCACGGGAGTATCGGCCTGCTGCGACTGGGTTTTGACAGTGGCCCCGGCGACGAAGAATTCGAAGCCCTGCGCCAGCGGTTCCTGGACCTGTACCAGTCCGCGCTGTGCGTGCATACCCGCCTGTTCCCGGGCATGCCCGAGGTGCTCCGGGAACTGGATCGCCGCGGCCAGCCCTGGGGAGTGGTGACCAACAAACCGGGCTGGCTCACCGATCCGCTGCTGGAACAGCTGGCCTTGCCGGTGGCCCCCTGTTGCGTGGTCAGTGGCGATACCCTTGCGCGTCGCAAACCGTGGCCGGACCCGTTGCTGCATGCCTGTGCCAGCGCGGGCCGCGAACCCTACAACTGCGTTTACATTGGCGACGCCCAGCGCGACATGCAGGCCGGCCAGCGCGCCGGCATGCCGACCCTGACCGCCCTGTTTGGCTATATCGGCCCGGACGACCACCCCGAGGAGTGGGGTGCAGACGGTATGCTGGAGACCCCCACGGACCTCTGGAAATGGCTGAGCTGAATCTCGATACCCTGCTGACGCTGCCGCTGGGAGAAGTCCTTGCCCTCATCGGTGGCGCGCTGCTGCTGGGTGGGCTGGTCGGCTGGCTGGTCACCGGGCTGTTACGCGGCCGGCGGATCAGCAGCCTGGAAACCGCTATTGAAATGGAACGCCGCAACCACGAGCAGCGCATCGCCGAGATGGATCACGTGTTCGGCTCACTCGCCGCCGACGCCCTCAAGAGCAACAACCAGGCCTTCCTGCAACTGGCGAAGGAGTCCCTGGGCCAGTTGCACGTGCGCTCCCAGGCCGATATGGAGAAGCGCGAGCAGTCGGTGAGCTCGCTGGTGCAACCCATCCGCGAGGCATTGCAGCGAAGCGAGCAGCAGATGGCGCAAATCGAAAATGACCGACGCCAGGCCTACGGCGCCCTGCACAAGCACCTGGAGGAAATGGCGGATACCCAGCGGCGCCTGCAGGGTGAAACCCGCAACCTGGTACAGGCACTGCGCCGCCCGGAGGTACGTGGCCAGTGGGGCGAGATGACCCTGCGCCGGCTGGTGGAACTGTCAGGCATGGTCAACCATTGCGATTTCACGGAACAACCCAGCGCCCAGGGCGAAGGCGGCGTTTCGCGACCGGACATGGTGGTACGCCTGCCGGCGGGTCGCGAACTGGTACTGGACGCCAAGACGCCGCTGGATGCCTACCTCAGCGCCACGGAAGCCAGCGACGCCGCCGATCGCGAGCGCTTCCTGAAGGACCACGCACGCAACCTGCGCGCACGCATCAAGGAACTTGCGGCCAAGGCCTACTGGGAGCAGTTCCCGCGCGCCCCGGATTTCGTCATCCTGTTCATTCCCGGCGACCAGTTTCTGAACGCGGCGCTGGAAACGGATCCGACGATCCTGGAAAACGCCCTTACCCAGCGCATTGTGCTGGCGACACCCACCAGCCTGGTGGCGCTGTTGCGGGCAGTAGCCTTCGGCTGGCGACAGGAGGCGCTGGCGGAAAACGCGGAACGCATCCGTGACGTGGGCGAATCCCTGTTCCAGCGGCTGACGGCTTTTGCGGGCCACCTGTCCCGGCTGGGTCGCAGCCTGGAGGGCGCGGTCAGCAACTACAACAAGGCGGTGGGTTCCTTCGATGCCAAGGTGCTGCCGGGGGCGCGGCGTTTCTCCGAACTCGGCCTGAAACCGAAAAAGGAGCTGGAGGAGCCAGCGCAGATCGAACTCGGGACGCGCGAAGTCTCCACCAACGAGAAGGACGCGCCGGAGCCCGGACCCAAACCCGACCCCGACTAGTTGCCGGGCCGATCCTGCGTCGCGTTGGCGCCCTCGTTAACCGCACCGGCACCCTCGCTAACCGCACCGGCACCCTCGCCAACCGCACCGGCGGCCTCGACGGACGTATCCGCCGGTTTGCCCTTGGTCGCTTCGTGCACCACTTCACGGGTCTGCTCCATGACCTTGCCGGTGGTTTCGCGCACTGCCTCTACCGCATCGCGCATCAGCTCGCCGGCACGTTGCTGGATATCCGGGGCCGTCTCGACGGCTTTTTCCGCCGCCTTGCCGGCCGTGTCGCGGGCTTGTTCCGCCATGCGGCGTGCGGCGTCGCTGAACTGCTCCACCGCCGCTTTCTGCGCGAACGGGTTGCTGAACAGGGGCTTGCCCTGGCCGATGTTCATTCCGGCCAGCAGGCCCAGCACGGCGCCGATGATCAGCCCCCAGATAAACTTACCCATGAATACATGCTCCTGCGCACAGCAAAATCGAGTGGCTATAGTATCGCACCATGGAAGCCCATCGTTTCTGCCGGGAGTTTTTGCGGGGTACCGCGGAATCCGTAGCCGGACGCTGGTTACGCGCCGACGCGGCGCGCGGCTGGAACGCCCTGCAGGCCCTGGGGCTGGAACTGCGCGAAATTCCGCGGCGTTGCAGCGATCCGCAGATCGCCCGGCTGAAACTCGCCTGGTGGCAGGACCAGCTCGGCCAGCCGCGCCCGCAACACCCCCTGGCCCAGGCGCTGGCGGATTGCCTGGGAGCCGGTGGCGGCCTGGCCCTGGCGCCAATAGGGGGGGTCTTCGCCGCACGGCTGGACGGAACTATTGCGCCGGATTACTTTCGAGATAGCGACGGTTTGTTGTGCCGGCTGTGGCAACTGCGGCATGCCCCCGCCATCACCGACCCCTGCGAATTCGGCGCGCTGCTGGGCGAAGCCCGCGCACTGCTGGAGCTGGGCGCTGATCTGCGCGGCGTCGGCGCGGTACCGGAAACCCGGCGAGGACCGGACGCCCTGGCCCGGGCGGCGGAGTTGCAGACTCGCCTGCGCTTCGCAGCCCGCCAGCACCCCGGCGCCGGGCCGGGCCTGCTGGCGGCGTTGCTGGCAGCCACGCTCCAGGAAATACACACCGGGCAGCTGGACCCGGCCCTCGTGCGCACCCGGTTGCCCGCCTGGCGCATGCATCGCATCGCGCTACTGCGCCGGATCGGCTTAGGCCGGCATTGACCATATCGGCGTCAAAATTGACCCTCGCCAAACCAACGTGTAACCATCGGTTCCGCCCTGCCTGACGGACCCGCCCTGCCTATGGATTCCAAGAAGACCCAATCCAGCTATACCCGCGACGAGTTACTGTCGTGCGGGCGCGGCGAGTTGTTCGGCGAAGGCAACGCACGGCTGCCCCTTCCCCCGATGCTGATGTTTGACCGGATAACCCGCATCAACGACGACGGTGGCGAGTTCGGTAAGGGCGAAATCGTCGCGGAACTGGATATCACCCCGGAACTCTGGTTTTTTGCCTGCCATTTCCACGATGACCCGGTAATGCCCGGCTGCCTGGGAGTGGACGCCATGTGGCAACTGGTAGGTTTTTTCCTCGGCTGGATGGGCGGGCCCGGCTACGGCCGTGCCCTGGGTGCCGGTCAGGTAAAATTCAAGGGCCAGGTCACTCCTAACGCGAAGCTGGTCACCTACCGGCTGGACATGAAGCGCGTGATCATGCGCAAACTCTGCATGGGAATCGCCAACGGCAGCATGGATGTGGATGGCCGCCGCATCTATACCGGCAACGACCTGCAGGTTGGCCTGTTCCAGTCCACGGAGGGTTTCTGAGACATGACCGAGCGACGTGTGGTCATTACCGGCCTGGGAATCGTTTCCAGCATCGGCAACGACAAGGCAACGGTGCTGGAGTCCCTGCGTGAGAGCAAGGACGGTTTCGAGACCGATCCGGATCACGTGGAGCTGGGTTTTCGCTCGCAGGTATCGGGTTCGCTGGATGTGGACATCGAAGGCCAGATTGACCGGCGCGTGCGCCGCTTCATGGGAGATGCCGCCGCCTATGCCTACCTGGCCATGCGCGACGCCATCAACGACGCGGGACTGGACCCGGAAAACGTCACCAACGAGCGCTGGGGACTGATCGCCGGCTCCGGTGGCGCCTCCACCGCCAACGTGGTGGCCGCCGCAGACATCCTGCGCAGCAAGGGCGTCAAGCGCGTCGGCCCGTACATGGTGCCACGGGCCATGGGCAGCACCGTATCCGCCTGCCTGGGCACCGCCTTCAAGATTCACGGGGTCTCCTACTCCATCAGCTCCGCCTGCGCCACCAGCGCGCACTGCATCGGCAACGCAGCGGAACTGATCCAAAGCGGCAAACAGGACCTGATGTTTGCCGGCGGTAGTGAAGAACTGCACTGGAGCCAGAGCGTGCTGTTCGACGCCATGGGCGCCCTGTCCTCGAATTTCAACGACACTCCGCACGTCGCTTCCCGTGCCTACGACGCGAACCGGGACGGTTTCGTGATCTCCGGAGGCGGCGGCATGCTGGTGCTGGAGGAACTGGACCACGCACGGGCCCGCGGCGCGCGCATCTACGCCGAACTTACCGGCTACGGCGCCACCGCCGACGGCTACGACATGGTGCAACCCTCCGGCGAAGGCGCCGCGCGCTGCATGCGGCTGGCCATGGCGGGTCTGGATACCCCGGTGGACTACATCAACGCTCATGGCACCAGCACTCCGGTAGGCGACACCCGGGAACTGGAGGCCATCCGGGAAGTGTTCGGCGACTCGCCACCGCCCATCAGCTCCACCAAGTCGCTGACCGGCCACGGTCTGGGCGCCGCCGGCGCCATGGAAGCTATCTTCTGCCTGCTGATGCTGGAAAATGACTTCATCGCCGCATCCGCCCACGTGGAAAAGCTGGATCCGGAGGCGGCGGATATGCCCATCGTCCTGCAGCGGCGGGACAACGCGGGCCTGCGCACCGTGATGTCCAACGGCTTCGGCTTCGGCGGCACCAACGCAACGCTGGTGTTTCGAAAGATCTGACCGCCGCCGCGACGGAACCTGGGACCATCCCGCAATGCCACAGCCGGATGTGGGAATAAACTCAGCCGGCGGTGGCATTGCGGGATGGTCCCGCTCCCCGGGGAGACCGGGCTATCGATGCCCCGTCTTGTTTCCGTTCGGTTCTGATCGTTGCCAGAACTGCGGAATGCGCATGCAGGCCTTGCTGACGAAATACCAGGGCGTGACCCGCAGGCCCGCGCGCCGCAACGCCACGTAACTTTCCCGGTTTCCCCTGACGATGTTTGCCAGGCTGCGATTGGTGGTTCCCCCCATGCGCATACGTACCAGGGTTTCCGGAAGGTAGCGTGTACGGATGCCATGCACCGCCATCAGGCGCATGGTGAGGTCCAGATCCGACTGGTAGCGATAGCGGGTGTCGAATCCGCCGTACTGGTCGTAGATGCGGCGACGAACGAAAAAGGTCGGATGGGCCGGCATCCAGCCGCGCTCGAATGCCCCCGGCCGGTACTCGCCGGAGCGGTAGTAGCGGATCACCCGCGTCAGGTCGTCCCGGGCCACGTACACCAGGTCGCCGTAGCAGGCGTCCACATGAGGGTCTTCAAATACCGCGTTGACCCGTTCCAGCACGTGGTTGTGCGCGTAGATATCGTCCGCAT
>JAJDOE010000009.1 GCA_022340345.1 Gammaproteobacteria bacterium
ATCAACGAAGTGCTGCTGGAAGCGGGGGCAACGCTGGCTGGCGCGATGATGCAGGCGGGACTGGTGGATGAGCTGATCCTGTATTTTGCGCCACTGCTGATGGGTCATGAAGCCCGCCCGATGTTCAACCTGCCGGGGCTGATCGAGATGGCGCAGGCCATCCCGCTGGAAATACGGGACGTTCGCGCGGTGGGTGAGGACTGGCGGGTGATCGCGCGGGTCACGCGTTGAGATAATGTTTACCGGGATCATTCAGGCACTTGGCGAGATCCGCGAGGTCGAACAAGGTTCCGGCGACCTGCGCTTGCGCATCGGCACCGGGACCCTGGACAGCACCCGGCTGGCGGAAGGCGACAGTGTCGCGGTCAGCGGTGTGTGTCTCACGGTGGTGGAGCCAGGCCCGGATGGATTCTCGGCGGACGTCTCTGCAGAAACCCTGGCGTGCACGACGTTTTCGGAGATTGTCGCTGGCCAGGTGGTCAACCTGGAGCCCGCGCTGACGCCGTCAACCCCACTGGGAGGCCACATCGTCACCGGTCACGTGGATGGCGTCGGACACCTGACGCAACGGGAACCGGACGGGCGCAGCGAGCGCATGGAGTTTTCCCTGCCGTCGGCCCTGGAACGTTTCGTTGCGGCCAAGGGCTCCCTGTGCGTGGACGGAATCAGCCTCACCGTCAACGACGTGACCGGTGGCCGGGTGGGCGTAATGATCGTGCCCCACACCCTGGAGCACACGACACTGGGGGCGTTGCAAACGGGAGCGGCGGTCAACCTGGAGGTGGACCTGCTCGCCCGCTACCTGGAGCGCCTGCTGGGCGTCCGCACGGATAGCAAGGACAAGCCGCCACCGGGCATAACCCGGGACTTCCTGGAACGCCACGGCTTCATTCGTTAGCGGGCCGCCAACGCGGTACGATACGCGAATCTGCTGACAACCGCCGCCGCACCAGCGGCCGCCCGGAACGCTCCATGAGCAACGTACGCCAACTTCCCGCCCAGGTGTCCCTGGACACCGCCGAGGACCTGATCGCCGACTACCAGGCCGGGCGCATGATCATCCTGATGGATGACGAGGACCGCGAAAACGAAGGCGACCTGCTGGTTGCGGCACAGCACGTTTCCCCGGAAGCGATTAACTTCATGGCCAGCCACGGCCGGGGACTGATCTGCCTGGCGCTGACCAGCGAACGCTGCGAGCAGTTGCAGCTTCCGTTGATGGTCAGCCGCAACCGCGCCCCCCACGGTACCGCATTCACGGTATCCATCGAGGCCGCGAAGGGAGTTACCACCGGAATCTCCGCGGCGGATCGGGCCACCACCGTGCGCGCCGCGGCGGCAGCGCACGCCGGACCCGCGGACATCGTGCAACCCGGTCACATTTTCCCGCTGCGGGCGGCGCCCGGCGGCGTGCTCAATCGGGCCGGTCACACCGAGGCGGGCGTCGACCTGGCGCGGCTGGCGGGCCTGGAGCCTGCCAGCGTGCTCTGCGAGATTCTGAACACCGATGGCAGCATGGCGCGGCTGCCGCAATTGGTGGATTTCGCCCGGCAACATGAACTTCGGATCGGCACGGTAGCGGACCTGATCCGCTATCGCCTGGAGAATGAGACCACCGTAGAGAGGGTGTCCTGCGAACCCTTTGCGACACGCTGGGGGGAATTCAGCCTGCTGGTGTACCGGGACCGCATTGACGGCGCCACGCATCTCGCGCTGAGTTGCGGCGAAATCCACCGCGACCAGGAGACCGCGGTTCGGGTGCACGTCCACAATGGCCATTTCCAGCGCTTCGCCGAGCTGGGCGCCGGCTACCAGTGGCCGCTTGCGAAGACCCTGGAATACCTTTCCCAGTCACCGCCGGGCGTGCTGGTGCTGATCGACAAGCCCGAGGACACGCCGGAGTTGCCGCAGTTACGCGTGCAGCTGGGCCTGGGAGAGACCGGCGAGAGCGATGCCGGACGCGGCGTGGCTCCCCTGTTGTGGAGAACCGTTGGTGCCGGCTCGCGGATTCTCGCGGACCTCGGGGTCGGGCGCATGTGTGTGCTCGGAAAACCGCAGAATATCCACAGCTTGTCGGGATTCGGTCTCGACATTGTTCGCTATATCGAGGAGCACTGAATGGAGGCTGGGTCAAAAACTTTTGTTGGCGAGCAGTCGGGACGCGGTTTGCGCATCGGGCTCGCGGTGGCGCGCTTCAACGAGTTCATCACCGAGTCCTTGCTTGGTGGAGCAAAGGACGCCCTGGGCCGCAACGGTCTGCGGCCCGCGGATATCGAAGTGGTACGGGTCCCGGGGGCCTGGGAACTGCCGCTGGCAATCCGCTACATGATTGACAGTGGCCGCTATGACGGAATCGTTGCGCTGGGCGCCGTGATACGGGGCGCCACGCCGCATTTCGAGTACGTGGCCGGCGAGTGTTCCCGGCAGCTGGCGGACCTGTCCTTGCACAACGGGATACCCGTGGGTTTTGGTGTGCTCACGGTGGACACCATCGAACAGGCCATCGAGCGCGCCGGCACCAAGGCCGGTAACAAGGGCGCTGAGGCGGCCCTCACGGTGATCGAGATGATTAACCTGGGGAAAGCCCTCAAGGGCTGACATGAGCGGATCCCGACACAAGGCGCGGATCGCGGCCATCCAGGCGCTCTACCAGTGGGAACTTACCGAGCAGCCGCCGGAAGCCATCGAGGATCATTTTCTGTACGAGCATGACCTGGGCGAGGCGGACCAGGCCTGGTTCCACGAACTGGTGCGTCAGGTTCCCTTGCACCTGCACGAGCTGGATGATCACCTGATGCCGTACCTGGGACGGGAGATGGACAGCGTGGACCCGGTGGAGCAGGCCATCCTGCGGTTGGGTGCCTACGAGCTGCGTTTTCATGAGGAGATTCCCTACCGGGTGATCCTCGACGAGGCGATCCGGCTGGCAAAGACCTTTGGCTCCGAGAACAGCTATCGCTTCGTCAATGGCGTACTGGACCGGGTCGCCGCAAAGCTGCGCGCCCAAGAGGTATCCCGGACCACCACGTGAACGAATTCGAACTGATCGACCGCTTCTTTGCCGCGGCCGGTCCGAGGCGCACCGACGTCGTGCTCGGAATTGGCGACGATGCCGCCGTATGCAAGCCACCGTCCGGTATGGCGGTGGTTATGACCATCGACACGCTGGTGGCAGGGCGCCATTTTCTCAACGATGTGGCGCCCGATTCGATCGGCCACAAGGCGCTGGCGGTCAGCCTGTCGGACCTGGCCGCGATGGGGGCGCAACCCGCCTGGGCTCTGCTTTCCCTGAGCCTGCCAAAAGTAGACGAGGCCTGGCTGGAGGGATTCGCGCAGGGATTCTTTCAGCTGGCCGAGGAATACGGTGTGCAACTGGCCGGCGGGGATACCGTCGCCGGGGAACTGGCGATCACCGTGCAGTTGAGCGGGTTTGCCCCGGAGCGGGAAATCGTTCGCCGCTCGGGCGCCGGCGATGGCCATGGAATCTTCGTTACCGGCACCCTGGGAGATGCGGCCCTGGCCCTGGAGGGGATACGGCGAAACCTGGATGTGGATGCCGCCGCCCGCGCGCGACTGGAACGGCCGTCGCCCCGGGTGCGGGAAGGACTGGCGCTGCGCGGTCTGGCTTCCGCCGCCATCGACGTGTCCGATGGCCTGCTGGCCGACCTCGGGCACGTACTGCGGGCCAGCCGGGTCGGCGCCCAGATCGACCTGGCGCGCCTGCCGCTGACCGCGCCGGTGCGCGCGGCGACAAAGCGCGGATTCTGGAAGCCCGCGCTTCAGGGGGGAGATGACTACGAGTTGTGCTTTACGCTGCCGGACTGGGCGGAGCCGCGATTGCGGGACGGCTGGCCGGGACAGGTTCCTCTGCAGCGGATCGGCACGGTGGAATCCACGCCCGGATTGCGGGTGATGGGCGTGGACGGGCAACTTCGAGAGGTGCGCACACAGGGCTTTGATCACTTCGCTGGCGCGGATGGAACCCGCGATTGAGCGATTCCCCGCTCGCAAACTGGTGGCGCGACCCCGCCGTCGTGCTTGCCACGGGCTTCGGCAGCGGATTTGCCCGGCGTGCCCCGGGAACCGCGGGGACCCTGGTGGCGGTGCCGGTGGCGGCGCTGATGCTCCACTGGTCGCTGCCGTGGCAGTTGCTGCTGGTGGCCGTGGTGGTGGTTCTGGGTGTGCTGGTTTGCGAGCACACCAGCCGCTTGTGTGGCGGCGGTGATGAACAGGTTATTGTTTTCGACGAAATCGCCGGCTACCTGGTAGCGGTGATTGGGCTGCCGCCTTCCCTCCTGTGGATGGCGCTTGCGTTTGGCGTGTTCCGCGCCTTCGATATCCTCAAACCCGGGCCGATTCGATGGATCGATCGCCGGGTTCACGGAGGAATCGGTATAATGCTGGACGATCTCGCGGCCGGCGCTCTGGCGGCGCTGGTGCTGCAGGTAGGTCATTACGCTCTTGGCTGAACAAATCGAAAACCTCCAACATCCCGCTTTCGGGGCGGCGCGCAAGCGAGCAGGCCGGATTCTGCGGGATGCGCAACGTCGCAACGATTTTCTGGATAGCGCGGCGCAAAAAGCCGGCCGCCTGCGGGGACAGTTCGCAAAGCGGCTGGAGGACCTGGGTACATTGATTCGGCTGGTGCGGGCCGCGGGCAGCGGCCGTTACCGGCAGTTACCCTGGCGGAGCCTGGTGCTGGCGTCGGCGGCGATTCTCTATTTCGTCAATCCGCTTGACCTGGTTCCGGACTGGTTGCATATGGTGGGTTTTCTGGATGACGCCACGGTGATCGGCCTGGTGGTTTCCGCGCTGGCGGAGGAACTCGCGCGCTTCCGGGCGTGGGAAGATCCGCGATCTGAAAACAATACTGCAGAGGTATCGATGTGAAGAAAGTTGGACTGCTTTTGGTTGTCCTGTCCGTCATCCTGGTCGGGGCCATGTACTGGGCCTACAGCAATATGACAGAGATCGCGCGCTCTTTCGTGCAGGAAGAGGTCCCGGGTCTTGGTTTCGAGAGGCTGGACGCGGGATGGAACCGGGTGGAGCTGGTGGGTGTTAAATTTACCGATGCCAAAGGCGTCGAGCGGCTCAGCACCAAGCGCATCGATGTTGCACCGAGCATGGCCTCCCTGTTTTCCAGCAAGATCGAGATTGGCCATGTGCGCATCGAAGGCCCGACCGTGCTCATTGAGCAGATGAAGAACGGTGAACTGGTTCTGCCCATACCGGAGATTGAAGAGAGCAGCAGCGAGACACCGCCGGTTCGCCTCGGCCATTTCCTTATCGAGGGCGGGCAGGGCGAATTCGTCGATCACGCGGCCAATGCCCGTTTCAAGATTCGTGACCTGAAACTGGAATTGCGGGACCTGGCGTACCCTTTGGCGGACGCACGCCTGCCGATCGATTTCAGCGCGACCCTGGAAGGCAAGCGGGAAGGCAAGATCGCCATCGGCGGCTGGGTCAACCCGGTCAGCAATGACGGCGACATCACGATTTCCGTGACGGATCTGTTTGTCCCGCTGGCGACTCCCTACCTGCGCAGTGAAAAGACCAACGTCACGCTCACTGACGGCACCGTTTCCCTCAAGATGTCGCTGAAGATGAACCAAGGCCGGGTCGTCGTTCCCGGCGAAGTCACCATGGCCAACCTCAAGTTCGCCGGTGGCGGCAAATTTTTCGGCGTTCCGACCAATACCCTAAAAGATTTCTTCGAGACGCAGAATCCTTCCCTGACCATCCCTTTCGAGGTCGAGGGCAGCATGGACAAGCCGGATGAGATCCGGCTCAAGGTAGTACAGGTGATTGCACGCCGGATGATCGAGAAACTGGGAGCGGAGCAGCTCAAACCAGCGGTTGAGAAACTGAAGCAGGGCGATGTCGAGGGGGCCAAGGAAGAACTCAACAAGCTGAAAAAGAAATTCAAGCTGAAGTTCTGACCGCATATGCCAGCGTTCCTTTGTTATCACTCCAGCGAGGGCGAACAGCGCGTCCTCTGCGAGTCGGTGGTCACCATCGGTCGGGACAAGACCAACCGCATCGTGCTGCGAAGCAAGTCGGTTTCCAGGCGGCATGCCATCGTGCAGCGCCTGGGGGAAGCGGACTACTACCTGGTGGACGTGGGCAGCTCCAACGGCAGTTTTGTGAATGATCAGCGCATCTCGGTTCCGTTCCACATCAAGGACGGCGACGAGCTGCAGATTGGAGAGACCCAGATTCGTTTCGAGCAGGAGGAGTCGACGGGCGTACTCGACTCCATGGAAGATGACACGGAACGAACTACCCTCGTGCAGAGTACACGGATCCAGCAGATCACCATCCTGGTGGCAGACATTCGCGGCTATACGCAATTGTCCGAAATGGTGCCAATCGGTGACATGACGCGGCTGATGTCCGAATGGTTCCACGAAGTCAATGCGGCCGTGGCGCGAAATGGGGGGCTGGTGGACAAGTTCATTGGTGACTGCGTGTACGCCCGTTGGCAGGCCGGTGATGACCTGACCGCCTCGGTGCGAAAAGTGTTATCCGCAGGTCTGGCGATCCGCGACTGCACCAGCCGGATCAGCAGCGCGGCGGATTTTCTTCCCGCTCCACTGCGAATCGGGATCGGAATCAATACCGGACACGCTGCCGTGGGGATTGGTATCGACAACACCGCGCTGGGGGATGCAGTCAACCTGGCGTTTCGCCTGGAGACCGCCAGCAAGGATCTGGGTGTGGACGTGGTGGTGTCGGAGAGCAGTTTCTCCGCCCTGCCCGAGGAGTTCTGGTCCCGGCACCGCGATGACATTACCGTCAAGGGTAAAAGCGAGCCGGTAAAGGTCGCCGCATTTTCCTTCGCCGAACTGGAAGAAAGGCTGGAATCCTCGCACACCCTGTCCGAAGCGCCACCGGCCTGAGTGACGTGGGGCCGACGCGGGCTTCACCCGTGCCCACAGCAAAGGAAGCTAAGCTGCTGATCGGAAAAGAAAATGGCAGTGGCTGCCGGCGGGTCCGTAGCTCAGCCGCCCTGCAGGTACTCCATGCGCGTGCCATCGAGTTCAATGATGTCGTGATTCTGCAGGCGCTGCCGCCCGTTGACGACCTTGCCGTTGACGCTGATGGTCTGGCCCCGCCCCGGCTTGACGTGATGACCGTCCGGTTGGCGACTGATGACCGCCAGTTGCGAGCCCTGGCGTCCGATGGCCATGCTCGCGGTGCTGATCTCCAGCAGCTTGCCGGCGTTGGGACCATCCAGGAATCGAAGCTCCGGGCGCCCCGAGCCTTCCGGTTGCGCGGATTTGAAGCTGGATCGGGAACTGGTATCTAGCTTCGGCGTCGGCTCCGGTTTCGGCTCCGGTTTCGGCTCCGGTTTTGACTCCGGCTCCGGTTTCGGTTTCGGCTCCGGCTCGGGCTCCGGCTTCGCATCCGATCCCGTATATTCGACCATCGACTCCGCTCCGGACTCCGCTTCGGACTCCGACCCGGATTCCGACCCGGCCTCCGACCCGGCCTGTGCCGGGTCCGCCGTACCCTTCATAACGATGGTCTTCTGAAAGTCCGCCTGTACGGATTGATCCGGGTTGTTGTAGATCAGGTCGTGTTTGCCCACCTGGATGCGGTCATTGTGGGTGAGCACCTTCTTCTCAATGCGCTCCCCGTTAATGAACGTGCCGTTGGTGCTGGAGAGGTCCTGCAGAAAATGGTAGTTGTACAACCGCGAGACGGCGGCGTGTTCGCCGCTTACCGCCAGGTTGTCGATGTGAATCTGGCACCCAGGGCGGCGCCCGATTACCAGCCGGTCGGCGTCCAGGGGAAATTCACCCATGGACTCGCCGTTGAAAACCAGAACCAGCTTGGCAGTGGTCATGCAGCGAGCATAGCGATGCGGTCTTAGCCGCCGCCCCCGGACTTGGTGTCGTCCGATGATCGGTTGCGCTTGAAAAGTCCCTTGACGCGATCCGTGATACGACTGATCGGGTCGGACTTCTTCTCCTCCGGTTCCGCGGCCACTGCGGCGGGTTTGACCGGTTTGCTCTTCGCTTCAACCGGGACCGGTTTTTTCTCGGCACTTGGTGGCGGAGGCGTCGCATCGGCGACCAGTTCCCCGATGCGCCGCAGCGTCCAGTTCGACAGCGCCGCCAGGGTAATGCCGGTGCCCGCCCCGTCCGGGGGGCTGGTCAGCGGTGGTAGTGGCCGATGCAGTGGCTCGTCCTGTTTGGCCTGGTCCAGGGTGAGCAGGCCCGGGGCAAGTTCGAAACTTGCGGTACGTAACATCGTGGCTGCAACGGCCGGCGGACCCGCCACCGGTCCTGCCTGTGGCTCGGCGGATTTTTCCGGGGATGCCTGCCCCGCGACTTCCGGGGGCGCGGCGACGGATTGCTGTGCGGTGGCGCCGGCGGCCGACTGGTTCAGGGCGGCCAGCAGCACCGAAAGGTTGGTGCGCTCATCCTCGCTGGCGGAAACATGTACCTCCAGCCCGGACAGGTACACGGTATCGAAATCCAGAGGCTCGCTGTGCCACCAGCCGTCGCTGGCGGGAAACATGCGCAAGTGACTGACCTGCAGCAAGGCGCCCGGGGCAAAGCCCGCCGGGTTGGCCACCCGTAAACCGAAAACCCGAACCTCACCGCCGAACACCGAGCCTTCCACGCTGTCGAGTTGCCACTCCATTCCCGGGGTCACGGAGGCCAGTTCCGCCAGCAAAGTATCGCGGATGCCGGCGCGCAACTGGCTGTTGGCCCAGAATGGCGTTACCGCGGTGACAACCGCCAGCAGCGCGGCGCCGATCGCAAGTGGTTTCCAGTTGAATTTCCGGTTTTCGGGCTCCGCGTCGGCGGTAGCTGCGGTGGCGATTCGCGGGTTGTCCAGCAGCATGGTGGCGTCGCCATCGTCGAAATTTTCCGTCGCGGCGGGCTCGGGCTGGGTGCTGGGTTCCGGAATCGGTGCGCCAGCGAGGGCCGCCTCCACGTCCGCCACGGAACGCGGCCGGTCCTCCACCGGAACGCGCAGCATCCAGTCGATCACTGCGCAGCGATTTTCATCCAGGTGATCCGTTGCCAGACCGACCAGGCTGGGCATGATGTCCTTGCCGGTTTCGTGCATGGCCAGGAAACGGTCCATGCCGTCCACGGGACGCGCGCCGGTCAGGCAGAAGTACAGCGTAGCGCCCAGGGAGTACAGGTCGGTCCACGGACCCTGGTGGCCGCGTTTGTGGTACTGCTCGTGGGGCGCATAGCCGAGCGAGACCATGCTGGTCATTTCCTGGGTGCTGCTTTGCTGAACCCGCCTGCGCGCGGAACCGAAGTCCAGCAGAACCGGTTCCCCGGTTTCCCGCAGATAGATGTTGGCGGGCTTGATGTCACGGTGCAGAACCCGGTCCGCATGCAGCGTGCTGAGACCGGAGAGCAACGCGCCCAGCAGGGCGATGACTTGTTCTTCCGGCAGGGGCGGTGGATTCTCGCGCAGGTACTGGGCGAGACTCTGGCCCTTCTCGTAGTCCATCACCATGTACGCAGTGCCATTGGCACTGAGGAACTGTTTTACGCCTACCAGATTGGGGTGCCGGAACTTGGCCAGGACCCGGGCTTCGTCCAGAAACTTGGTCAGCCCCGCCTCGTAGCTTTGGGTGTTTTCATCGGAACTGGCGAGCACGCTGACCGTCAGGTGATCATTCGCACGGCCCGCCAGGGAGGAGGGCAGGTACTCCTTGATGGCGACTTCGCACTCCAGCTGGTGGTCCCAGGCCTGGTAGGTAATGCCAAAACCGCCCGCGCCGAGGATCCGGCGGATCTCGAAGGTTTCGATTCGTGTGCCCGGTTGGAGGGCATGGGGCGAGGCAGTGGCCATCAGCCGAATTTTCAATCCCGTCGCGGTGCGGTTGATTCTACGCAGGCGGGCTGCGGTGGACAATCGGCACAGCGGGTTTCCGACGGCGCCGCCGGCCCGGTGCGGTTTGACATGGCCGCCGGGGTGACTATTCTTGCGGACTTCTTGCCGCAAGGATTTGTCACCAATGCCCTCATTCGACGTGGTTTCCCAGGTGGACCTGCAGGAGGTCCGCAACGCCGTGGATCAGGCCAACCGGGAGATCACGAACCGTTTTGATTTCAAGGGCTCGGATGCCCGCGTGGAACAGGCGGAAGCGGTCCTGACCCTGTTTGCCGAGGATGAATTCCGCATCGGCCAGGTCCGCGATCTGCTGGAGGGGCGTCTGGCCAAGCGCGGGGTGGATATTGCCTGCCTGGCTCTCGGTTCCGTGGAGTCCGCCGGCGGTGATACCGCGCGGCAGGTGGTCACCGTCCGCCAGGGTGTAGACAAGGATCTGGCACGGGACATCGTCAAGCGGGTCAAGAACGCCAAGCTCAAGGTGCAGGCAGCGATCCAGGGGGAGCAGGTGCGTATCACCGGCAAAAAGCGCGACGACCTGCAGCAGGTGATCGCCATGCTGAAAGAAGCAAAGATCGATTTGCCCCTGCAATATATCAATTTTCGCGACTGACAACGGAAAATGACCGGCTTGCGGGAACCGTTGCGGTTTCTGCCGGTCCCAACAGCCAGATATCCCCGGAAAACGCACCCATGAAATTTCGTCCCTTTTGTTTTGCTGCCGCATTGCTGGCCTTTGCCAATCCGGCCTGGTCCGCCGACCCGGATATGGCGAAGATCCGCGCGGTCCTGGAGAAGACGCTGTCCACTTCGGTGGATTCCATCGTCCCCGGGCCCGCCGGCCTGTGGGAGGTGCAGATCGGCGCCAGCGTGTACTACGTCAGCAAGGACGGTAGCCACCTGATCATGGGGGATGTGATCGACCTGGCGACGCGCACCAACCTCAGCGAGGGGCGCCGCGCCGAACTCGTGCTGGCGCGGCTGGCGAAAGTGGACGAAAAATCGATGATCATTTTCGAGCCCGAAAAGGTCCGCAGCACCCTGACGGTTTTCACCGACGTGGATTGCGGATATTGCGTCAAGCTGCACCGGGAGGTTCCGAAGCTGGTGGAAGCCGGCGTGCGGGTTCGATACCTGATGTGGCCACGCACCGGGATTGGCAGCGAAAGCTACAAGCGCGCGGTGTCCGTATGGTGCTCCGACGACCAGCAGAAGGCCATGGCCACCGCCAAGTTCGGCGGCCAGCTCGAGCCACGTAGCTGCGCCAATCCGGTCGCGGACCAGTACCATCTTGGCGAGGAGTTGGGGGTGCGCGCGACGCCGACACTGGTGTTCGAGGATGGGCAGGTGGTTCCGGGATACATCCCGGCCGCGCGGCTGCTGGCGGCGCTGGGGATTCGGGGTGGCGCCGCGGCAGCGGCGGGCAACGCCAAGCCGAAATAGGGACGCTTCAGACCGACACCTCCGCCAGGATGCGCTGGGCGGTAAACAGCACCACCGCGCGCAGATTCCGTTCCGGATACAACTTGCGTACGCCCTCGGCATAGGCGGCCAGCTGCGGGTGGTAGGTCTGCGCCAGCCGCGGCGCGGAATGCAGGTCCACGTCCGCCCGGGATTTGAAGTCCACCAGCCACAGGCGATTGCCATCGTCCACCAGCCGGTCCACCACGCCGGATACCAGTTGCTCGCCATCGCGATACAGGATCGCTAACTCGGCCGCCGCGCTTTGGTATCGCGCCGGGTCAAACAGCATCTGCAGATCCGGGTCCCGCCACACGGCCACGGCCTCATCCCAGGCGGCGCCGGTTGTTCCGGCGTCCTCCCCGCTGCGGAGCAGAAATTCGTCGTGCGCTGCGTCCGGGTCCGCATGCCGATGCAGCAGTTCCAGCGCCAGGTGGACCTGTACCCCGTGCCCACGTCGCTCCGCTGCCGGGGTGGTGGCCGCGGCGACCGGCCAGGGATCATGGTCGTGGGCCAGCTCCGGGTAACTGGGAAACACCGTCGCCGCAGCGGCCACCGGGTTGGGCTCGGCCATCCGCGGGTCCACCGGCGGTAGCGGTGGTGGCGGGATCCGGGGGGGCGCAGCCGGGGGCTCACCAAAATCGATCACCGCCCGGGGTGCATCCAGATCCTGCGCATCCCGATCGGCCGGCCCGGCCACCGGGCACGGTGGCGGGCCGTCCCGCTGCATTCCCTGTTGCACCAGCTCGTACCACCGGGTCTCACCATCCGGGTCGCCACAGGCGCTGATGAACAGGTACTGGCGGGCGCGGGTGAGGGCCACGTACAGCAGGTTCATCTGCTCCTGGTCCTGCCGCTGGCGCACCGATTGCATCAGCTCCTGGAATCGCCGACTGCGGCGCTCTTTGGGGGGCACAAGGTGGAAGCGGGTCACCGCCAGTTTCCCGGGTGACCATTCCACCAAGGTCTCACCGGCCCGGATGTTGCGCGCAGGGCGGGCGGCGTCCATCAGGAATACCGCATGCGCCTCCAGTCCCTTGGCGGCGTGAATGGTCAGCAGGCGCACCCGGTCCGGATCCGGCAACGGAGGTTCGTCGGGGGCGTCCCCGGGACGGTTTGCCAGCGTCGTCAGGCGCTCCACGAAACGCCGCGCGGAAGGATAGCGACCGGCGTCCGCGTCCAGGGCCAGGTGCTGCAAGCGCGCCAGATTGGGCGCCACCTGGTCGCGCTCGTGATCCCGGGCGGCGGCTTCAAATCGTCGCAGCAAGTTGCCGCTGGTGAGGATGCGGTCGAGCAGGTCGTGCATCGGCACCCGGTCCAGGGCCGCCAGCCAGCCGGCCAGCAGTTCCCGGGCCCGCTGCAGCCGCGGACTGAGCGACCCGGGGTCGGCATCCCGCAGCACCCGCCACCAGGGGTCCCCGTCGGCACGGTCCGCCAGCGCCACCAGCTCGCCCTCATCCGCGTCGAAAATCGGCGAACGCAATACCTGGGCGAGACACAGGCTGTCCGCCGGGCGCACCAGGAAACGCAGCAAGGCCACCAGGTCGCGAATCTCGGGGCTGTGCAGCAGGCTGCCCCGGCCGGCGCCCAGAAAGGGGATACCGGCCTGCCGCAGCGCATCTTCGTACGCGCCCGCCGCCGTGCGGTCCCGGAACAGCACCATGATGTCCCCGTAGCTCAGGGGCCGGACCTGCTGGTTGACCTGGATGGGGGCGCCGATGAGCATCCGGATCCGGCGCGCCAGGCGCAAGGCCTCGCGCTGGTAACCTGCATCCTGGACCTCGGCCCGGGGCTCGCTGAGGGGGTCCCGCAGGCCCGTGGCCGGCTCCGGTGGAATCCGCTCGCGGGGCACCAGCGGCAGCAGCTCCACCCGCCCCCAGAGCTGCTCCCGGGCGCTGCGGTGGAGCTTGAAGTCCGGCAGCAGGCTGGCGGAAAAAACGCGGTTCACCAGCGCGATCACGGCCGGGCTGGAGCGCCAGCAGTCCACCTGGTGCAGGTCGTGACCGCGCCGCTCCTGGAGCCAGGCCGATGCCAGGCCGAACAGCCGTGGTTCCGCGCCGCGGAAGGCATAGATGGATTGCTTGGTATCCCCCACCAGGAACACCGAACGCACCGTTTCCGGGTCTCCGGCGGCCAGCTCCTCCAGCAGCGGCAGCAACAACCGCCATTGGGGTGGACTGGTGTCCTGGAATTCATCGATCAGAACGTGGTCGATACGCTGGTCCAGCTTGTATTGCACCCAGGTGGCGTTGTCGCCGGTGGCCAGCAGCCGCAGGGCGAGCCATTCCAGGTCCGGGAAATCCACCAGCCGCTGTTCTGCCTTGATTGCCTGGAAGTGTTGCAGGAGGGCGTCGCCACAGCGCATCCAGGCCAGGTCCGCGCGGGCCGCGTCAGTTTCCGCCTGGGCGTCGAACAACGCCGCGAAACCGGCGTGGATGGCCTCACACAGGGCCTGGTACCGCTCCACGGCCGCAGCTCCAGCGGCGCGGCGCACCGGGCCGATGCCGAGGGGCGGGCGCGGGGCGCCGTCCTTTTTGTTGCGAAAACAGTCCGCCAGGGCGGCCACGCCGTCGCTGTCCGGCGCCTGGGTCGCCAGCGCGTCGATTCGCTGCGCACATTCGCCGGCGCGTTTGGATTCGGCCCCGTCGAGCAACGGCCGCAGTTGACCAAGCTCGGCGGCCAGTTGCGGCTGCGCCGCAAAGGCAGCCGCGGCATCCGCCGGTTGCGTGGCCAGTGCCCGTTCCCGCTCCGCCAGCTCGGCGGCCACGGTCTGCGGGTCCCGGCCGAAGTACTCCCACCATTCGGTGCGGCGGGCGAGGAAGGAGAACAGCAGGGAGCGGGCCTGGTCCGGTGCGCTGCTGTCCCGGGCCAGGCGCTCGAAGGCCTCGCGCAGGGGCGCCGCTGCGCTTTGCAGGTGGGCGAGAAAGGCCTGCCAGGCGGCGTGTTCCAGCTCAACGGTGCTCTCGGTGATCTCGAAGCGGGCCGGAGCGCCACTGTCCAGCGGGAAACGGCGCAGCAGCGCCTGGCAGAAACCATGGAAGGTGGTGCATTGCAGGGCCGGTTCCGCGTCCAGCACCTGCTCGTACAGGGCCCGTGCGCGCTGTGCCAGCCGCGGCTCCGGCTGCAGGCCCAATGCCCCGAGTATCTGCTCCATTTCGGCGTCGTCGGCACCACACAGGGCCTCCAGCCGCTCCAGCACGCGGGCCCGCATTTCCGCCGCGGCGCGGCGCGTGAAGGTAATCGCCAGGATCGCACCCGGCGCGACCCCCTCCAGCAGCAACCGGCAGATCCGGGCCACCAGCAGGCTGGTCTTACCGGTTCCGGCCGCGGCATGAACGCTGGCATGGGACCCCGGCTGGGTACCCTTGCGGGTCGTTTCAGAAAAAACCGTCATTTTTTTGAAAATCGTGGAAATACGTTAACTAATTGAAAAATTTAATAAAAATGTAAGCGAATGGAAATATTTGCAGTATTTGCTTGCAAAAACGCAAACCCGCGTTTAAGGTGATCCGGCATGGCATGGATGCCATGGCACGGATGCCCTCGGGCGACCGGAGTGTCGGCTTCAGGGAGAATCCCGACGACAACTTGACCCCCCCCAAGGGCGGCCCGAAAGGGCCGCCCTTACTTTTTTCGGGGCGCGGCCCGAAAGGGCCGCCCTTACTTTTTTCGGGGCGCTCCCGGGTGGCGGTCGGGGCGGGTCGGGCGCGGCCGGTCATGCCACCCCTTGCTCCGGGCGGATTGCATACCACTGGTCATGCCGGCACAGGCCGCTGTATTCGCAGCGGTCGCACACCGGGGTCGCCCCCCAGGCCGGCAAGGCCACCCCCGCCGCCAGCCGTCCGGCCAGCAACTCGAGGCGCTGGGCGGTCGCACCGCTCGCCGCACGCAATGCCTCTCCATCCAGGTGGCGCGGCATGCTGGCCTTTCCCGGGGCCAGCACCAGCGCCCCGGCGCGGGTTACCGTTTCACCGGCCAGCAAGGCGTAGAACGGCAACTGCACCCACTCGCCGTTGTTCAGGTCGGCCACGGTCGGCACCTGTCCGGTCTTGTAGTCAATGACCACGCTGCCGGCGTCGTCCTCGGCCAGTCGGTCCAGCCGCCCTTTCAAGCGGACCCCGGGGGCGATCGTGCGTTCCCGCTCCACCTCCGTGGCCACGGTACGCAGGCCCTGCTGCTGTTCCCAATCCAGCCAGGGTTCGACCAGGGCCTCGAAACGCCACATCCAGGCCTGGTCGCCGGCGCGACCGGCCGCCGCCGGGTCGAACACGGCGGCCGCAATCTGGCCGAGCAGGACGCGGGCCGCCTCGCGTCCGTCGCGACTCGCCAGGTCACCGGTGAAGGGGCCGGGCAGGCCGGACTCGCCGCCGAGGAAGGCCTTGAGGATACGATGGACCTTTTCCCCGAACTGGCTGCGATCGTCGCTTGCCAGCGGGTCACGCCAGTCCCGCAGGCGCAGCAGGTCGGCGGCGAAAAACCGGTACGGACAGTCCACCAGCCGTTGCAGCGAGGAGGCGCTGAAAGCCTGCGGCAGGCGTGACCGCGGTGCGGCCGGGGCCGGTCGTTCCGGCGGCGCGGGCGCCGGCAGTGGGTCGGTGGGGGCGATGCGCGCCGCCCGTTGACGGGCGCAGGCCAGCAACCGGGGATCGCTGAGGTCGTCACCCCAGCCCAGCTGGTAAAAGGAAATCAGCCGGGCCACCCAGGGGCTCGGTGGTCCCGGCTCCAGTTCGTCCGGGTGCCAACTGACGCAGACCTGGCTCGCGGATTCCAGCAGGCGCCGGAAATCCGGGTACTGGGCGGCGCGGCGCTCGGCGCCGGTCGCCAGGCCCAGCTGCGCCCGCACTCCGTCGTTGAAAAAGGGGCTATGCTGGCCGGACGCGGGCAGGTGGCGTGCGCTGCATCCGGCCAGCGCCAGGCGCTCAAAGTGGTGACAACGCGCATCCGCCAGCGCCAGCAACTCCACACCGGTACCGGCCACCGGTGGGCGGAAATTGCTGTTCTCCAGCGCGTGTCCCAGCCATTGACGGAAACCAGCCCAGTCCATGGCCGAGCCGTGATGATGTCCAGCCCGTTCCAGTTCCCCCAGCAAGTCCAGCAGCACGCGCCCGGCGTCGTCCAGCGCCAGACCGCTTTCCAGGCCCAGCGTGGCGAGGCTTGCGCGCAAACCGCTGACCCAGGCCCCGGCGGAATGGCGGCGGCCGATGGCGGGCAGTTGGCGGGCGGCGGCCCGCAATGCGTCCCGGCGCCCATCCACCGCGGGTCGATGGCTTGGCCGACCACCGCGGCTGCGTTGCCAGTAGTGTTCCAGTTCCGCAAGCTCTTCCTCGGCCGGGGCCAGTGGGCCGGGGCCGGCGAATGGGCTGCCGAGCAACGGACGCACCGCCGGCCACGCCAGCTCCTGGGTCACCGCCTCCAGCCACAGGTCCACGGTACTGGCTGCGGCGGTGGTGGACAGGCGCCAGCCCGCCGTATCCTCGACGCTGATTCCAGCGCGCTCCAGCAACGCCCGTACCCGCCGCGCCAGGCGGCGGTCGTTGGTCACCACGCCGATATGGCGGGCGCCGTCCAGGCGCCAGCGGCGCACCAGGAAATCAACCAGGCGGGCCTCGTCTTCCAGATCGGCGGCCGCGACCAGGCGCAGTGGCTCGCCGGCAGGGAGCTCCGGTACCTGTTGCGAGAAGCGACGCGCGCGGCTGGCCAGATCCGTGCGGGGGTCGTGGGCTGCCTCCAGGGCCGCGGCGTAGGCGTTGTCGCCGGCGGTTGCGGCCTGGTCTTCGAGTTGCGGCCAGGCCTGGTAGAGGACGGCGCTGGCCGGCGACGGCCCCTGGCAATTGAGCAGGATCTCGTAGCGGTCCGCTGCCTCCGCCAGGCGCGCCAGGTAGGCCCGCTCCCGGCTGCCCAGGTTGCCCGGATTCAGCACCACCAGGTGGGCCAGTGAAGGAGCCGGGCCATCCAGCCGGTGGGCGTACTGGCGGGCCGGGTCACCGGGATAGTCCTCGCGCCAGGCCTGCCAGGCGTCGAACACCAGTTGCGCCTCGCGGCCCAGCGGGCCCCCGGGTTCCGGCGTTCCGTAGCCGGCGGCCACTAAGGCCTGCAGGTCGCCGGGCAGGATTTCCGGAATCGCCAGTTCCAGCTCATCGAACAGTTCCAGCAGGCCCGCGCTCAGTCCCAGCGGGTCGTTCAGGCGCCGGGCGCGCAACGCGTCCGACAGCGCCAGTATGCGTTCCGTGTGCGACAGGGCGGGTGGAGGTCCGGGGCGGCTCTGGACGAAGTGGCGCAGGGTGCCGGTCCAGGGTGGAACCAGCGCCGCGGATTCGCCGAAGGCGTCCAGCAACTGGCGGCGCAGGCGGGGTACTCCGGCGGCGGTGGGCAGCAGCACCACCACCTCGCGAAGTTGGTGTGGCTGGTCGCTGTAGCGGCGGGAAAGCGAACGGGCAAGGTGCCCCGGCAGATCCTGCCTGTATGGAAAAGATTGAAGCTTGAGCCTAGCGCTCAAGGTAGCGAAGCTTGTCCGGCTTGTTCTCCCACTCCTCCGCATCCGGCGGAGCGTCTTTCTTCTCGGTGATCACGGGCCACTCGGCCGACAGCTCGGCATTCAGTTTCAGGTACTCGGCCTGCTCCGCCGGAAGGTCGTCCTCGGCGACGATGGCATCGATCGGGCATTCCGGTTCGCACAAGCTGCAGTCGATGCATTCCTCGGGGTCAATTACGAGGAAATTCGGTCCTTCGTGGAAACAATCCACCGGACAGACTTCGACGCAGTCGGTGTACTTGCACTTGATGCAGTTTTCAGTAACGACGTAGGTCATGGGACTCGGTATAGCCTGGTGGACCGCTGCCCGGGGGCCCCGGGGGCGCGGGCGGCGGAATGATACACAGGATGAACGGTGAAATGCACGCGATCAGGGACCTCAAGACTTCGCTGTGCTGTTTATACTTGGGTGAGGAATAGCAACGGTACCCCAGGGCCATGCCGCCGGAGTCCAGCGTGTTCGATCTGCCACCAGTACATGGCGACACCGCCGGTGCCTTGCGACCGCGGCGGCTGCGGGAATGGCTGCGTTTGTTGCTGGAGCAGGAGCCGCTGACGGCGACACGGCGCTTCCTGGTGGCGCTGCGCGCCCAGAACCGTTCCGCCCTGTCGGCGGCCAACCGCCGCGCCTTGCTGGATACCCTGGCCCCGGCGGCCCGGCGCCTTGCGGTGTCGCTGGGCGCATATACCGGTAACGGCGCCTTGCTCGATCCCCAGGCACGCAGCGCCCTGGACCTGCTGCTGGCCCTGGAGCAGGAAATGCTGCTGGCCCACAAGCGGGTGCTGGCGGACGGTAACCCGCCCGGCGAAGGGGTGCTGATCGGCGCCCTCGGGCACGCGTCGGGGGGCCTGCTGGCGGCCTACCGCGGCTACCGCATCTGGCCGTCGGGCCTGTGGCGGGATGCCCACCGGATATATGTGCTGGGTGCCGGCTTCGAGGAATTGGAAACTCTCTACCTGCGCCTGTTACTGGTGGGTACCAGCAATCCCTTCGGCCTGTTCCCCGGAGAGCTGGACCGGGTCTGGGAGCTGAGCGGGACGCTTGCGCAGGACGCGGAGCTGCTTAACGTTGACTCGCCATCGGATGCTGCCGGCTGTTTCCTGCTCGTCACGGACGCCGACGCACCTCCGCTGCCGCTGCCCAGCCAGCTCCCGATGGACCCGGAAGGGCTGCGGATTCTCGATCTGTCCGCGGTGCTCGCGCGCCTCGGCGACGCGGAATCCTCCACCGGGCCCGACCCGTGGCTGCGAACCCGGCTGGAACACCAGTGGAACGGCGCTCGACGGCGCCGGTTCCATCGCCAGGCTCCGGAGGAGGGGTCGCGGCTGTTCCTGCACCTGGGCCTGGATGCCAGCTGGCAGCTGTTGTCCGGAGAGGATCCGCTGGGCACGGCTTACGGTGCTCGCAGCTACCTGGACCTCGACCACCTGGTGGAAGTATCCGGGGACCGGGTGGCCGGAGTGGCGGACGTGCAGGCGCCGCCGATGGGAGACTGGCAGTTGCGGGACGAGGGCGCCGGTGGCATTTCCATGCGACGCCTGGGCGCTGAGCAGGAAGCGTTGCGGGTCGGTGACCTGGCGGCGGTGACCAACGGCGATGACAGCGTGCATTTCGGCGTATTGCGCTGGCTGCGCACCGGCGGGGAATGGGAATGCGGTCTGGAATGGCTGGGGCCCGGGCTGCGGGCGGTGCGTTTTTCCGCGGACGGGATGCAGGGCATCGGCATCTGGCTGCCGAGCAATTCGCTTCGCAAGGGCGAGACACTGCTGCTGCCCGCCGGTAGCCAGGGACGTATCCAGGATTTGCGCATTGATTGCGACGGCGAGGCATTCCGCGTTCGCCCGGGACAGGTGATCGCGCAGGGATCTGATTTCGAGCGGCTGACGTTTACTCGTCTTTCGGATCCAGCCCCCGCCTGAGCCGGTACAGGGCGGCGAGCGCCTCGCGCGGGCTTAACGCGTCCGGGTCCAGGGTTTGGAGTTCCGCCCGCAAGGGATCCGCCGGAGCCGCCGAAGTCGCCGGCAACGGACGCATGGTTTCCTGCGGGTGTGCGCCGCCCGACTCCAGTTCGCCGAGTTTCTCACGGGCATGGGCCACCACCGCCGCTGGCACCCCGGCCAGCGAGGCCACTTCCAGTCCGTAGCTCTGGCTCGCCGGCCCCTCGCGCAGCTGGTACAGGAACACGATTCGTCCACCGTGCTGGACCGCATCCAGGTGCGCGTTGCGAACCCCCTCGACCTCCGCCGGCAGCGCGGTCAGCTCGAAGTAGTGGGTGGAAAACAAAACCAGGGCGCGCACCTCCCGGGCCAGCCAGGTGGCGCAGGCCCAGGCCAGCGACAGGCCGTCGAAGGTGCTGGTGCCGCGGCCGATCTCGTCCAGCAGGGCCAGGCTGTAGGGAGTCGCGTTGCGCAGAATCGCGGCGGTTTCCGTCATTTCCACCATGAAGGTGGAGCGCCCGCCGACGATGTCATCGGAGGCGCCAATACGGGTAAAGATACGGTCCAGCGGGCCGATGCGAGCCGCCGCCGCGGGCACGTAGCTGCCGGTATGGGCGAGCAGGGCGATCAGTGCGGTCTGGCGCATGAACGTGGATTTTCCGCCCATGTTGGGGCCGGTGATGATCAGCAGGCGGTCTTCCGGGGTCAGCCGGGTATCGTTGGGGACGAATTCCCCGGACTGCTGCTGTTCGACGATCAGGTGGCGGCCGGCGCTGATGTGAATGCCCGGCTCGGACACGAGTTCCGGCGCGGCCAGGTCCAGGTCCCGGGCGCGGCCTGCCAGGTTCGCGAGTACGCCCAGTTCCGCGACCGCGGCGGCGGTGGAACGCAGGGGCGCGAGGTCGGTAATTACGCGATCCAGCAGCTGCTCCCACAACTGGCGCTCCAGTGCGATCGCCTTGTCGCGGGCGCCGATGAGCCGGTCCTCCAGGCTCTTGATCTCCGGCGTGCTGTAGCGTTCCACGTTCTTCAGCGTCTGGCGCCGGGTGTAGTGCTGCGGCACCTGTTCGCTTTGGTTGCGGGCGACTTCAATGTAGTACCCGTGTACCCGGTTGTACCGCACCCGAAGTTTCTGGATGCCCGTGGTCTCGCGTTCCCGTTGCTCGATCTCGAGCATATGATCGCCGGCGTTTTCGGCCAGGGAACGTAACTCGTCCAGCTCGGAGTTGAAGCCGGGTGCGATGACGTTGCCCTCGCGCACCAGCGCGGGGGGCTCCGCGGACAATGCCGTGATCAGGTGCCCACGCAATTCCGGCAGCGGATCAATGGCCGCGGCCAGCTCCGCCAGGCGTCCGGTTCCCGATCCCACACCCGCGGCGATGCGTTGCAACTCGGGCAGGACAGCCAGGCCACTGCGCAGGCGGTCCAGGTCCCGGGGTCGGGCATTGCGCAGCGCCACCCGCGCCAGGATGCGTTCGGTATCGCCCACCTCGCGCACCAGTGGCGCCAGCTCGCGGTCCCCGTGAGCCGCCAGCAGCGCGGCAAGCGCCTCGTGGCGCGCGCGCAACCGGTCGTGGTCACGCAACGGACGCAGCAGCCAGCGCCGCAGCAAGCGCGAGGCCATCGCGCCGGCGCAGTGGTCGAGCACCGCCAGCAGGGTGCCCTCGCTGCCGCCGCGCAGGTTGAGGTCAATTTCCAGGTTGCGACGCGTATTGCTGTCCATCACGATCGTGTCGTCACTGCGCTCAACCGTGAGCCCGGTCAGGTGCGGGAGGGAAGATTTCTGCGTCTCCCGCGCATACTCCAGCAGCGCGCCGGCGGCGCCGATGGCCACCGGCAGGTCGCTGGCATCAAAAGCCCGCAGGTCGCGGGTTCCGAACTGTTCGCACAGACGGCGCCGTCCCTCTTCGCTGTCGAAATACCAGGGCGGCAGGTTGCGGCGGTGCAAGCTTTCTTCCTGTCGCCATTCCAGGTCTTCCGGCAACAACAATTCATCCGGCGCCAGGCGCGCCAACTCCGCCCGCAACAGTTCCCCGGTGGCCGGCTGCTGAATGCGCAAGCGACCGGCCGAAAGTTCCAGGGTCGCCAGTCCCCAGTGTTCACCCTGGCGGCACAAAGCCGCCAGCAGATTGTCGCGCCGGGCATCCAGCAGTGCTTCATCGCTGAGTGTGCCCGGGGTAACTACCCGGGTGACCTCCCGCTGTACGGGTCCGCGGCTGGTGGCGGGGTCGCCGGTCTGTTCGCAGATGGCGACCGATACCCCCTGGCGTACCAGTCGGGCCAGGTACGGCTCCAGGGCGTGGTAGGGCACCCCGGCCATGGGGATGGGCTGGCCCGCGGACTGGCCGCGCTGGGTGAGGGTGATGTCGAGCAATTCGGCTGCCCGCGCGGCGTCGGCGTAAAACAGCTCGTAGAAATCGCCCATACGATAGAGCAGCAGATGCTCTGGGTAGCGCGCCTTGATTCCCAGGTACTGCCGCATCATCGGCGTGTGCCCGGCCTGGCCGTCGTCGGCGGTACCGAACAGTTCGGGCTGCATGGAGCTCAGTCTTCCGTGCGGATCGGGTCCGCGTCCGGGTCCCGGGCCGGATCGCTCCAGTTGGTATGGCCCAGGTGCGGCCGGATGACCTCCAGCAGACTCATATAAGTATGTTGGTTGCCCGCTATCACGTTGCCGCTCTCCAGGTATCCTGTTTCACCGCGAAAATCGCCGAGCAGGCCACCGGCCTCCTCGATCAGCAGGCTGCCGGCAGCCAGGTCCCAGATTTTCAGACCGCCCTCCCAGAAACCATCGCAGCGGCCGGCCGCCATCCACGCCAGGTCCAGGGCTGCGGATCCGGCCCGGCGAATTCCGCGGGTCCGGATCAGCAGGTCGCGGAAACTTGCGAGCCACGGGTCCAGGTTTCCCAGGTTGCGAAACGGGAAACCGGTAGCCAGCAAGGACTCGGACAGACGCAAGGTCTCGCTGACGCGGATCCGCCGGTCGTTGAGTTGCGCGCCGCGGCCGCGGCTGGCGGTAAACAGTTCATTTCGCAGCGGATCGTAGACCACCGCCTGCTCCAGGATGCCACGGTGGCGAAGAGCGATGGACACCGAGAATTGCGGGAAGCCGTGCAGATAGTTGGTAGTTCCGTCCAGCGGATCGATGATCCACTGGTAATCATGTGCACCGCGGCTGCCGCTTTCCTCGGCCAGGATCGCGTGCTCGGGGTAGTGCCGGCGGATGGTTCCAATGATGGCCTCCTCGGCCATATGATCGACTTCGCTGACGAAATCGTTGGCTCCCTTGCTGTGAACACCGACCCGGTCGAGACGATCCATGAAACGCACGATGATGTTACCGGCAGCCCGCGCCGCGCTGATCGCGGTTTTAAGCAGGGGATGGTCGCTGGACATGGGCGTTCTCGGGACTGACGGTCACGGCGGGCCGGGAGGCGGCTATTTAACACGCGAGCCCCACGCGGCGCCACAGCATCGGGGAATCGGCGAGTGAACGACGGCCTGGCCCGGATGGACGCGGTACGCATCGTCCTGGTGGGAACCACCCACCCGGGAAACATCGGCGCCACCGCGCGGGCGATGAAGAACATGGGACTTTCGCGGCTTTGCCTGGTGGCGCCGAAGGAATTTCCCAGCGAGGTGGCGACGGCGCGCGCCTCCGGGGCGGCGGAGTTGCTGGATGGCGCGCGCCGCTACCCGGACCTGGGCGAAGCGCTTGCCGGTTGCCGGCTGGTAGTGGCCACCACCGCCCGCGAACGCTATATCGAGTGGCCGTTTCTTCCGCCCCGGGAGGCGGCGGACCGGCTGCTGGCGGAGGCCGCCAGCGGACCGGTGGCGCTGGTGTTCGGGCGCGAAAAGCACGGTTTGAGCAACGCCGAACTGGAACATTGCCAGTATGTTTCCGCGATCCCCACCAGCCCCGAGTATTCGTCACTGAACCTGGCCGCCGCGGTGCAGGTATTTGCCTACGAAATGCGCCGCCAGGCGCTGGCCGGCAACGTCGATGCGGTGGCCAGCGCCGCCGCCAACGACCCGCGCTGGGCCACCGCCGAGCAGCTGCAGGGCCTGTTCGAGCACCTGGAACAGACGCTGCGGGAGATCGATTTCCTGCGCCCGGACCGCTCAGGGCAGGTGATGCGCAAGCTGGTGCGGCTGTTCAGCCGCGCCCGGCTGGCGGAGGAGGAAATCCACATCCTGCGCGGTATCCTCACCGCGGTGCGCAAGCGACCTCCCCGGGGAAAAGTTGACTAGAACACTCAGGTATGTAGAATCACTCCGATTTTCATGGGGTTGCGCGCATGAGACTGACCACCAAGGGCCGCTACGCGGTCACCGCGATGCTCGACCTCGCTTTGCATTACGACGAGGGGGCGGTGACCCTCGCCCAGATCGCCGAACGCCAGGGGATTTCCCTGAGTTATCTGGAGCAGCTGTTTGCGCGGCTGCGCCGGGAGCAGCTGGTGAAGAGCACCCGCGGCCCCGGCGGCGGTTATTCCCTGGCGCGACCCCCGGAGCGGGTTTCGGTGGCGCAGATCGTAATCGCCATCAACGAGCAGATCGATGTCACCAATTGCGGCGGCAGCAAGAGCTGCCAGGGCCAGGAGCGCTGCCTCACCCACTTTTTGTGGGAGGATCTGAGCGATCGCATTCACGAGTTTCTGGACGATATCTCGCTTGCACAACTGGTCTCGCGTCCCCATGTGCAGGAGGTGGCGCTGCGTCAGCAGGCCATCTCCCAACGGGTGAGTCCACCGGTATGACGCGAATACGGAAGTAGTCCCACATGGCAATTGAACTCACGGAATCCGCGGCCCGGCACGTACAGGGCTTTCTCGCCAGCCGTGGCGGGGAAGCCGGTCTGCGCCTGGGCGTGAAGCGCTCCGGCTGCTCCGGCTGGTCCTACGTGATCGATTTCGCGGAAGCCGCCACCAGTGCCGACGCGGTTTTTGAAAGTCACGGAGTGCGTATCATCGTCGACCGGGAGTCATTGTCCCTGATCGATGGCACGGAAGTGGATTACGAGAAAGACGGCCTCAACCAGGCCTTTCGCTTCCGCAACCCCAACGTCCAGGACGAATGCGGCTGCGGCGAAAGCTTCAATGTTTCCTGATCGGTTGAAAAACGATGAGTTTGTCGTTTTTCAGTAAAGAAGCATCCTGTATCGGTCCCTGCCGGTAGATTTTCGATGACCGGCATCCAGCCTCGCCGCGTGGCCCTCACGACGCTCGGCTGCAAGGTCAACCACTTTGAATCGGAAGTCATCGCCCAGACCCTGAAGGCGAAGGACTGGCAAGTGGTGTCCGCGGACGAGTCCGCGGACCTGTACGTCATCAACACCTGCACCGTGACCGCGGAGGCGGATCGCCAGGCGCGCCAGGCGGTGCGTCGCGTGGTGCGACGCAACCCCGCAGCACGAGTGGTTGTCACCGGCTGCTACGCGCAGATGGATCCGGACGCCTGCCGCGCCATTCCCGGTGTGGACCTGGTGCTGGGCAATGACCGCAAACTGGCGCTGGACACGCTGCTGCCGGATTTGGAGGCGGATGCCCTGGAGCCGGTGCTGGTCGGCGATCTGGACCGGGGCGTGAGCCTGCCGGAGCGGCTGGTGGATGGCTTTCGTGACCGCACCCGGGCCTTTGTCCAGGTACAGCAGGGATGCGACCAGGGCTGCACCTTCTGCATCATTCACCAGGCGCGGGGCCCGTCCCGCTCGTTGCCCGCCACCCACATTCGGCGCCAGGTGGAACACCTGGTGCGGTCCGGGTCCCGGGAAGTGGTGCTGTGCGGTGTGGACCTGGGGGCCTGGGGCGCGGACCTGCCCGGCACGTCCATGGACCTGGCGGTGCTGGTGGCGTCCCTGTGCGAGTTGCCCGGTGACTATCGCCTGCGTCTGAGTTCGCTGGACCCGGCGCACTTGAGTGACGCGCTGATTTCGCAGTTCGCCAGCCAGCCACGGCTGTGCCCGCACCTGCACCTGTCCCTGCAAAGCGGTAACACGCTGATTCTCAAGCGGATGAAGCGCCGCTACACCGCCGAGCAGGCCTTGGAGCGGGTGGCCAGAATCCGCGCGGCGGTGCCGGGACTGGTGCTGGGAGCCGATATCATGGTCGGGTTTCCCACCGAGGATGACGCCGCCTTTGCGGATACCGAGGCATTGATGGCGGCAATGTATATTGCCTACCCGCACGTGTTCGCTTACTCGGACCGCCCGGGGACGCCGGCGGCGCGCATTCCTCGCCAGGTGCCGCACCGGGTGCGGCGATTCCGCGCCGCGCGCTTGCGTCGTCAGGCCGTGGGTCTGCGCGAGCGCCTGGTGGCAACACGAATCGGCTGCGCCGCGCGGGTTCTGGTGGAGGACACCGGAGGAGCCCCCGCCGGGTACCGTCGGGCACGCTCCGCCGACTACCTGGAGGCCTGGGTGCCCGAAGAGTTCGCCGCGGGCCGGTGGCTGGACGTCATCTATACCGGGCGCTGCGGGGAAGGTCTGATTGCCCGCCCGAAACCATAACGCTAGACTACTGAACCGCTGAAAAGCCCTGATTTTTCAGGCATGTCACGATTCCGGGACGGTGCGAGGTGCTTTCCCGGCCACTTGAATGAAACACGAACTTTTGCGGAGATTTCCCCAGCATGGCTGTTGAGCGCACCCTTTCCATTATCAAACCCGAAGCCGTGGCCAAGAACATCATCGGCCAGATTTACAGTCGTTTTGAACAGGCCGGCCTGCGCGTCATTGCGGCGCGCATGATGCACCTGGACCGCCAGCGGGCGGGCGCCTTTTACGCGGTACACACGGAGCGGCCGTTTTACAACGACCTGGTTGAATACATGACCTCGGGGCCGGTGCTGGTGCAGGTGCTCGAGGGCGAAAATGCGATCTCCCGCAATCGCGAGGTAATGGGGGCGACCAATCCTGCCGACGCGGCGCCCGGCACCATTCGTGCGGATTTTGCCGAATCCGTCGAGGCCAATGCCGTGCATGGATCCGATGCGCCGGAAACCGCGGCCCAGGAAATTGCGTTTTTCTTTTCCGCCGACGAAATTTGCCCGCGCACCCGTTGAATGAATGCCCCGGTAAACCTGCTGAGCCAGGATCGCCATCGGCTTGAGGACTTCTTTGCGTCCATCGGCGAAAAACCGTTTCGGGGTCGCCAGGTGCTGCGCTGGATTCATCAGCGCGGAGTTACCAACTTCGCCGATATGACGGACCTGGCGCGGGATTTGCGCGAGAAGTTGCAGGACGTGGCGGAGGTGCGCACTCCCCAGGTGGCGAGCAGCGAGATCGCGGCCGACGGCACCCGCAAGTGGCTTGTGCAACTGGCGGATAGCAACTGCATCGAGACGGTTTTCATTCCCGAGGCCGATCGCGGCACGTTGTGCGTTTCCTCCCAGGTGGGTTGCGCGCTCAACTGTGATTTCTGCGCTACCGCGCGGCAAGGCTACAACCGCAATCTCGGCAGCGATGAGATCATTGGTCAGTTGGCAATCGCAACGCGGGAACTGGATGCCGCTCCGGGGGTGCGTGCGATAAGCAACGTCGTGCTGATGGGTATGGGGGAGCCGCTGCTCAACCTGGATAACGTGGTGCCGGCGTTGTCGTTGATGCTGGATGACCTGGCCTGGGGACTCTCCTGGCGACGGGTAACAGTAAGCACCGCAGGCATTGTTCCGGGAATGGACGAGTTAAAACAGCGCTGCCCGGTCAACCTGGCCGTATCGTTGCATGCACCAGACGATGCGCTGCGTGACCGGCTGGTTCCGATCAATCGCAAGTACCCGATTGCCGATCTGCTTGCGGCGTGCCGGCGTTTCGTGGCGGACGTTCCCCGCAAACGCGTGACCTTTGAGTACGTGATGCTGGACGGGGTCAATGATTCTCCCGGGCAGGCGCAGGCCCTCGCGAGCCTGCTCGCCGACGTACCGAGCAAGGTCAACCTGATTCCGTTTAACGGCTTTCCCGGGGCCCCCTACCGGCGTTCCAGTCAGCAGGCCATCGATACGTTCCGTGAGATTCTGCTGCAAGCGGGCATCATGACCGTCACGCGCCGGCCCCGCGGCGAGGATATCGCCGCGGCCTGCGGGCAACTGGCGGGCCAGGTAATCGACCGGACCCAACGCAGTGCGCGGTGGGCGCGGGTGGAGGGAAACCTTTGATACGAGCCGCGCGCTGGGTGCTGTTGCCACTGCTGGTGACGCTGGCGGCTTGCCAGACGAGCGGGTCGAACCCGGTGGCCAAGGCCGAGTCGCGGGCCGAGCTGCACGCGCAGATGGCAGCCAATTACCTGCGCCGGGGCCAGACGGAAATTGCGCTTCGCGAAGCGCAGACGGCGCTGCAGCTGAATGCCGATCACGCGCTCGCCAACTACACCATGGCCGTGGCCCAGGTGCGGGCCGGCCGCCCCGACCAGGCGGAGCGTTATTACCAGCGCGCGGTGGACAGCAAGGCCGATTACACCGAGGCCCGCCATAACTACGGCGCCTTTCTCTGTCGTACCGAGCGAGTGAGCCAGGGTCTC
Organism: Gammaproteobacteria bacterium; assembly: GCA_022340345.1. GTDB lineage: Bacteria > Pseudomonadota > Gammaproteobacteria > HyVt-429 > HyVt-429 > JAJDOE01. The sequence continues at coordinate 28,315 of JAJDOE010000009.1, forward strand.
GCGCAGTTGGAAGTGGCCCTGAAGGATCGTGGCTACTCGGCGCGGGGGCTGCTCAACCTGAGTGTAGCGGAGTGTTACCTGGGCGCCGCCACTCCGGATGCCGCCGCGGCCAAGCCGTACCTGCAACGCGCGCTGGCTCTCAGCCCCCGGCTGCCGGATGCCTTGTTCCGCATGGCGGAGGCGCAGTACCACGAACGCGCCTGGCTGTCGGCGCGCGGATTCATCGAACGCTATTTCGGTACCGGCAAGCGGGCGCCGCGGGCCCTAGAGCTCGCAACCCGAATCGAACTTGCCCTGGGCGCCAGGGAGCAGGCCGACAAATACCTCCGGGAACTGCAGAGCCGGTATCCAACTTCCCCCGAAGCACAAGCCAACCAGCCCAAGGTTCACAAACGATGACCCCGGATCCCGTGCAAACCGATATCAACGAACTCGGCCGTCGACTTACCGAGGCGCG
>JAJDOE010000118.1 GCA_022340345.1 Gammaproteobacteria bacterium
AGCGGGTAGGGGTTCATCCATGCGATATAGCTACGGCCATCCAACAGGATATCAAAGCCCATTTCGGCGCCTTGCTGCTGCCAGAGGACATTTTCCGGGCACAGGAAGCAGCCGTTGTTGACTCGCCTGGATCCCGGTGGCGGGTTCACCACGCCAGATCCCGCGAAACGTTTCGCGCGTCCCGGATTGTACTGGGCCGAAAAAAACCGCTGATCATCCTGTGGATGACGGAATACGCGCCGCTGCAGACCGGACAGGTCATCGCGGATAAATCCATTCTCCAGCTGCTGCCGGTACAAGGCGTGGAGGGCCACACCGAGCCCGTCACGGCCAATTTCGTTCAGTTCCCGGTTGAGATCCACCCAGGCCCGGTGGTATTGCAACGCATCGAGGGTCATAGTACTCCAACGTGAAGGGCGGCCCCGCCGGTTGGGTCTGCTATAATTTTTCCCGCGGCGGCCAGTTGATTAGCTCCGGACGTACGTCGCAATTATAGACGTCAAATTCCCTGGGGAAAGCCCCGCTAACCCATGCTCCCGAGGACGTAGCCATGCGCGGCGACGCGATTTTGGTTGAAGCTCATCACGAAAAGGCAGCCCGTGCGATTTGCGAGATCCTGCTGCCGCGGCTCGCGAACCGTGACGACCGCTTCGTTCTGACCGTCGCCGGTGAATCCGGTAGTGGCAAGTCGGAGACCGCCACAGCGATCGGCCAGGTGCTGGCTGAATACGCGATTCCTTCGTTTCTGTTCCAGCAGGACGACTATTTCGTCTATCCCCCAAAGAGCAACGACCGGGCTCGCCGGGCGGATATCGGCTGGGTCGGGTCTGGCGAGGTCCGCCTGGATTTGATGGACCGGCATCTCAAGGCCTTTCGGGACGGGGCGACGTCCCTGACCAAACCCCTGGTGCTATACGGCGACGACACCATCGTCGAGGAAACGGTGGACCTGGACGCGTCCCGCGTGGCGATCGCCGAAGGGACCTACACAACGCTCCTGGAGCAGGTTGATCTGCACATTTTCATCGATCGCAATTTTGACCAGACCCGTGCCCATCGCGAGAAGCGCCGCCGGGATGACTCTGAACTGGACGTGTTTATTGATCGCGTGCTCACCATCGAGCACGAGATCATTTCTGCCCAAAAATCCCGCGCGCAGATCATCATTCACGCGGACTACACCGTTTCAACCGCTTCGAATTAGCCCAGCATGCGTGTCGCATTCCTAAATCCTCAGGGAAATTTTGATCCCGCAGACTCCTTCCTGACCGAACATCCGGACTTCGGCGGTCAACTGGTATACGTCAAGGAAGTGTCCCTGGCCCTGGCACGCATGGGGGTGCAGGTGGACATTTTTACGCGCCAGATCGACGACCCGGACTGGCCCGGACTGGCCTCGCCCATCGATGCCTACAACCAATGTGGCGACAGCTTGCGGATCGTGCGAATCCCGTTCGGAGGCACGCGCTTCCTGGAAAAAGAAAAGCTGTGGCCGCATCTGCCGTCCTTTGTTGACGGGATACGGAAATTCTACGGCGCGGACGTACCGGACTATCTGACCGCCCACTACGCGGACGGTGGCTACAGCGCGGCCCTGCTGCAGCATGCTACGGGTCTCGGCTTCACCTTCACCGGCCACTCGCTGGGTGCCCAGAAACTGGACAAGCTCGGCATGACCGAAACCAACTTTCCGGAATGGGAGAAGCGATTTCACTTCGCCCAGCGGATCGATGCGGAACGACTGGCGATGCAGCGGGCCGATACCATCATCACTTCCACCGGGCAGGAACGCCGCGAGCAGTATGGCCACACCCTGTACCAGGGAGCCGTGGATCCCGGCGACGATGGCCGCTTTCGGGTCATCGCGCCCGGGGTGAATTCCACCATCTTCACGGACCTGCTTCACGACGAAGACAAAGCCTCCCACGACATCCTGGAAACTCGCTGTGGTGACTACGACGGGCCCTTTGTCATCGTCTCCAGCCGCCTCGATGCCAAGAAAAATATTGGCGGCGTGGTAGAGGCCTGGACCGGATCCGCCGAACTGAACCGAACCGCATACCTGGCTCTGTTTGTGCGCGGCCTGGATGATCCGTTCAATGAACTCGGACGCCTGCCGGCGGCGGAGCAGGAAGTGCTGCGCCCGATCCTGGAGCGCATTGATGCCGCGGGACTTCGCGATCGTGTACGCTTTTTCAATATTCAATCGCAGCGAGACCTGGCGGCGGCATACCGATTCTTCGCCCGCCGGGGGTCGGTGTTCGCGCTTACCTCGTTCTACGAGCCCTTCGGGCTGGCGCCCATCGAGGCCGCCGCCTGTGGCCTGGCAGTGGTTGCCACCCGTAATGGCGGTCCCAGCGAGATCTTCGACGACGGTTCCGCGGTGCTGGTCGATCCCGAGGACGCAACATCCATTGCGGCGGGGCTCGCGGACGCCCTGGCGCGTGCAGACGATCTGGGCATCCGCGGCAAGCACCGGGTCCTGTCCCGTTACACCTGGGATCAGACCGCCCGGGAGTACCTGCTGACCATGGAGGACAATCTGGCCCGGGAACGGCCACTCCTGCCGGTGGCACCTCTGGACGCGGAGGATAGAATCCGCGCCTACCTCAACGCGCGGAACTGACTCCCGGATCGTAGAGCGTCGTTGCCGGCTGGTACTGATGTTCCTGGCCGAGCATGTCCCGGTTGACCACAACGACGCCCTGTTCGGTACGATAGAAACGGCGCGCGTCTTCCTCCGCATCCTCACCGATTACCGTGCCGGCGGGCACCCGGCAACCGTTGTCCAGGATTACGCGCTTCAGGCGGCAGCCTTCGCCTACGGAAACGTCCGGTAACGCCAGTACCCCGTCCAGCTTGCAGCCGCGGCCGATTCGGACATTGGAAAACAGGATGGATTCCTGTACCTCGGATTCCGTGATTACACAGCCTCCACTGGCGATGGCGTCGATCATCCGGCAGCCGTGGGACGGTCCGTGATCCGTGAAACGCGCGGAAGGGAGCTGTGGCTGGTAGGTAAAGATGGGCCAGTCCGGATCGTACAGGTCCAGCGGCGGGTTAGAGCCGGTCAGCTCCAGATTGGCACCATAAAACGCATCCACGGTTCCCACATCGCGCCAGTAGTCGCCGCCGGGGCCGCCGCCGAAGGGATAGGCCTGCACCCGATGACCGGTTGCGACCGCGTTGGGAATGATGTCCTTGCCAAAGTCGTGATCGCTTTCCGACAGAGCCGCATCCCGCCGCAACTCCCGCGCCAGGTATTCCCGGCTGAAAACGTAAATTCCCATGCTCGCCAGCGCCTTGTCCGGGCTGTCCGGCAGTGGAGTCGGATGCGCCGGCTTTTCCTCGAAAGCCAGGATGCGGTTTTCACTGTCCACCGACATGACGCCGAACCCACTGGCCTCCTCCAGGGAAACGCGGTTGCAGGCCACCGTAAGATCCGCACCGGACGCCACGTGCGCTGCCAGCATCTCCCCGTAGTCCATTTTGTAGACATGGTCGCCAGCCAGCACCAGCACGAATTCCGGCGCATGTGCCTCAATGATATCCAGGCTCTGGTACACCGCGTCCGCGGTTCCCTGGTACCAGGACTCGTCCTCCAGCCACTGCTGGGCCGGAATCAACTCCACGAACTCGCCGAATTCTCCGGGCAATCCGTTCCAGCCTTCCATCAGGTGGCGGATCAGGGAATGCGACTTGTACTGGGTCAGGACGCTGATCCGCCGCACACCGGAGTGCACGCAATTGGAGAGCGCGAAATCAATGATGCGGAATTTTCCCGCGAAGGGAACCGCGGGCTTGGCCCGCCAATCGGTAAGCATCTGCAGGCGGGAGCCGCGCCCACCGGCGAGAATCAGCGCCAGGGTCGAGCGGGTCAGGCGGCTGACGAAACGGGCGGATTTGGCCGTCATTCGGGAGTTACGGGCAATCGGGTCGGAAAGATCACGGGACAACGCATGGCCAATTCTGGCCGGAAGCTTTATCAACAATCATACCGGATGCGGGTTGGGCCGCAAGCGGAGCGCTATGCGGACAGCGGAATCCCCGTGCTGGATCGCCCGGCCGCGGCAAGCACCGCCAGGCGCAACAACAGTTCCACCGGCAGCCGTCGCACATGGCCCGTACCGGGCGCCCGGGACGGATTGAAGCGGTGGCAGGTCCGCGTGTCGGGGTCTGCCACGCGCTCGCGAAACTCGCGGATGATATCCTCGTCGCGGATCAGTAGCAGCACCTCCTGGTGGCGCCGGTAGCTGAAGTAGTCGTAATTGGCCGAACCCAGGATCAGCGTGGTGCCGTCAATGAGCATGGCCTTGAGGTGGGTCAGGCGATCCGGGTAGAGCAGCAGGCGGATTCCGCAGCGCGCCGCCTCCTGCCGGGAATAGGCATTGAACAGCCCCCAGTTGTTGTGCTCCGGAGCCAGCAACGTGACCTCCACGCCACGTTGACGGGCACGCCCCAGGTGTTCGAAAAAGGGAAAGCTAAGATACGGGCTCTGGATCCAGATCTCCTCGCGAGCCTGGCCAATGGCATCCGTTACCGCGGAGTACGACCGGTCGTTGCTGCGGCCATCCAGCAGGGCGATTTCCAGTGATCCGAAGTCGCGCCGCTGGCACTGGTTCTCCCCGCCCCAGGTGGCCTCGAAATCCCCGGCCAGAAAATCCGCGATATCCGGGCTCTCGATCCGCAACATGCAGTCGTGCCAGGCAAAGTTGTGCTCGCTGAAATTGATTCCGCCGATGTAGGCGATCTCCCCGTCAATCACCATGATTTTTTTATGGTTCCGGGCCGGCAGCTTGCGCCACAGCCAACCCAGCGGATTACTGGTGCGTACCGCCACTCCCTGGTTTTGCAGGCGATGCAACAGGCGCCGGGTGTAGCACGCCTCGGTCTGCAGGCGGCGATCGGACAGGTTGGCGGGAGCAAACACGAAACGATCGCTTACGATGGCCCGGCTGTAGGCGTCCACCAGCAGGCGACGATCCGTCGCCGGCGATGCCAGCAACCCGCGTGCCAGCGCCCGACCGACGGAATCTCCCTCGAAGGTCATGGCCTGTACCAGCACCCGGCGCCGGGCACTGGCGATGTCCCGGCGCAGCGCGGCCCAGAATTCCGGACCGTCCACCAGCAGCCGCGCTTTCATCCGAGCAGGCTTTCGAACATCCAGGGAGCAAAAGCCACAACCCCGAAGCGAATGCCGCGGCCGATCAGGCCGGTGACGAGGAACAGCAGGAAATTGTAGCGGAGTGTGCCCGCCAGGAAACTCACCAGGTAGTACGGGGGCAGACCGATGGTGGCGGTGAAAACCAGAAACGCGGGGGTCCCCCAGCGCCAGGCCTCGATTCGGCGGTGTGCATCATCCAGTCTCTTCTGCACATTTTTCCTGGGCAGATTGATGACGCCACGGCCGGCAAAATAGACCACCGACTTGGCGGCCATCTGGGAGGCGGTGGCCAGCAGCACCACCGGCCCCAGGTTGTCCGGGAGCACCGACCCCACCAGCAGCAGGTAGAATTCCGTGTTGACGAACGGCAGGAATCCGCTGGCGAAGCAGATGACGACCGTCGCCAGCACCAGCCCGTATTCCTCGATCAGGGCAAGCCCGTGTTCCTCGATCCAGCCGCTGTCCATGCTTCAGGCCGACCGGCGGGCAGCGCTGGCGGAAGCCAGGCGCTGGCAGGGGCGATCAGGAGTCAAACCGGTGGTCACTGTTGGGTTGCGGCCGTATTCCACCGGGCTGGCGGAGCCGGGATTCTAGAGGGTCGCGGGCGGTGGTTCCAGCGGCTGACCACCCGGTATCGGGCCGGGATCGGGGATACGCCGCATCCGCGGAGTCCCTGCGCCGGGGTGGCAAAAGAAAGGGGGGCTTTCGCCCCCCGAATCAATACTCCGACCGCGATCGTCGGCGGGCCCGGGTGGGCCCTGGTCTGAGGAGGAGGTTCAAACTGTCCTGATTCGCGGCGCCGGGTAACCAACTGGGGTCCAGTGTCAAAGATGCGGTTCTATTCGTCCAACAGTTTGTTGCTATTGCTCTGATAGTTCTTCCCTATAGCTTGAAAAACCGCATTCCGGGCCAATCGTCCCGGCGTGGTTCCGTCCGCCCCGGCGATGCATGCCTCCCGCGGGCTGGGCTGGGCTGGGCTGGAGGAAGGGTAGCCGGGAAATGGTGGGCCGTGCAGGGATCGAACCTGCGACCACCTGATTAAAAGTCAGGCCCCCGGAGAAGGGGCAAGTGATTGATTTGAAGCGTTTTCCAATCCGTCTTTTTCTCATTCGGAACAACACTATATCGGAAGTTCCGTTTGGACCTGAACTCGGTCAATTCGGCAGCTGCAGCGGCGGCCAAGGCTTCAACGCCATACTGGACGGGGTACGGGCAATGAATTGGCACTAAAAACCCCGCCCGGGGCGGGGCTTTTGCCAGGGGCTGAACCAGTCCGTAGACAACGCCCAACTTCCCAAGCGGCCACCATGCTCTCCTGCGGTATCGGTGGGTGGGATCGTCGGAAGCCCTGACGGACAGGGGCCTCTCCAGGCGGGGAGGCACTTTGCTGTGGGGACGGTAGAACGTTTGGATCAGGCCAGCGCGGGCAACGAACAGGAGCTATTGGATGACGTAGTCGGGTAGTTGGGCGATACCGATACTTTGGAGCGTAGTTGACACAGCCCTGTGGATCGGCCTGACTATCATTACCTCTGGAGACATATCAGGAATGAAATGGTTGGTATACTCGCCGCACTGCCAGTAAAGATGGTTCTTTATAGAGCAAATAAGCATGTTCGAAAGCCTATTGGTCCTCGCCTTCCCCAAGCAGCTTGAGAAGCTACGGAAAGTCCATCAATTGGAGATTCCTGCAGCGGATCTCCGTTCGGAGTCCTCGCCCCCTCAAATACAGTTGGCTGAAGCGACTGACTCACCCGTAAAACTAGTCACTGCGTTACTGACTTTGAAGATGGTCGGCCGCCAGTTAACAAATCACTGGGTCCGTCGGCCTATCGGTCGCAACTGAGTTTAGTCGTTACTATCCTAGGTAAGGGAGCACACAAAGTGAAAACAACGGAATTTAATTTATTGTTTGCGACTCATGACGTAAAAAACTTCATTGGCGCAGCGCTTTCATACCTACAATTAGCAACAATCAAGAATAACGATTTAGAAAATGATGTCGATATAGCTGCCAGTATTGAGTCGTTATGGGCGGCACTGAATTCCGCGAGAGAGATTGCTCTCAACGCTGAGCCCGCCAAAACCGACAAATCATCAACTGGTTATTCTTTGACGCCAGCGAAAGAGCATATTACTACTAACACCGCCCCATTTATCGATAGCTTGCGAAAATTATACCCGACGATTGAAATTAATAGTTCCTTCAACACAAGAGAAGAAGATAAGCATATCGCGGTAAATCCGGAATCATTCAATCAGGCAATCGGAAACATTATTGGAAATGCAGTGGAAGCAGGTGCCTCAGTAATTGATATTCATACCGTGATGAGAGCCTACTGCCTCGTCATCACTATTCATGATAATGGTAGCGGAATGTCGAGCGAAGAAGTTGACAGAATAATGCTATCTCAGTTCGGGGATGGACTCGTGGATGGCATCGGAACCAAGAGTATTTTAATAACTGCAGCTGAGCACGATTTTCCTTTGACATATACATCTGTCGAAGGAGAAGGCACTACTATAAAATTTTTAATGCCGTACATAAAGGTATAACAATCCACTCCAATTGACGCCGGCGCTATCGTGACCTAGCCCGATATTCCTGGTCCAGATCCAAAGTGGTAGAAAGCCCAAGAGGAGATCTGAACCATGGCAAAGAAACGATATACCGCCGAGGAAATCATCCACAAGCTTCGTGAGGCGGAGGTGCTGCTGGCCCAGGGCAAGAGTGTCGCCCAGATGAGCAAGCAGCTGGGTGTTACCGACCAGACGTACTACCGCTGGCGCAAGAGCTACGGTGGGATGAAGGTGGACCAGGCCAGGCGGCTCAAGGAGCTCGAAGTGGAGAACGCCCGGCTCAAGCGAGCGGTGGCGGACCTGACGGTCGACAAACTGATCCTCAAGGAGGTTGCGGAGGGAAACTACTGAGCCCGGCCCGGCAGCGTCAGGCGGTGGCCCACGTGCAGACAACGTGCGGTCACTCCCAAAGGCGCATCTGCATGGCGCTGGGCATATCCCGGAACACCGTTCGCTACGAACCCCAGCCCCGATCGGACGAGACCGCGCTGACGGGCTCGATTGTCGGCCTGGCGGGTCAGTATGGGCGCTACGGCTACCGCCGCATCCACGCGTTGCTACAGTCGCAGGGCTGGTCCGTGAGCCATGGCCGGGTGGCGAGGATCTGGCGGCGCGAAGGGCTGAAGGTGCCGGCGAAACAGCCGAAACGGGGTCGGCTATGGCTCAACGACGGCTCGTGTATCCGGTTGCGGCCCGAACGTAAAAACCACGTCTGGTCGTGGGACTTCGTGTTCGACCGCACGGACGACGGCCGGCGAATCAAGCTGATGGTCGTGATCGACGAGCACACGCGTGAGTGCCTGGCAATCCATGCGGCCCGACGCATTCGGGCCCGGGATGCGATCGATGTGTTCGCCGATCTGATGCAGACCCATGGCGTGCCGGACCACATCCGATCCGATAACGGCCCTGAGATGATAGCCAAGCGCCTGCGCCGCTGGCTGGCCCGCCTGGGCACCAATACGCTGTACATCACCCCGGGGAGCCCCTGGGAGAACGGCTATTGCGAGTCGTTCAATGGCAAGCTTCGGGACGAGCTGCTGAACGGTGAGTTGTTCTACACGCTGCGGGAGGCGCAGGTAGTCATCGAGCGCTGGCGAGCCTTCTACAACACGGAACGACCACACAGCTCGCTCGGCTATCGACCACCAGCACCTGATACA
>JAJDOE010000052.1 GCA_022340345.1 Gammaproteobacteria bacterium
ACAGCAAGATCGGCAACACGCTGGACGAATATGCCGGACTGTTCACCAACGGCGGCGAGCTGGATATCCCCGCCAGCGCCAATATCGGAGTGGCCTTCAAGGTCAGCGACAACACCACCATCACCGCGGATATTCAGCAAATCTGGTACAGCGACGTTGATGCCATTGGCAATTCCAGCTCGCTGATCAACGGCTGTTTCGCCGGTAACGCGGCCAACTGCTTCGGCGGTTCCCAGGGCGCCGGCTTCGGCTGGGAGGACATGACCGTCTTCCGTGTCGGCATCGAGCACACCAGCGGCGACTGGACCTGGCGCGCGGGCTTTGGCACCGGCGACCAGCCGATTCCGGAAGATGAGGTGACCATCAACGTCCTCGCACCGGGGGTGGTGGAAGACCACTTCACGCTCGGTTTCACCAAGAAGACCGCCGGCGGCAACGAGCTGTCCGTGGACCTCATGATCGCGCCCTCGGTGACCGTGAGCGGACCCCACCTGTTCGTGCCGGGCCGCACCGTGGACATCACCATGAAGCAGTACCAGGTCGGCGCCAGCTTCAGCTGGTAGGCGGTCCTGCAGGAAAAGAAATCGGGGGTTGCGGGTTGTCCCGTAACCCCCTTTTTTTTTGCGTTTTAAAGAGGAGAAAACCATGCACAAGAGCAAACAGATTATCGGCGCTGCCCTGTTGTTCGGCATCGCTGGCACGAGCGCTGCGGCACCGGTACTGATGTCGCCCGCCGACTGGGGGCCGCCGGCCTGCGAGGCCTGGAACCAGAGCGAGTCCCTGACCACCGGACTGGTCCCGGACTGGATTGGCAACGACAGGGGCCGTGGCTACAAGGTGTTGCACATTTACCGCAGCGACTGCGAAAACAGCCCACAGGTCGAGCTGGTTATCGAGCTCAAGGACGGCAAGGCCATATGCACCTACGGTGGGGCAACGCAGAAAGAGCCGGACACCGGCGTGGACTACATTATGCATGCCGACACCAAGCGCTGGCGGGAAATGGGAGCCGGCAAGTACGGCCCCATGAAAGCCATGATGTTTGGGCGCCTGAAATTCAGCGGCCCGATGATGGAAGCCATGGGGCACATGGGTCCGTTTGGGGATTTCCTCAAACTGACCGGGGCCGTAGAGAGCGACAGCAGCAGCTGCCCGCAGTAATCCGGCCCGACAGGCCAACCGAAACGGGGTGTCTATAGGGACGCCCCTGTATTCGAGCTGACCGCGCCGACGGGTCAACCGAAAGGGGCGTCCAAAGGACGCCCCTGTATTTAGTCCCGCGCTATACTGCGTCCATGAGCGCCAAGTCCACGGCGGCCCAGGTCCCGGCCCAGCCCGTCGAACCGCTGCGATTCCTCAGCCAGGTCCTGGACCTGGCAATCCGTAGTCGCGCCTCCGACATCCACCTGCGCACCAAAAACCACCCGATCCTGCGTATCGATGGCGTACTGCGGCCGGCCCGGGAGTTTCCTCCGCTGCCCATGCAGTTCATGGAGGAACTGGCCCACACCATCATGGCACCCATGCACTGGGACCGCTTCCAGAAGGATTACCAGGTTGACCTGTCCATCGGACTGAAGGGCATCGGCCGGGTGCGCGTCAACGTTTTCTACCAGCGCGGCTCCATTGCCATGGCGCTGCGGGTTATCAACACCGAGATTCCGACCCCCAAGGAACTGGGCCTGCCGGACATGATCAGCCAGTTCACGCAAATGGAACGTGGCCTGGTGATCGTGACTGGCGCCACCGGCTCCGGCAAGTCCACCACCCTGGCGGCGCTGATCAACGAAATCAATTTCAATTTCGCCAAGCACATCATCACGATCGAGGATCCCATCGAATACTTGTTCACGGAGCGGCGCAGCATTGTCTCTCAGCGGGAGGTGGGGGTAGACGCGAATACATTTGCCGATGCCATGCGCGCTTCCTTGCGCGAGGATCCGGATGTCATTCTGCTCGGCGAGATGCGCGACCCGGAGACCATCGAGATCGCCCTGACCGCGGCGGAGACCGGCCACCTGGTGTTTTCCACCCTGCACGCACCGGCGGCCGCGGAGACCATCACTCGCATCATTTCCTCTTTCGAAGCCGATGCCCAGGCAACCATCCGTTCCAAGCTGGCGCAAAACCTGCGTGCGGCAGTGGCCCAGCGACTCTTGCCCCGGCAGTCCGGCGAGGGCCGCGTGGTGGCTTCCGAGGTGATGACGGTATCCGCGCTGATCCGGGAACACATCCTGGATCCGATCAAGGGCAAGGAGATTTCGGACCTGATCAAGAAGGGATCCCAGGCCGAGGGCATGCTTTCTTTTGACCACAGCCTGTTCGAGTTGGTGCGGCGTGGAGAGATCACCGAGGAGACCGCTCTGCAACATGCCAGCAGCGCTACCGACCTCAAGCTGCGGCTGGAGGGCTACTAATCCAATACCGCCTTCGCCGGCGAGCGGCTTTCGCCCCGCCGCTTCCTGTGTTCAAATGCACGGTCTCCGTTACTGAACCACACCCACCATGGCCGATCGCCGCCTCCAGGTTTTTCATACCGTTGCCCGTCTGCTGAGCTTTACCAAGGCGGCAGAATCGCTGCATATGACCCAGCCGGCGGTAACCTTCCAGATTCGCCAGTTGGAAGAGTTCTTTAACACCCGCCTGTTCGACCGCACGCACAATAAAATCAGCCTGACGGAAGCGGGTGAGAAGGTGTTCGCTTACTCCGAGCGAATCATCGGCCTGTACAACGAAATGGACAACGAGGTGCGCCGGCTGACCGGTGACGTCATCGGGCTGCTGGTTATCGGGGCGAGCACCACCATCGCCGAATACGTGCTTCCCGGGATCCTCGGGGAGTTTCAGTCCCGGTTCTCGGACGTCAAACTGCGACTGAGCGTCTCCAACTCGGTGGGCGTGGTGCAGATGGTGGAAAACAACGAGGTCGACGTAGGCATCGTCGAGTCTCCGGTTACCAACAAGAATCTGGCGATCCGGGTCTGCTGGCAGGACCAGCTCAAGCTGGTGTGCCATCCCAAACACGAGTTCGCCGGACGCAAGCGCGTAAAGGTGGCGGATCTGGAGGGGCAGACCTTCATCTCCAGGGAGGAGGGCTCCGGTACCCGGGCCTTTATCGAGGCCTACCTGAAAGATGGCGGGCTGTCTTCCAGCGATATGCGCCATATTATGGAGTTCGGCAGTCCGGAATCCATCAAGAGCGCGGTGGAAGCGGGTCTTGGTATTTCCATCATCTCGTCGGCGACCCTCTCCAAGGAACTCAAGCTCGGCACCCTGGCGGCGGTGGAACTCGATCCTCCGCTGGAGCGTCCGTTCTCCCTGGTGCACCAGCGCCAGAAGTTCCGCTTGCGGGCCATGGAGGAGTTCCTGGAGTTCGCTCTCGAGCACTGCGACGCCCAGGAAGAGTAGCCGCACGGTGGCCGGAGCCCGCCAGCGCCTGGCCAAGCTGGTCGAGCGCCTGCCTGAAGAACAGCAGCGCCAGTTGCTGGAGTTCGCGGAGTTTCTCGCCGAACGTCATGCCCGGGATGAAGACCTTCCCACCGCCCCCCTGCCGATCCCGCGGCCCGCAGAAGAAAGCGTGGTGGCCGCGATCCGCAGGCTGAGCCGGACCTATCCGATGCTGGGAGGCGAAGAACTGCTGAGCGATGCCAGTGCTCTGATGTCCCGACATGTGCTCCAGGGGCACCCGGCCACGGCAGTGATCGACGAGCTCGAGACGCTTTTTCGGGAGCGGTTCGAGGCGCTGCAACCGAGCGACTGATCCCGCCGAGCCACCATGGACCCCGCGACCTTCCTCGCTGACGTGCCGCTCTTCGAGGGCCTTGCCTCCACGGAGCTTGCGTCCATCGCCCGGCATGCGGTTTCCCGGGAAGTCGTGCGCAATGCCGTGTTGTTGCGCGAAGGCGAACGGCCGAGTTCCCTGTACATCGTACAGACTGGAATGGTCCGGGTGCTGGTGAGCGACGAACAGGGCCGTGAACTGGTGCTGTCCGAACTGGGTCCCCGCGCAATTTTCGGTGAACTGGCGCTGATCGATGGCGAGCCGCGTAGTGCGACGGTCGTCGCCATGGAACCGACCCTGCTGACGGTGCTGTCCCGGAACGCGTTCACGGTATGTCTGGGGGAGCAGCCGGAAATCGCCATTCAGCTGCTGCGGCACCTGAGCCGGCGCATGCGTGAACTGACCGGCAACCTGAAGGAATTCGCCCTGCTGGATGTGCAGGGTCGCCTGTGCCGGCTGCTGCTGCGCCTGGCGAAGGACCGGGACGGGGCGCGGGTGGTGGGGCCGGTCACCCAGCAGGAGCTGGCCAACCGGGTGGGCGCCTCACGGGAGATGGTTTCGCGGGTGCTGACGGGATGGCGAAACGAGAGCCTCATCAGCATGCGTGGCAAGTACATCACCGTCGGTGACGGCCTGGCGGATTTGATCCGGCTCGGCGACAGACAGCCGCTGTCCCGGTGAACAAGATCCTCTCCACCCTGCGCCGTTCCGCGGTACGGCTGACTCTCAGTCTTGCGGTCACGGCGGTACTGGTCAGCCATGCCATGGGCTGGATGGACCTGCGCTTCGTCCAGCAACTGGAAAACCAGGCCTACGATACCCGCCTTCGGCTGACCGCGCCGGAGACCGTAGACGATCGCATTGTGGTGGTAGACATCGACCAGCGCAGCCTGCAACGCCAGGGGCGCTTTCCCTGGCCGCGGGCCCGCATGGCGGAACTGGTGGAACGCTTGTTCGATGCCGGCGTCGCGGTGATCGGATTTGACATTTTGTTCTCCGAGACCGAGGAACCACTGGCAGGCCTGGACCCCGCCCTGGCGGAGCGCGTTCGTGGCGTGCTGGCGGATGCGGGCGGCGTGGCTTCGGGGGATGCGCGCCTGGCCGCCGCCTTTGGTCGAGGTCCGGTGGTGCTGAGCTACACGCTGGAGAAGAATCCCGAGAACACGGACCGCATCGGCGCGCTGCCGGCGCCGGCGCTGGACGTGCGCGGGTTTCGCGACAACCCGATCCGGTTCATCGAAACCTTCGGCTATTCCGGTAACCTGGAGTCGTTGCAGGCGGCGGCCGCCGGTGGCGGGCATATCTCCAACCCGCTGGTGGACGAGGACGGGGTGTTCCGCCGGGTGCCCATGCTCCAGCGCCTGGGCAACGGGCTGTACGAGTCCCTGTCCCTGGCCATGGCCCGGGCGGCGCTGGGCGGGCCCCTGCGGCCGGGGCTGGTGGCCACTTCCGGTCGTTACCCGAGCCTGGAATGGCTGGGGGTGGGCAAACGCCGCATCCCGGTGGACGCCAATGTGGCAACGCTGATCCCGTTTCGCGGGCCGCACCTGCGCGGGGGCGGCGCGAAGCCCTACTTCCCCTACGTGTCGGCCACCGATGTGCTGGAAGGACAGGTGCCGAAGGACGTGCAACTGGCCGGCCGCGCGGTGCTGGTGGGCACCACCGCCCCGGGGCTGATGGATTTACGCTCCACGCCGATGCAGAACATCTACCCGGGGGTGGAGATTCACGCCAACCTGCTGTCCGGAATCCTGGACCAGCGTTTCAAACAGCGGCCGGCCTACGTGTTGGGCGCCGAGGCGATGTTGCTGCTGCTGGTGGGCCTGGCCATGGGCCTGGGTCTGCCCTTGTTGGGGGTGCTCGGCGGCGCCGTGGTGAGCCTGGGCCTGGCGGTGGGCCTGGTGGCCCTCAACCTTCTCGCCTGGAACCATCTCAACCTGGTGTTGCCGCTGGCGCCGCCCCTGCTGCTGATCAGCCTGCTGTTCGCGCTGAACATGACCTACGGATTCCTGGTGGAGTCACGGGGCAAGCGTTTTCTCGGCACCTTGTTCGGCCAGTATGTGCCGCCGGAACTGGTGAACGAGATGAGCGCCGACCCGCAGAACTACCGGGCGAGCCTGGAGGGCGAGCGGCGTGAGATGAGCGTGCTGTTTTCCGACGTGCGGGGTTTCACGGGAATTTCCGAAGGGCTGGATCCCCGGGAACTGACGGAACTGATGAACGCCTTCCTTACGCCGATGACCCGGGTAATCCACAAGCACCGCGGCACCATCGACAAGTACATGGGCGACGCGATCATGGCCTTCTGGGGGGCTCCCCTGGAAGATCCGGCCAACGCGCGCCACGCGGTGCAGGCGGCGCTGGACATGGAACGGGTAATCACCCGGCTCAGCGAAGAATTCATCCAACGGGGCTGGCCACCGATCGCTATTGGAATCGGCATCAATACCGGAATCATGAATGTTGGCAACATGGGATCGGCGTTCCGCATGGCCTATACGGTACTGGGTGACGCGGTGAACCTGGGTTCGCGACTCGAGGGCCTGACCAAGCAGTACGGGGTGACCACCATCGTCAGCGAGTTCACCCGGGAAAAGACCAGCGGAGTCGTGTTTCGCGAACTCGACCGGGTACGAGTGAAAGGGCGGGATGAGCCGGTAGTGATCTACGAGCCCCTGTGCCGCGAAGCGGAGGCCGGAGACATGCTGTACCGGGAACTGGACCTGTACCGGGAGGCCCTGCGGGTCTACCGGAAGCAGGACTGGCCGCAAGCCCGGCAACAGTTTTCCGACCTGGAAAAAAACTACCCGCAGCGCCGCCTGTATCCCATCTACCTGGAGCGCATCGTGTATTTTCGCGCCAACCCCCCGGGGCCAGACTGGGACGGAGTGTTTTCCTTCACGACGAAGTAGGCCCGCCGCGGTAGCTTCGCCGCAGCAGCACCAGGAACAGCGGTACGCCAAGCAGCGCGGTGACGGCACCCACCGGCAATTCCCGCGGCAGCAGGACGGTGCGCGCCACCAGGTCCGCCAGCAACAGGAACAGGCCTCCGGCCAGGGCCGCGTTGATCAGCAGGGTGCGATGGTCGGCGCCGGACAGCAACCGCACCAGGTGCGGAACAATCAGACCCACGAAACCAATACTGCCGGCCACGCTTACCGCCACCGCGGTAAGGGCCGAAGCACTCACGAAACAAAGGCCGCGCAGCCGGTTTACATTGACGCCCAGTACCGCCGCCGCCTGGCTGCCGCGGGCCAGCAGATTCAGGGCGCGGGCCTGGGGCATCGCTACCGCCAGCGCCACGGCCACCAGCAACAGGGTCCAGCGCCCGCCGGCGGCAAGGGAAAGATCGCCCATCAGCCAGTAGAGCAGGCTGTGCAGCCGGCTCGACGGGGAAAGCGACAGGATCAGGCTGACCAACGCACCCCAGCCGGCGGCGAGGATCACGCCGGTCAGCAGCAGGCGGGTGGTGGACCAGGCGCCGGCCCCCCGCCCCAGTCCAAAGACCAGCGCGGTGGAGGCGAGGGCGCCGGCGAAGGCACTTCCGCTCACTGCCACCGCCGCCATGCCGCCGAGCAGGGCCAGCAGCGCACCCACCGCGGCGCCACCCGAGACGCCCAGCACGTAGGGGTCCGCCAGCGGGTTTCGCAGCAGCACCTGCAACAGCGACCCGGCCAGCCCCAGGCAGGCGCCCACACCCAGCGCGGCCAGAACCCGCGGCAGGCGGAGTTCGGTGATCACGGTGCCCGGAATTCCGGCGTCGCCGCCACTGAGCAGGGTCCACAGGGTCTCCGGCGGGGTCGCGACGCTGCCGGTGAGCAGGGCGAGGCCGGCGGCCACCGGCAAAGCCAGTCCCAGAGCCCAGGTCAGGCGCCAGCGCAGCATTTCAGTCCAGCCGCAGGACCGGCCAGCCCCGTTCCAGGGCGTGGCGTTCCAGCGGCGGGTCCGGATTCACCGCCACCGGGTGGCCGACCCGCTCCAGCAGCGGAAGGTCGTTGTGGGAATCGCTGTAGAACGTACTCGTCGCCAGGGCCGGCTCCGCCGCCAGGCCATGCTCCGCCAGCCACGCCTGCATACGTGTCACTTTTCCCTCCCGGTAGCAGGGAACTCCCTCCACCTCCCCAGTGAAGCGGCCGTCCCGTTGTTGCGGTTCGGTGGCGATGAGTTCGCCGATGCCGAATTCCGCGGCAATGGGTTCGGTGATAAAGCGGTTGGTGGCCGTGATGATCACCAGGGTGTCCCCGTCCCGTCGATGCCGCTCCACCAGCTGCCGTGCGGACGGCGTGATGATGGGTCGAATGTGCTCCTTGAGAAAACGAAGGCGCCAGTCTTCCAGGGTGGCCTGATCGAAGCGGGTCAGCGGCTCGAGTTGGAAACGCAGGAAGGCCAGAATATCCAGTCGACCCGCCAGGTAGTCGGCGTAGTATCGATCGTGGTCCCGGGCCACCTGAATGGCATCCACCGCTCCCTGGGCGATCAGGAACTGGCCCCATTGATAATCGCTGTCACCGCGCAGTAAAGTGTTGTCGAGATCAAACAGCGCCAGGGACAAGTCGTGGACTCCTTTAACTACACAATGCCGGTCGGATGGGGTCTGATGCTAGCCGCTGGCCGCCGTGGAAACAAAAGAATCGCATGACCCCTGATGGTTACCGGCCCAATGTGGGCATCATCCTGTGCAACCGCCTTGGCCAGGTCTTCTGGGCGCGGCGGGTGCGCCACGATGGCTGGCAGTTCCCCCAGGGCGGCATGCGCGAGCACGAGAGTCCCGAAGACGCTCTGTTTCGCGAGCTTTACGAAGAGACCGGCCTGCGCCCGGAACAGGTGGAGGTGGTGGCCCGCACCGCGGACTGGCTGAGCTATGACCTTCCGCAATCGTTGCGGCGGGGGAAGGGCAACTTTCGGGGCCAGAAGCAACTGTGGTTTCTGCTGCGCCTGCGCGAGGATGACCGGGGAATTTGCCTGGACGCCAGCGGTGAGCCGGAGTTCGACG
The DNA here is from genome assembly GCA_022340345.1 of Gammaproteobacteria bacterium. Classification (GTDB taxonomy): domain Bacteria; phylum Pseudomonadota; class Gammaproteobacteria; order HyVt-429; family HyVt-429; genus JAJDOE01. Next base: position 8,775 of record JAJDOE010000052.1, read on the forward strand.
CCTGGCGCTGGGTGGATTACTGGAAACCGCTGGATCACATCGTGGAGTTCAAGCGCGAGGTGTACCGCAACGCCCTGGCCGAGCTGGAGCCGTTCTTCGAAGGCCTCGCGGAACGTGATTCCCGTAGCCGCTGATCGCACCGCGCCACTGCGGATCGCAGCGATCAGCCTGCTGCTGCTGATTGCGGCTTGTGAGCAGAATTCCGCGCCGGGCGCCGGCCCGGCCGCTGGCAAAAAACCGCCCCTGGTGCAGCTTGCCGTGGTGAGCGAGCGCGTGGTGCGGCATCGGGTGGAGCGCGCCGGTACCCTGCGTGCCGAACGTTCCGCGCGCCTGTTCAATCAGGAAGAGGGCGCCGTTGTCGAGGTCACGGTGCGCGAGGGTGATGTGGTCAGTCAGGAGCAATTGCTGGTGCGCCTGGACGACCGGTTGCTGGCGGCACAGCACGCCAAGGCGCTCTCCCAGCGCCTGCAGGCCGAGGCCGATCTGCGACGCCTGGAGAAAGTCGGCGTGCGCCTGGTCAGCGACGAGGATCGTGCCCGGGCGCGCACCGCGCTGGACGTGGCGCGCGCAGAAGAGCGCCTGTTGGCAACCCGCCTGGACTACCTGCGGATCCGCGCGCCCTTCGCCGGGCTGATCACCGCACGGGAGATCAATCCGGGCGATGTCGCTCCACGGCACTCCCACCTGCTGAGCCTGATCGACCCGGACAGCCTGCGCACCGAGGTCGAGGTGTCCGAGTTGCTGTTGCCGAGGCTGGCGGCCGGGGATGCCGCGGACGTACGAATTGATGCACTTGGCAATCAACAGTTTGCGGGCCGCATCCTGCGCATCCATCCGCGGGTCAATGAGACCACGCGGCGGGGGATCGTGGAAGTGGCGCTGGACCCGGTCCCGCCGGGAGCGCGAGCCGGACAATTTTGCCGCGTGACGCTGACCACCCGGGACGCCAGAAGCCTGGTGGTACCACTGGCATCCGTGCGCCGCGACGCGGAGGGTGAATTCGTGTTCCGCTTCGTGGATGGCGTGATTGAACGCCTGCCGGTTGCCACCGGCCTGCGGTTCGGGGACGGAGTGGAGATTCTCTCCGGCCCGTCCGCCGGTGAACGGGTGGTACGCGCCGGATTCATGGGGCTGCACGCGGGTACGCGGGTGCGTCCCGCGGCGGACGGGGAGGGCAAATGAACCTCGCTGGAGCGGGCCTGGCGGTGCGGGCCATCAATCACCCGGTGGGTACCATCATGATCACCCTGGCGGTGGTGGTGCTCGGCGTGTTCGCGGTGGAACGCCTGTCGGTGAACCTGTTGCCACATCTCATCTACCCGGAAGTCCGGGTACGCATCCTGGACCCGGGTGTCAGCGCAACGGTCATGGAAGAGCGGGTGACGCGACAGCTCGAGGAACAACTGGCGATAACGGAAGACGCCATCAACGTTACTTCCACGACGAATGAAGGCGGCGCCCTGGTCGGGCTGGAATTTTCCTACGGCAAGGATATTGATATCGCCCTGCGGGATGCGAGTACTCGCCTGGACCGGGCCAAGCGTTTTCTGCCGGCCTCCATCGATCCCCCGATCATCTACAAGCTGGACCCGTCCCAGATTCCCGCCATGGAGTTCGTGGTGACCTCGCGCACGCGCGACCCGGTGTCGTTGCGGACCTGGACCGATGATGTATTCGCAAAGTGGTTCCTCAACCTCCCCGGGGTAGCGGCGGCGGAAGTCGGCGGCGGCCTGGTGCGGGAGATCCACATTCGCCCCGACATGAAACGGCTGGCGGGGCTGGGCCTCACGGTGGACGATCTTCTGGCTGCGATCCGCAACGGCAACCGGGAGGAGGCCGCGGGTCGATTGACGCTGCCGGGGCTGGAGTACGGCTCGCGCACCGCCGGCCGGGTGACCACCCTGGAACAACTGGCCGACCTGTTCCTGCCCCTGAAAAGTGGGGGTTCGATTCGCCTCGGGGAAGTGGCCGAAGTACTCGATTTTCACGAAGACAACCGCTTGCGGGTGCGGAACAACGGTGTGTCCGGCGTAAAGATGACGGTGCAGAAACAGCCGGACGCAAATACCGTGGCGGTCGCCGACGTGGTGCGCAAACGACTGGGGTGGTTGCGTTCCAATCAGCTCATTCCCGCGGACGTGGAGGTGACCAACATCTCCGATCAGTCTGTATACGTTCGCAATTCCGTGGGCAACGCTTCCATGGCCGCCGTCAGCGGCGCGTTGCTGGCGATGATAGTGGTCTACCTGTTCCTCGGAAACCTGCGGCGTACACTGATCATTGGCAGCGCAATCCCGATTTCCATCTTCGCAACCTTCATTCTCATGGGCCTGGGCAACCTGACCCTGAATATCATGACGCTCGGTGGGTTGGCGCTCGGCATCGGCATGCTGGTGGACAACACCATCGTGATGCTGGAAAACATCAGCCGTCATCAGGATGCCGGCGAGAGCATGCTGGACGCCGGACGTAACGGAGCCGGTGAGGTAAACAGCGCTATCGTGGCGTCCACCAGCACCAACCTGGCGGCGGTGTTGCCTTTCCTTTTCATCAGCGGTCTGGTGGGCCTGCTGTTTCGGGAACTGATCGTTACCATATCGGCGGCGATCTTCGCTTCCCTGATCATCGCGCTCACCCTGGTGCCGGCGCTCGCCGCGCGGGTGCCGGCCAGTTCCCACAACCGCCTGCGCGTTTTCGTGGACCGCCGCCTGAAGTACCTGCGTGACCGGTACGCGGCTCTTCTGGAACGCCTGATCGAACGCCCGTATCCGCTGCTGGTGGCGGCCGTGCTGGCCCTGGCGTTGCCCTGGTGGACCTTCACGTCGAGCCAAACCGAGTTCCTGCCACGCATGGACGACGGGCGGGTGCGCATAAACGTCTCCATGGATCCGGGAACGCCGGTCGATGTGATGGATGTGGCCGTTGAGCAGCTGGAAGAGCTGGTGTGGTCGCAGGGCGACGTCGCCAATGTGTTTACTTATGTTGGCGGGCGCATTTTTGGCCGCACGGAACGGGAAATCGCCAATCGCAGTTCCCTGCATCTGCAGCTGGTGCCGCGTAGTGCCCGGCAGCGCAGCGCTCGCCAATGGGTGACCGACTTCCAGCAGAACCAGCGCAAGCAGCAACGCGCGGACATGCGCGTGCGCGCGCAGGCGGAACGAATTCGCGGCCTGCGCACCAGCCAGTCGGAAGAGGAAATCAGCGTGCGTATACAGGGACCGGACCTGGCGGTGTTGGCACGCCTGGCGGACACGGTTCTGGAACGCTTGCAGGACACGCCCGGAATTCGCAACCTGGAGCATTCCCTGCAGGACGAACGCCAGGAACTGGCGGTGGAGGTGGACCGCGAGCGAGCTGCGGAGCTGGGGCTTAGCGTCGCCGACGTGGGACGCATGCTGCGGCTGGCGCTGACCGGAGAGACCGCGGGGGATTTTCTGGAGGGGGACCGCGCCTTTCCGATTCGGGTTCGCCTTTCTCCCAACGATCTGCAGAGTCCCGAATCCCTGAAATCGATTCTGCTGTTCGGCGCTCGCGAGGACCGGGGCCCGGTTTACCTGGGTGATGTGGCGCAGCTGGGCCTGGTCCCGGTGCCGTCGGAAATCCGACGGGAAAGCCAGCGACGCATCGTTGAGGTCACCGCCAGCGTGACCGGAACCCTGGGCGAGGCGTTTTCCGCGGTGCGCGGACGCCTGCAGTCGCTGGAGCTGCCGGTGGGCTATTCGCTGTACTACGGTGGAGCGGAGCAGTCGCTGGAAGAGGGCCGCAGTCTCGGGGTGGGGCTGCTGGGCCTGGCCATTTTTCTGGTGTTCGTGGTCATGGCGGTGCAATACGAATCTCTGCGCAACCCGCTGGTGATCCTGGTATGTATCCCGTTCGCCCTGATCGGCGTGGCGGCGGGCCTGGAGATACTCAATCTCCCGGTGTCCATGCCGGTGTGGCTGGGGCTGATCATGCTGGCCGGTATCGTGGTCAACAACGCGATCGTGCTGGTGGAGTACATCGAGATCCTGCGCCGGCGGGGCACGATGCTGAGCGAGGCGATTATCGAGGCGGGCCGCCTGCGTCTGCGGCCGATCCTGATGACGACCCTGACCACGGTCATCGGCATGTTGCCGCTGGCGCTGGGCTGGGGAGAGGGAGCTGAGATGCTGCAGCCCCTGGCGATCGCAATTATCTGGGGCCTGGGTTTCTCGATGCTGGTAAGTCTGCTGCTGGTTCCGCTGGTCTACCGGCTACTGCACGCTCACGATTCCGTGCCGGTGGCCGCATCGCCTCATCTTCCGGACGGCGCGTAAACCTCTATTCCTTCGAGTGCCCCGCTGGCGAAGCGAAAACTGATTCCAAGCTGCGGGTACGCAATCAGGGACTTGTCGCGACTGGCGCGGCCGGCGCCGTAGAGCGCGCTGATCTGGAAGGCCGGCATGCCGAAACCGGCACCTCGGGTGGTCTGGAAAGGCGACCCTGGTTTGCCGCGTAAAACGATTTTCTCCACGAATTTTTTGCCGTCCACCCGCACCTCCGTGAAATAGTCGGCGCGGTAGTACCACTTGTTGGTGCCGAGCAGATGCCCGTCTTCCGAGCGTATGGGCCGCCCCCAGGCCTTCAGTACCGCCTGAAACGAGGAACCCACGCGGACCGCCTTCAGGCCCTGGCCGGCGCGCACATGCACGTCCGCCTGCAACAGGTGGCTGATGAACTCCGCACGGCGGCGGTTGATCGGGTCCGCCGGCGCCGCCGATGGGCCCGCTGATGCCGGCGGCTTCGGGTCAGCGGTCGGCTGAGCCTGGGCGGTGGCGCAGAGCAGCAGGACGGAGAAAAGCGCAAGCGAGTAGGGTATAGGCATCGCGGACAATTATGGCACGAGCCCGCTGATGGTTCGCGGCCGGGATGCCACCGCCGGTCTGTGGGGTGGCGCCGCCGGCGCCCGCCGGGCCGCTGCCTAGTGCGCCGCTCCCGGAACCCGGTCGACTTCCAGCATCCGGCCACCGGCCAGCGCTACGTAGCCCGATTGCCGCGAAATGCCGCTGACGGAAAATTCGAAACCGTAGATTCGACAGACCACCGGGCGACCATCGATTCGCCGCAAGCCGATTCGGCCTAGCTGGACAGTATCGTCGAGCAGCTGGAAACCCGCATTGTTACAGTAGCGGCGGGCTTCGCGTTCCGCCGCTTCGCGAGCACGCATGAAGTCAAGCCAGACCAGCACGCCAATGCCGAGAAACACCGTCAACGTCACCAGGGAGCCCATCGCGCCATGCTGCCGTGCTTGCCAGCGCGGTGCAATCCTGCGTAGAGTTCGATGCCATGATCAGGGTCGTGCAGGGTGACATCACCCGGCTGGCCGTGGACGCCATTGTGAACGCGGCGAACGCCAGCTTGCTTGGTGGCGGCGGAGTTGATGGCGCAATTCACAAGGCGGCGGGACCGGAGCTGAAGGAATTCTGCCGCACGCTTGACGGCTGCCCGACCGGTGAGGCGAGAATTTCGCCCGGGTTCAATCTGCAGGCGCGCTGGATCATTCATACCGTGGGGCCCATTTGGCACGGTGGCTACGCTGGCGAATCGGAGCAGCTCGCATCCTGCTACCGCAATTGCCTCGCGTTGGCCCGTGAACACGACGTTCGCAGCATCGCCTTTCCCAGCATCGGTACCGGCGCCTACCGTTTCCCCAAGAACGCTGCAGCCAGCATCGCGGTCAACGTTTTCGGCGCTGCCGAGTTGTCCTTTGATGAGATCATCTGTTGCGTGTTCAGCGACGAGGACCAGGAGATTTATGAACAAGCTCTCAAAGATCGTTAGGTTTGGCTCCCGGGCCGGCGGACTCGTGGTTCTGCTGCTGCTCGGTGGACCGGCCAGCGCCCAGGATTATGGTGCGCGCACGCAGCCGAACCCGGATGAAACCTATGACAAGCAGACCATCATCACGGCCGCTGAGGAATTTTTCGGTGATGGGGCGGAGGGTCTGGGAACTGTCCTCGAGAAGGTGTTTTCGGACCTGGGTCGCCCCAACGCCTACATCAAGGGCCAGGAAGCTGGCGCTGCGATCGCGGTTGGTGTGCGCTACGGTGATGGCACGCTGATTCTCAAGAACGGGACCACCGCCAAGGTGCACTGGAAGGGTCCCAGTATCGGATTCGATCTGGGCGCCAATGCCTCGCGAACCTTCATCCTGGTTTACAGTCTGCCCGCCGCCCAGGCGATTTTTCGGCGCTTTCCGGGTGTCGAAGGCAGCCTGTACTTCGTCGCCGGCCTGGGCGTGACCTATATGCGCGCCGGTGGGATGGCGCTGGCCCCGATCCGTCTCGGAGTGGGCTGGCGGCAGGGCGCGAACGTGGGGTACATGCACTTCACGCCGGAAAAGAGCTGGGTTCCCTTTTAGATAGGCTTAGATAGGCTCCGAAGAATTCCATCCCGAAATTCCCGGAGCACGGAAAGCGATAAGCGCGATGTACGCGGGAAGGACCCTCCGCTTCGCTACGGGTCATCCGTGGTGGCCTGGCAGGCCTTCGCCACACCGTATTTCACCTTCAAAAACCGCCGAACCGAGCGCCGGTTTTTGACGGCGCATCCGTGCGCCGCACGGGTTTCGCGCAATCAGCGCGTCGCCCGCACCAGTATTTGCCAGGTGAACCCGAATTGGTGTTTTTCATCCGCCGGGTGTTCACAGCTCCAGCGCAGACGCCACTCCTCCGGGTTCAGGCCTTCAAACCGGGTATCTCCATCCAGCCGCGCATGCACCCGGGTCAGGTAGATGCGCTCCGCCAAAGGCAGGCAGGCGGCGTAGAGGCTTGCGCCGCCGATGCATAGTGTCTCGCGCACATCGCCGGCGGCCTCCAGGGCCCCTTCCACGGAGCTTCGTACCCGGGCGCAGGGAGCCACATAGTGCTCGTTACGGGTCACCACGATGTTCGGCCGCGCCGGCAGTGGACGGCGGGGCAGGGACTCCCAGGTGCGTCGGCCCATGATGATGGGTTTCCCCAGGGTATGGCGACGGAAAAGGCGCAGGTCGTCGGGCAGGTGCCACGGTAAACCATTGTCCTGACCGATCAGATCGCCCTCATCCATGGCGACGATCAGGGATAGCCGGGGCGATCGCTTTTTCATACGGCCACCGGTGCGCGGATGGCCGGATGGTGCTGATACTGCAGCAATTCGAAATCCTCGTAGCGAAAGCCGAAAAGGTCGCGTAGCTCCGGGTTCAGGCGCATGCGGGGGGCCGGCAGCGGTTCGCGCGCCAATTGGGTATCCGCCTGCTCAAGGTGATTGAGATACAGGTGGGCATCTCCGAAGGAATGAATAAACTCACCCGGCTTCAGATCGCAGACCTGCGCCACCATCATCGTGAGCAGGGCATAGGATGCGACGTTGAATGGCACGCCCAGGAAAACATCAGCGCTGCGCTGGTACAGGTGGCAGGACAGGCGACCTTCCGCCACGTAAAACTGGAACAGGGTATGACAGGGCGCGAGCGCCATGCGATCCAGTTCAGCCACGTTCCAGGCGCTCACCAGGATTCGGCGGGAATCCGGGGTGTTGCGAATCTGGTCCAGGATGGTGGCGAGCTGGTCGTGGTGTCGTCCATCGGGCCCGGGCCAGGAGCGCCATTGCGAACCGTAAATCGGGCCGAGCTCGCCGTGCTCGTCGGCCCACTCGTCCCAGATGGTGACTCCGTTTTCCCGCAGGTAGCCTGTGTTCGTATCGCCCCGAAGGAACCAAAGCAGTTCGTGGATAATCGACCGCAGGTGGAGTTTCTTGGTGGTGACCAGGGGAAACCCCTTGGCCAGATCAAATCGCATCTGGTGGCCGAAGATGCTGAGCGTGCCGGTGCCCGTGCGGTCGGATTTGCGAATCCCGCGGTTGCGAACGCGGCGCATCAGGTCGAGATAGGGTTCCACGGATATTCCGGATCGGGGTCGCGGGAAATGATAAACGCCGCACATCGCCGCGTCGAGGCGTGTTTGCGGGAACGGGGCATCCCTCCCATAATTCCGCCTGAATCCGGAGAAGCCGAATGATGCGAATATTTCGTCACCCCGCCCCGTTGCTGGTCTTGTTGCTGTTGGCCGGCTGCGCCGGCAGCCTGGCGCCGGGGGCCGGCGCCCGCGCCACCCGCGCCGAATGGCTGGAGCGGGCCCAGCAGGGCGACCCGCAGGCCCAGTTCGTGGTCGGGCGTTCCTATTGTTGCGGGCGCGGGATCGCCTACAACACCGAGCGGGCCGTGGCCTGGTATTGCCGGGCCGCGGTACAGGGGCATGCGGAGGCCCAGTTTGAGCTGGCGAAGATCTACGCCAACCGGCTGAAGCTGACTACCCGCCTGCTGTCCGCCGGCAAGTCCTTTACCGACCGGGAGCGTGCCTATATCTGGTACACGGCGGCCATGGTGGCGGGGCAGGCCGGCGCCGAGGAACATCGCGCGCAGCTGATGGAGGGGCTGGAACCGGCGGACCTGAGCCGGGCACGGCGTGCCGCGACCCGCTGGCGAACCACCGTGTGTCCACCGATAGAAACGCCACGGAGAGCGGGATGAAGCGCGGCCTGGCGGTGCTGGGGCTGGTCACGATGCTTGCCGCCTGCGGGCAATTCGGAGCGGTGGAGGCGGAGGTCGTGTTCCCGGGGCCAGTGGACACCCGGCCGGGAGCCGCGGTGCTGCTGGAAGGACGCCAGGTGGGTGAGGTGCTGTCGGTGGACGGCAACCGCATCCGGATTCGCGTCAGCGCCAAGGAGCGGTCGGCGGTTTCTTCGGCAGCGGTGGTGCTGCCGGCCAGCGGCGGCAGCCTGGCATTGCGGAATCCGCCCGCTGCCGGGGATCCGATCCGGGACGGGCAACAACTGCGCGGCTTGGCCGGTTCTGAATGGGAACGGCTCGCCCGCGAGTTGACGGAAGCGCTTGGCAGTGCGATCGAAGAATTCAGCACCTCGCTGGATCAGTACCTGGCCAGCGATGACTGGCGCCAGCGCAAGCAACGAATCCGCGATCAGCTCGGCAGCCTGGGCGAGGAGGCAGACCGCTCCCTGGGCGAGCTTGCGAACGGTTTCGCGCAATTTCTCGAAGACCTGGAAACCGACAATCGCGAAGACCTGCGCAGGCAACAGCAGCGCATGAAGGCGCTGGCGGCGGAGTTGCGCGCCGACCTGGACCGCGCCCGCGGTGAGGGGCAGGCCGCGTTGGCGGAGGCCCTGCGAACCTTGCAGAAGGAACTCGCGGAGCTGGAAGAGCAACTGGAGCGCCCACGGGAGCGTTGATGTTGTGAAGCCGGTGCGCGTCGCCAGCAGATACCATGCCGGCAGGGTAGGACGGGCACTGGCCGCGCTGTTGGTGCTGATGCCGCTGTCCGCCGTCGCCGCGGACCACACCATCGGCGTGCTCGCCTTCCGGGGCCATGAAGCGGCACTGCGCATGTGGACCCCCACAGCCGAGTACCTCAATCTGATCATCCCCGGCGAGCGTTTTTCCATCCGCACGCTCGACCTCCCGGCCATGGAGGCCGCGGTGAGCGCCGGCACGGTGGAGTTCATCCTGACCAATCCGGGCAACTATGTGGTGCTGGAGGCCCGCTACGGAGTGTCCCGCATCGCCACGCTGAAGAACCAGCGCCAGCAGGATCCCTACACCCGCTTCGGTGCCGTTATCTTCACCCGTGCAGACCGGGAAGACATCAAGCAGATCTCCGACTTGCGCGGACACAGTTTCATGGCCGTCAGCAAAAGTGCCTTCGGGGGTTTCCAGATGGCATGGCGGGAGTTGCGGGATCACGGCCTGGATCCGTTCTCCGACCTTTCACGCCTGGAATTCGCGGGTTTTCCGCAGGACCGTATTGTTATGGCGGTGCGCAACGGCCAGGTGGATGCGGGTACCGTGCGCACCGACGTTATTGAGCGAATGGCCCAGGCGGGGCGCGTGAAGGTGAAGGACTTCCGCATCCTTGGCCCGCACGCCAGCCCCGGATTTCCCTTCGTGCATTCCACCCGGCTGTACCCGGAATGGCCCTTCGCCAAGCTCAGCAGTACTCCCGACCGGCTCGCGGAACAGGTGGTGGTGGCGTTGCTGGCGCTGCCCGAGAACAGTCCGGCTGCACTCGCTTCCCGTTCCGCGGGTTGGACCATCCCGCTGGACTACTCGCCGGTGCACCAGCTGTTACGGGATTTGCGTCTTGGCCCCTACCGGGAGTTGGGTCGGGTGAGTATCGCCGCGCTGGTGCGGGAGTACGGCGCCTGGCTGGCCGCCGGCGCGGTGGCCTTCCTGTTGCTTGCCTCGCTGACCAGCTACGTGATCAATATGAACCGGCGACTGGCCCAGTCGCGCCTGGAACTGCAACGGGAGGTGGACGAACGCGCCGCAGCCCAGACCGCGCTTGCCCGCCATCGGGAGGAGCTGGAGCAACGGGTACGGGACCGAACCCGCGAACTGGAACGCGTAAACCGTGACCTCACGGAGGACATCCAGGCACGCCTGCGTGCGGAAAAAGCATTGCGTAGCAGCGAACGCGCCTTGCGCCAGTTGCACGATGCGACAAACCGGCGGGGCGCCAGCCTGCGCGAACACCTGAATACGATGCTGCGAATCGGTTGCGAGTATTTTCAACTGCGTGCCGGCCTGTTCGTGGACATCCGCGGTGCGGAGCCGGTGGTCCTGTGCCGATTCGGCGATCCGCTGCTACTATCCCCTCCGGCAAATTTCCTGCGCGCTACCGTCGCCTCCAGCGAACCCCAGGTGGTGCTCGACGGTGTCGGGCTGGCGCCCGGAACCAACACCGCGTTCGCGGCCGCCGCCCGTGGCGCCAAGGATTTTTTCGGGGTGCTGGTATTCCTGGATGCGGATCAAAGGTCCGGGCCTTTCACCTCGGTGGACGTGGATATCCTGCAACTCATGACGCAGTGGATCGGCGGGGAAAGCGAGCGCCTGCGGGCGGAAGAGCAGGCCCGCCAGCACCAGAGTGAACTTGCCCACGTGGCCCGCCTGAGCACCATGGGTGAGATGGCCTCGGGTCTGGCTCATGAACTGAACCAGCCCCTGACCGCGGTAATGAACTACACCCGCGGCGTTTTGCGACGCCTGTCCGCTTCCGAGGTGGACCCCGCGTTGGTTGATGCCATGGGACGCGCCACCGCGGAGGCGGAGCGCGCCGCGCAGATCATCCGCCGGCTGCGGGAATTCGTTCGTAAGCGCGAACCCCGTGCGGAGGTTGTGGATCTCAACGACACGGTGCGTGGCGTTGCCCATATCGCGGCCCCCGAGGCCGAACGCAACGACGTTCGGGTGCAACTGGAGTTGGAAGACGAGCTTCCCCCGGTGCTGGGGGACCGTATCCAGCTCGAGCAGGTGCTGCTCAACCTGACCCGCAATGCGGTCGAGGCGATGGCGGGTGGCGACACCCGCAGCCTGCTGATCCGAAGCAGCCAACGTGGCGAACGGGTACGGGTCGAGGTTCTGGATTCCGGTCGCGGTGTGCCGGACGAGGACCGGGAACGCTTATTCGACCCGTTTTTCAGCACCAAGCCCGAGGGAATGGGGATGGGCCTGTCCATCAGCCGCAGCATCATCGAGGCCCATGGTGGCACGCTGGCGGTGGAGCTCACGCCGGACAGCGGTAGCCGCTTTTATTTTGACTTGCCGGCTCATGGCGAGGCCAGGCAGGGGGTGGCATGAACGACCCGCCGGGCACGGTGTATATCGTTGACGACGATGAGGCGGTACGCACGTCTCTGAGCTGGCTGGTGGATTCCGCGGGCCTGCCGGCGCTCACTTTTGCCAGCGCCACGGAGTTCCTCGATGCGTGGGACGGCGCCAGTCACGGTTGCCTGGTGCTGGATGTGCGCATGCCGGGTATGAGCGGACTGGAACTGCAGCAGCGGCTGCACGAAGCAGGCTCTCACCTGCCGGTGGTCATCGTTACCGGCCACGCGGATGTGCCGATGGCGATTCGCGCCCTGAAGGCGGGTGTACGGGATTTCATCGAAAAGCCCTACGACGATGAGGAGTTGCTGGAGCGGATCCACGATGCCATGGCGCACGCCGCGGCGGACCAGGAGGCCCAGGCCAGGCAACAGGACCTCAGCCGCCGTTTCGAGACCCTTACCGCACGCGAACGGGAGGTGCTGGACTGCGTAGTGGCCGGGCTTTCCAACAAGCAGATCGCCGACCAACTGGGGCTGAGCATCAAGACCGTGGAGGTCCACCGTTCCCGGGTAATGAACAAAATGGCTGCCCATTCCCTGGCGGAGCTGGTGCGCCTGGCGATGGCGCTTTGATCCGCGGTAACTGCCGCTGGGGTCAACCGGCAGCGCGCTTCAGGCCTCGCTTTGCCAGTCGAGCATGCCGCCGCGGAGGTTGTAGACCTCGTCAAAACCCAGCGCCGTGAGCATGGCGGCAGCGGTGGTGCTGCGCACTCCCGACCGGCAAATCAGGATCCACGGCCGCTGCTTGTCCAGGTCGCTGGCGGCCTGCACCAGTTCCTTCAGGGGCACCAGCCGGGCGCCCTCGATGTGCCCCAGTTCGCCGTTGAATTCCTCCGCCTCGCGAACATCGATCAGTCCGGCCCCGGCCTGGAGCCGCTCCCGCACCTGGGCGGGTCGCAGTTGCTGCACGTCGCTGAGTTGCGACAGGGACGGAAAGGGCATTTTTTCGTCATCGATGGCCGACTGGTTCGGTTGCAGCACTTCCTGAATCTTGTCCGGTAGCGGGAACTCGATGCTGTCCATCAGCGCGACGTACTCGTCGCGAGTTTTGCCGGCGACCCGCGGGTTGTGTTGCTTTTCCTGGCCGATGGTGGACTGGGTATTGCCCCGGTAATCATGTCCCGGCAGTACCACGGTGTCGTCGGGAAGGACGAATAACTTGCCGGTAATCGCGTCGTACTGGTCCCCGGCGTCACCGCCGGCGAAATCCGCACGCCCGGTTCCGTGGATCAGCAGCACGTCTCCGGTGAAAACGTAGCCGTGTCCATACAGGCTGATGCTGTCCGGGGTGTGTCCCGGCGTATACAGGACGGTGAATTTCAGCTTGCCCGCGGCTAGCTGTTCTCCGTCTTTCACGTGACGGCCGACGATCGGTGTCGGCGCTCGTTCGTGCATGACGATCGTGGCGCCGGTGAGCGCATGCATCAGCGCCGTGCCGGAGGGGTGATCTGCATGGGTATGGGTATCCACCAACCACTCCAGGGTCAGGCCACGATAGGCCAGCATCGCGAGGTACCGGTCGGCGTTGCCGGCGACCGGGTCGATGAGCATGGCGCTACCGGTGTCGGGGCAGGACACCAGATAGGTTTTGCATTTTCCCTGGTTGAGTTCAATCGGTTTCATTTGGCGCTCGTCGCTTTTCGGTGTTGTCTATACGCAGTCCAGGGCTCGCATTGCCTCGTCGGTACTGAGAAATACGCGGCCCGGTTTCAGGACTTCCAGAAAGTCGGTACGTTGCAGGCGGTCTTCCACCGGACCCTTGACCTCCGCCAGGTGCAGCGTGATGCCGGCATCCTGCAATTCCTCGCGAAGTTTGTACAGCGTCTCCAGGCCACTACTGTCGATCAGGTTCACCGCGCTGCAAATCAGCACGATGTGCTCCAGCTCTTTGCTGTTGGCCGCCAGGCCCAGCAGGGTTTCTTCCAGTACCCGGGCATTCGCGAAATGCAAGCTCTCGTCAATCCGCACCGCCGCTACCTGGGGGCAGGTACGCACCTGGTGGCGTTTCACATTGCGGAAATGTTCGCTGTCGCCTACCCGGCCGACGATGGCGACATGGGGGCGGCTCGCCCGCCACAACAGCAGTAGCAGGGACGAGCCGATACCGGTGAGGATGCCGACTTCCACTCCCCAGCTAAGGACCGCAAGAAAAGTCACCAGTAGTGCCGCGGCGTCCGCTTTGTTGTATCGCCACGCGTTTCTCAGCGGCGCCACGTCCACCAGCCGCGCCACCGCCACCACGATGATCCCCGCCAGAACGGCCTTGGGCAGGAAGAAAAACAATGGCGTCAGAGCCAGCAGCGCAATCGCTACCAGTACCGCGGTGACCATCGCGGCCAGTTGGGTGTTGGCCCCGGCGGTAAAGTTCACCACCGATCGGCTGAAGCCGCCGGTTACCGGGTAGCCGCCGGTCAAGGCGGCGGCAATGTTGGCGGCGCCCAGGCCCACCAGTTCCCGGTCGGCATCCACAATTTCGCGGCGCTTGGAGGCCAGTGCCTTGGCGACGGAGACACTCTCCAGGAAACCCACCAGCGCAATGAGTGCGGCGGAGGTCAGCAATTGCACGACCATGCCCCGATCCAGGCCTGGCCAGGCAAACTCCGGCAGGCCGGCAGGAATCTCGCCGATGATCGCTACGGCGTGGCTGCGGTCCAGGCCGAACGCGGCCACCAGCCCGGTAAACAACACCACCGCGAACAGCGGGCCGGAGCGCCCCAGCACCTGGCCCGCCTGCGAACCGGGGTCGGCGACAAATCGGGCCAGGCGACCGGCGCTCAGCAGCAGGCCGATGCTGCCCAGGCCGATGACCAGGGTTACCGGGTTGATAGAGGCGAGCTGGCCGAACACGGCCACGATCACGTCCAGGAACTGGTGTGTTTGCGGAAGCGAAATGCCCAGCAGGTGCTTGAGCTGGCTGAATCCGATCACCAGCGCGGCGGCGCTGGTAAACCCGGAAATTACCGGGTGCGACATGAAATTGACGATGAATCCCAGGCGAGCCAGGCCCATGACCAGCAGCATCAGCCCGGAAAGCAACGCCAGCAGCAACGCTGCCGAAAGGTAGGCCGCACTTCCGGGGGCGGCGATTTCGCCGGCGGCGGCCGCTACCATCAGCGAGATGATGGCTACCGGTCCCACCGCCAGGGTGCGGCTGCTGCCAAACAGGGCGTAGGCGAGCAGCGGCAGCACACTGGCGTACAGCCCCACCTGGGCGGGCAGGCCGGCGAGCAGGGCATAGGCCATGCCCTGGGGCACCAGCATGATGGCGACCACCAGGCCGGCCACCACGTCGCCCGGCAAGTCCCCCCGCTGGTAGTTCGCGAGCCAGTCCCGGGCCGGAAGCAGTCGCAATATCGGATTCATGCCTGGGTCCTCGGGGCGCCATTCGGGCGCCACAGTTGGCCCGTGCCCGGCGGTTTTTGCAAGCTCCAACGGTGGTAATACACATTCCGGTGGGGTTATGATTTCACGCGCCCCGCGGACCACGCGGATATCGATGGTGGAAAATCGGGGGCGGGCCGGACCATCGGGCCGACGCTGCGGGTAGTGAACGGGGTCGCGGGGGAAAACGCGGACCGCGTGCCGCGGGCAGGGAAAAAGAAGACCGAAAAGAATACCAATAAAGGCCGCGCGCCCTGGGGGGGGTGGTGGCGGCAAGGACCTCTGACACGGAGAGTGGAATGGATGCCAGTATCGCCGCCCGGCTGGATGGGAGGCCGGGGACTCTGGCTCGTTTGATGGTTGCGCTCCGCCGCCACGGTGTCGGTGTCGGACCCTATTCGCTGGCGGAGTCGGATGGTCAGCGCACGGTCCGCATCCCGCTCAATGGCTCGTTGCCGCTATCCGACGAGCTTCACCGCCAGCTGGCCGGGCTTCCCGGAATCCTCGAACTGAGCGTGCCCGGCTTCGAGCCGGATCGCCTGGCAAACCCCGAACGCCTCGAGCAGGCGATCAGCACACTGGAAGAAGAACTCGCCGCGCCGCCCAGTCGTGCGCGACTGGATGCTGCCGGGGAATCCCTGGCCAGCATCGTTACGCGACTGGCGGACGCTGACGCGGACTGGGATCCGCCACTGACCCCTGCCGTGCTGGGGCGTGCAACGCGAGTCGCCGGATTGGCGCGCCATCTCTGCAGCGCCTGGCAGAAACTGGCGGAGCTTGGCGAAATCGATGCGCCCGGTGCGCGCAGCGCGGGCCTTGCCAGCCTGCACCAGGAGTTGCGAATCGCGCAGCTGAGTTGCCAGCCGGCCGCGGCGGGTCTCTGGTCTGCTGCCAACGCCCTGTTCCGCGATGGGGTGAGATCGCCGGATGGAGATCGGGCTGCCCTGCGCCAGAGTTACAAGGAAATCCTGCTGACCGGCCTGTTGCGCTGCGACTACTTCTCCGCTTTCTCCCAGCGCTGTATCCACACCGCCATGCCACAGTTGGCGGCCGTTGCGCGCCTGCGCCACGCGGCGGGAAAAATACCGGGCACCGGGCGCTTCGCCGTGTGCCTCGGCGAAGACCATGCGCCACTGCGCTGGAACGGTCAACCGGACATCGAGCTGATCCTCGATACCCGACCGCTGCTGGCTCGCCTGAAAACCGAAGACGAGCAACGGGAGGCCGGAGCCGCCGGCGAGCTGTTTCCCGGGGTGCCCGTGGCCCAGGCCCGTTTTCTCGCCCGGGGCCTGATGCGTCAGTTGGGCGACTTTCGCGAACGCGCCTGGCCGCGGGAAAACACCGAGCGCCCGTTCCAGGTGTTGCATGGCTTCAGCGCCGTGGTCGACATGCTCTCGGGGCGGCCTACTCCGAAACCGCAGGAGTGGGTCAGCGTGGACGAGAGCCTGTTTGGCCTGCAGCTGTCCGGTCCCTGCGTGGATCTGGACGGCCCGGTGCGGGCCGGCGAGTTGCTGCTGCTGCGCCCGGCGGACGGCGACGATTCCTGGATCCTGGGCGTGACCCGCTGGGCGCGTGCGGACCCGGAGCGTATTCACGTCGGCGTGTTCAAGCTCGGTACCGGGGCGCGCGCGATGCAGGGACGACCGGCACAGGCGAACGGGGTGACCGGGTTCGAGTTCGCACTGCTGCCGCCGCTGCCCGGTGTTGGCCGCGGAGCCCGGTGCGTGGTGCCCGCCGGGATATACACACCGCCCGGAATCCTCGCGGAACTGGATGGCGAGGAACACCTGCTGGTGGCCCGGGAGGCGCCGCGGGGCAACCACCTGGTGGAGTGGTTCGAGGTGGCCGGGTCGCCGGTTTCCTCGGCCTGAGGGCGCCCCGCCGTACCCGGATTTCCCTTTTCCTGCGACCTTTTCCCCCTCTGGGGTATCTAAGTCGGTAGATGGCTACCGGCTTCGCACAACCCGTGGAGGAAGACCTGATCGCCGCCGCCCGGCAGGGCCGCCGGTCGGCATTGGAGATCCTGTTCCGCCGTTTCGAGCGATCGGTCTTTACCCTGGCGTTGCGGGTCAGCGGCTCCGATGCCGAGGCCCAGGACGTATTGCAGGATACCTTCATCGATGCGTTTACCCGCCTGGTGCAGCTGCGGCGGGACGCGGCCTTTGGCCCCTGGTTGCGGCGCATCACGCTGAATCATGCTCTCGGCCGACTACGCCAGGCGCGACGCTTCAGCGATGAGGATCCTGCGGATTTCCAGGGCGCGGATGGCGAGGCCATGCGCACGCAGCAGCGCCTCGACCTCAACGGCGCGTTGGCGCGGCTGTCCCCGCTGTCGCGCACCGTACTTTGGCTGCACGACGTAGAGGGCATGACCCATAGCGAGATCGCCAGCACCCTGGAACAGAGTGAAAGCTTTTCCAAATCCCGACTATCGCGGGCGCATGCGCGCCTGCGGGAACTACTGACATGCGAGAACCCGAAACAAATCACCCCGATACAGCAGAGTTGCTAGAACCCACCCGGGCGGCAACCCGTCTGCACCTGGTCGGCTGTCCCCGCTGCCGGGCACAGCTCGATTCCCTGGAGGCAATGGGCGAAGCGCTGCGCGCACTGCCGGAGATCACGCCAAACCGGGATGCCTGGCCCGCAGTACGCCGGGCCCTGCCGCGGAAGGTGGATTTCCGTCACCCGGGCTGGTGGGGCGCCGCGCTGGCGGCGAGCGTGGCCGGCGCATTGTTTCTTGCGCCGCAGTTTCGTTCGCCGGTACCCGCGCCGCAGGTCGTAGCGGCGCAACCGCTGCCGGGTCTGGTGGCCCGTTCCCAGGCGCTGGAAGCGGACTGGCAGCGGCTCACGCCGACGCGGGTTGTGAGCTTGCGGGAAGCGGCGCGCAGCGCGGCCCTGCAGGATCGCATTGCCATGCTGGATCAGATGCTCGCAGATGGCTGGTCCCGGCAGCGCAACGCCGGATTGGAACAGGAACTGTGGCGCCAGCGTGTCGCATCGATGCAGCAATTGGTGGATCTGCGCATGGCGCCATCCGGCTGGTCCCGCACCGCTTTGAAAGAACCCGCTTCATCGCAACGGAGGTAAATCGTGAACAAGACTGTTTTTGCTGTTGTCGCGCTGCTGGCGCCGCTGGCACTGGCCGCGCCCGCCGTGGCCCATGATCGCGACCGCAATAGTGTGGACGTGGAAGTCGACGGCCTCGGTGACCTGGGCCACCTGATGCGCCGCTTCGAGGACCTGGGCATGGACTGGCATGCGCGCAAGGCGCATATCGGCATTGCCTTCGAGGTCGACGAGCAGGATGGTAAGGAAGCCGGCGTGATCGTGAAGGCGGTGACCCCCGACGGACCCGCCGAAAAGGCCGGCCTCAAGGCGGGCGACGTGTTGTTGGTTGTGCGCGGCGAAAACCTGGAGGGTGTAAAACACCCAGGCCAACGCATGCTCGGGGCGCTGGAAAGCCTGGAGCCCGGTGAGGAGCTGGAGGTGGCGTATCGCCGGGACGGAAAGACCCACAAGACCAGCCTGGTGGCGGCCCAGGGCGGACCCGGCGGCCAGGCCTTCAGCTATCGCTTTGACGGTATGCCCCATCACAAGGAAGTCATCATTCGCGAGCAAAGCGGTTTCGAGCGCGGCGCCTGGGGAGAGGTGGAACTGGTTTCCCTCAATCCGGACCTGGGCGCCTATTTCGGCGCCAAAGACGGCGTGCTGGTGGTGGCCGTGCCCCAGGGCAGTGACCTCAAACTGCGTGGCGGGGACGTGATCGAATCCATCGCCGGGCGCACGCCGAAGGGCCCGTCGCAGACTTTCCGCATCCTCAACTCCTACGACAAGGGCGAATCCATCGAGATCCGGGTGCGTCGCAAGGGCAAGAGCCAGACGCTCGCCGTCGCTGCGCCGTAGTCGTGCGCACTTCGAGCCAGGGCGGGTCAGGCGCCCTGGCTAAACCTCGCCCCGCCAGGGAAGGAGTGCGAGGTTCTGCGCTGGGGGACGCGCGGCATGGACGCATCACCATTTGCGGTCCAGCCACGCCAGCGGCCAGCCGACCGCGAATACCACCGCGCACAGGGCCGGCACCGCCCAGCCCAGCAAGCCCAGCCCGATGCTCGCGTCGATGAGACCCGCCGCCAGTACCGGACCCAGCAACGAGGCCCAGCCGTAGGCGCTGGAGAACGCGGCGTTGGCGCGGGCCAGCGCCTGCGGAGGTACCCGCTCCGGCAGCATGGCCAGCGACACCGGGTAGGCTCCGCCGATGGCCATGCCCAGCACGACGAAGGCGGCCGCCTGCCACGGGCGGGTCGCTGGCAAGCCGGTGGCAAGCCAGCCGCACACCAGCGCCACCACCAGGCCCAACGCACACACCGCCACCAGCGTGGCACGGGTGCCGATGCGATCCGCCACCGCGCCGCTGAACGGCTGACCAATGACCGTTCCCAGCGCCACCATCCCCACCAGTTCCAGGGCCTGGCCGCGGTCCAGGCCCAGGCGCATGGCCTCCACCGGATAGGCGCCGGAAAAGGCGGTATCCAGCGCGCCGAACAGCGCGGAACCGAACAATGCCAGCGCCAGCAGCCGCCACGGCAGGGTGGCTACGCGGTGACGGGTTTCCACCGGTGTCCCGGATGCTGGCGGGTTCTGCGGCAGGCGGATTCCAAAACGGATCAGCGGCAGAACGACCAGCGCCACCGCGGCGATGGCCGGGAAAGCCCACAGGCCCAGGCGTTCGTAGACCGGGTTGCTGGCGAACACCCCGAGCATGAAACCACTGCCAAGCATGGAGCCGTACAGCGCCATCACCCGGCCCCGGTGCCCGGCGCGGGTGCCGGTGAGCAAGGCGTACTCGGCCGCTACGAAGGTCATGGTGGCGGCTGCGCCCAGCAGCAGGCGAGCCGGAAACAGCCAGGCGGGGTGTGCCAGCATCGCGGCGCCGATCGCCAGGAAGCCGACGGCCTGGCCGGCGATTCCCAGGCTGTTCACGCGGCGCGCACCGTAGCGGGTGACCCAGCGACCGGCCATCGGGCTGCCGAGAATGATGCCGACGGCGAGAATTCCGGAAACCGCGCCGGTGAAGTATTCGCTGAGCCCACGTTGTTCCAGCAGCGCCGACACCAGCGGAGCGGCGGCGCCGAAGCTGAGGCCCACCACGGCCATGGAAAGCACCAGGGCGATGACTTCGAGACGGGACACGCTGCGACCGCGGACTCGGGTGGTACTATGACGCCGGGATTACGCCGTGAATTATCTGGCCCACTGCTATGTCTCCCGCCATTCCGAACAGGGCATCCTGGGCGCCATGCTGGGTGACTTCGTCAAGGGACCGCTGGTGGATCGTTTCGATCCGGCGGTCCGCGATGCCATCCGCCTGCACCGCCAGGTGGACAGCTTCATGGACGGCCATGAAACCAATCGACGCTTGCGCAACCGGTTTTCTCCCCGGCGGCGGCGTTTCGCCGGCATCGTGCTGGACATCTGTTACGACCATTTTCTTGCCCGTCACTGGAGTCACTTCGCGGAAGGTAGGCTCAGTGCCTTCAGCGCGCGGGTATTTTCCGTGCTGGAGGCGCACCGGGACAGCCTGCCGGAGCGCCTGCGCGAGCAGCTTCCGCACCTGGTGCGCCACAATCCGCTGCTCGCCTGCCGGGAACTGGCCAGCGTGGAGCGGATCCTCGATGGCGTTGCCTCGCGAATCCGTTTTCCGAACCAGTTCCGGGGTTCGCTGGAGGAGGTGCGCGTGCACTATGCCGCCCTGGAAGCGGGATTCTGGAAATTTCTGCCGGATCTCATGGACCGCGTGGAGGCAAAATGACCAGCACGCCCACCTGGGAACTCATCGGCGTTGCTATCCTGCTGGTGCTGGTTTTTTTCCTGTACCGGGGCGGATTCCGGCGTGTATTCGAGGAAAGCGCCCGCGCCGAAAAAGACTGGCCCGCCTTTCTGTGGCCGGTGGCGCTGGTGATCGCCTTCGTTGTCCTGCTCATCGTATCCGTTAGCTGAGAGGGCGCGGCTACTGTTCTACCTCGTGGCAACTCACCGGCCTGCAGCGCCAGGGGCCGCATTCCGGCGCTAACACCACCACTTCGGTGGGCGACAGCACGCTGCCCCCCAGACCCCGGTCCCGTTCCAGCCAGGCCTGGCAGGCTGGATCCGGGTTGGGATTCAACAGTTCCACGAACATCCCGACGCAGGTGTCGTCGCTGGCGAATTGTGCCCAGCGGGTCTCTTCCCGCACCCGACGCAGTTCCAGCGCCAGGCGTGGGTCCGTACTACGTGGCTGTGCCTCGTTCAGCGATTCCAGCAGCAACTGCTGAAAATCCGCGTCCGCCCCCGGCGGGCCGCCCGCCGCGATATATGCCCGCGCGAAACGTAGCGGGTCGAAATCACCACTCTCCCGGAGAACGGCGCGGGCCCGCTGCACCGCGATGGCCAGGGCCCGGGCCTGGTCTGGCTCAAGGGGATTCATGCAGGGGGCAGCATCTTGCCGGGATTGAGAATCCCGTCCGGATCGAATTGCCGGCGCAGATCGTGCATCAGTGCGCGGGTCGTGGCGTCGATTTCCCGGCCGACGAAATCGCGTTTCTCCTGGCCCACGCCGTGTTCCCCGGACAAGGTGCCGTCCAGCGCCAGCACCAGCGAGAACACCTCGTCCAGACACGGCCGTGCTGCGCGCTCCTGGTTGGGGTCGCTGGAGTCGTATAACAGGTTGACGTGGATGTTGCCGTTGCCCGCATGTCCGAAATTGACGATCGGGATGTCGTAGCGCTGACTCAGTTCCTTAAGACCGCGGATCAGCTCCGGCATGCGCGAAACCGGAACCACCACGTCTTCGTTGATCTTGTTGGGGGCTACGTGGCGCAGTGCGGGCGAAAGCGCCTTGCGCGTTTCCCATAGCGTGGCGCGTTCCGCCGGGTTGCTGGTACTGGTCAGTTGCAGCAGACCATCTCCCGCGAGCGCCCCGCGCAGTGCGTGCTCCGCCGCGTCGATGCTGTCCGGTTCCCCGTCCACTTCCACCATCAGCAGGGCCTGCGCGCCGTCGGGAATCGTCACCTGTGCCGAACGCTGCAACAACTCCAGCGCGCCGTCATCGATGAACTCGAGGGCGCAGGGTGTGACCGGTTGACCCATCACCCGCACAATGGCGGCGGTGGCGGCCTCGAAGTTCGAGTAGACGGCCTTCAGCGTGCACAGCGCCGCCGGGCGGGGCAGCAAGCGCAATGTAGCTTCCGTGATAATGGCGAGTGTGCCTTCGGAGCCCACCAGCAACCGGGTGAGGTCGTAGCCGACCACGCCCTTGGTGGTGCGGACTCCGGTGCGAATGCTTTCCCCGCGTCCGGTGACCGCCCGCAAGCCGAGTACATTCTCGCGAACGCTACCGTACTTGACCGCGCGGGGGCCAGCCGCATTGAAGGCCAGGTTGCCGCCGACGCTGCAATAGTCGGCGCTGGAGGGATCCGGTGCCCAGAACAGCCCGTGCTCGCCCGCCACCCGTTGCACTTCACCATTCGTGACGCCGGGCTCGGTTACCATCAGGCGGTCGGCGGGGCTGACTTCCAGCACCCGGTTCATGCGCTCCAGGCTCAACACCACGCCACCGGCAATGGGGATGCAGCCACCGGTGGTTCCGGTGCCGCGGCCGCGGGCCACCAGCGCACAAGCTGCGGCGCGGCAGGCGCGCACTACCGCAAGCACTTGTTCATGACTGTCGGCGAATACCACCGCGTCCGGCGGCGCATGCTTGCGCGAGTTGTCCCCACCGTAGGCCCAGGTGTCGGCGTTTTCGGTGAGCACCTGCGAACTGCCTACCGCATCCACCAGTGCCTGTTTGAGCCCGGCCGCCAGCGCGGTCATGGGCGGCTCAGGGACGCGAGCAGGCGCGAGGTGGAACGCTCATAACGTATCGGGATGCTATGCACCTGGCCGCCCCAGGCGGCGACCTCTGCGGCGCCGACGATGCGTTCCACCGGCCAGTCACCGCCCTTCACCAGGTGGTCCGGTCGGACCCGCTGGATCAGCGCCAGCGGGGTGGGTTGATCGAAGTAGGTCACAGCGTCCACGCAGGCCAGCGCGGCCAACACCGCAAGGCGGTCTTCCAGCGGGTTCACCGGGCGTCCCTCCCCCTTGAGCGCGCGCACCGAGGCGTCGCTGTTGAGTGCTACCAGGAGGCTGCCCCCCAGTTCGCGGGCTTCTTCCAGGTAGGCCACGTGACCACGATGCAGGATGTCGAAACAACCGTTGGTGAATACCAGCGGACGGCTCAGGTCGCGGATGCCGGACGCCAGCCCCTCCGGCTCGAGGATCTTGCCGCGACTGTTCACCGGTCGTCAGCGAGAACCAGCTGGTCCACCAGGTCACACAGGCAGTGGATGATAATTCCATGCACTTCCTGGATGCGTGGCGTTCGGTCCGAGCCGACCCGCAGTTCCAGATCCATCTCGCCAAGTTGCCGTGCCAGCTCGCCACCATCGCGACCGGTCAGAGCGATACAGCTCATCTTTTGTTCGCGGGCCGCCGCCACGGCCTCGACCAGGTTCGCCGAGTTGCCCGAGGTGGTGATCAGCAGCAGCAGGTCGCCGGGACGTCCGAGGCCCCGCACCTGCCGCGCGAACACCTGGGAAAAGTCCTCGTCGTTGGCGATCGCGGTGAGGGTGGCACCATCGCTGGTGAGCGCCACGGCGCCGAGCGCCGGGCGCTCGGCGAGATACCGATTCAGCAGCTCCGCGGAGAAATGCTGGGCGTCCGCTGCGGAACCACCATTGCCGCACACCAGTACGCGTTGTCCGGATCGCAGGCTGTTGAAAATGCGTTGCGCGGCAGTGGCCACCGGTTCGGCCAGATCCTCCATGCAGGCCGTGACCGCGTCGACGCTGTCCTGGAAATTGCTGCGTACCCGTTCGCTCAGGTTCATGGCCGGCTCAAAACGCGTTTCGGATCCACTCGAGGACCACCCGTCCGCGCCGTGGTGACAATGCAACAACGTCGAATCGGCACGCCAGGCGGGACAGGTCGGTATTATGCACGAGGAAGTGGCGTGCCGCGCGGCGCAGGCGTTGCTGCTTGGTGAAGGTCACGCTTTCCAGCGCCGACCCGAAGGTGGCGGAAGCCCGGTAGCGCACTTCCACGAACACCAGCACGTCGGCCTCGCGCATTACCAGGTCGATCTCACCGCCTTGGCAGTGGTAGTTGCGTGTGACCAGCGAAAGGCCCCTCGCGCGAAGGTGACGCGCGGCCCGGGCTTCAGCCGCGCGGCCGGTCCGAAAAGTCGGCATTCCCTTGCCGTCCCGGAAGTTCCGGTGTGGGTTGATCCAGTGGAACCGGCGCGCCGCGCTCGAAACGCGCCCACACCGCGCGGCGCAACACCCGACCCTGGCCGTCGCCGCTCAGGGACCCGGTGACCCCGGATAAGTGAAATTGTCCCACCGCCGCGGGCTGCCTTGGCACCATCGCCATCAACCGGTAGCTGTCGATGCCCATGCCATACAGGCGGTCGAGCTGGGTATGGCGAAACTCCCAGTTGCCCTGCAGTTGCCGACGAATGGACTGCTCGCGACCGAACTGCTCCAGCATCCATGGCATTTCCGGGAAACGCACGCCGACCAGGTCGGCATCATGAATGGGCGAGACCTGTCCGCTGAAGATGCCGGAGGTGGAGTACACCGGCAGGCCAATGCCACGATGAAAGCGCAGCTGGGGATTGACCAACCGACCGGTTACCGGGTCCGCCACCAGGAAAACGAAATCAATGTCGTGGCGGCGCCGGGGTTCGAACTCCAGTTGCGTGCCCAGCAGGGACTGCAGGCGATCCTTGCGCGCCTCACTGGCGTCCAGTTCGAGCAGGCGCATGATGATTCGCGAATAATCGGTCTCCGATGGTCGAAATCCTTCACTGGCGGCGACCCGACCGCCGAGCTGTTGCCATTCGCTGGCGAAGGCCTGGTGAATGCGCTGACCACGCGGGGTCCGCGGATACAGCACCGTTGCAACACGGTGACCGTCGAGCCAGGCGCGGCGTGCCACGTCCCGCGCCTCGTCTTCCGGGTCGAGGCCGAACTGCAGGCTCATCAGAGGTGCCGGTCCCTCCAGTTTGCCGAGAAACAGCACCGGTACCTGCCCGGCCAGGGCCGCTGCGGCGCCGGCGGCATCGCGGCCCAGTGGTCCGACCACCAGTTGTGCCCCGTCGCCGATGGCCTGGCGCAGGAGATACGGCAACAGCGCCGGGTCCTCGCCGGCGTCGTAGACCAGCACCTCGGGACGCCCCGGGTCCAGATTGGCCTTGTGCATGGCCATGAACCCGTCCTGCACGGCGCGGCCGGCCTCGGCGAATCGGCCGCTCAGGGGAAGCAGCAAGGCGACCCGGGACAGGCCCGGCTCGGTCCAGTCCAATGTCAGCGGTCGCACGAAAATCTCGCCCCGGTGTCCCGGGTAGCGCTGCCGCCAGTCGCCCAGCATACTCGCGAGCTGTTGCGGTTGGGTGGCGAAACGGTTGGAGAGCACCGACAGATCCAGCCAGCCGGCCAGCTCACTGCCGGGCGGCACCCGCGCGATGGCCTCGGACAGCGTGGCATCGTCCAGCAACTGCAGTTGCTGCCACAGGTAACGGGTGTTTTCTGTGAGCTGCGACGGGTCGGTGAGGTAACGGCCCCGTTCCAGCAGGGTGCGCACGGCCCCCAACAGATTGTCCGAGCGGGAGTACGCGTGGGCGAGCAGGGCGTAATATTCCGCCAGCAGCTCCGGCGCCACGCCGCCGGCGGGGCGCACGCGGTGGAGCGTGCTGACCGCGCTCCGTGGACGGTTTTCCTGAAGCGCGAGCCGTGCCTGCAGCAAGCCCAGGCGCAGGGTCTCGGGGGGCTGCAGCACGCTGGTATCGCCGAGCCTCTTCACGCTGGTCGCGGCGGCCTGGTACTGGCCGGCGCGATACAGGGCCTCGGCCTCGCGCAACCGCAGATGTACCTGGTCGGCGGGACTGGCGGACAACGCGGCCTCGGCGTATCGGCGCGCTTCTTCCATCGGCGGAATCTGTGACTGCTGCGCGGCAGGCTGCCGCAATCCATACTCGCGGGGTGTGGGGCGGTGCTCCGGCACCGGCAGCCGTTCGAGGGGCATGCGGCCACAGGCGGCGATGAGAAGCGCCAGCGACAGGACTGACGCCGATGCGCGGTGCTTGGTTATCATGCGTGGGACACGAGGCAGCCTGGCCCCCGAACGCGGGGAAAATCCATCCCTGGGAATCCATCCCTGGGAATCCATCCCTGGGCAAGAGACCCGAGAGTACATCGATCCGCTTATGGCAGGCAAAAAAGGTCAACTCTGGGTGGTGGCGACCCCGATCGGCAATCTCGAGGACCTGGGGGAGCGCGCGCGGCGCCTGCTCCGGGAAGCGGACCTTGTCCTGTGCGAAGACACCCGCCACTCCGCGCGTTTGCTGGATCCCATCGGCGCCCGCGGCAAACGCCTGTCCCTGCACGAGCACAACGAGGAGCAGCGATTGCCGGCGCTGCTGGAACGCCTGGCGGCGGGCCAGCAGCTGGCGCTCATCAGTGATGCCGGTACCCCGCTGATCAGCGACCCGGGTTTCCGGCTGGTGCGCGCCGCGCGTGTCGCCGGCTTCGATGTGTCGGTGGTGCCGGGACCAAGCGCAGTGACCGCGGCCTTGTCTGTCTGCGGCCTGCCCTGCGAACGCTTTGTTTTCGAGGGATTTCTTCCGTCCCGAGGCGCCGCTCGCCGCAAGCGCCTGCAGGAGCTTCGGGACGAGCCGCGCACGCTGGTGTTTTTTGAATCCCCCCACCGGGTGCCGGCGAGCCTGCGGGACATGGCCGCGGTTTTCGGCGCGCAGCGGCCCGCTGCGCTGGTACGCGAACTGTCCAAACTGCACGAAGAAGTTGCGGGCGGCACGCTCCAGGAACTTGCCGACCGGGTGAAGGAGAGCCCCCGTGGTGAATGTGTGATCGTGGTGACCGGTTCGCCGGACCCGGCCGCGCCGGATCTGGAACGGGTGCTTGCGGCGCTGGGGGATGCGCTGCCGGTGGCCCAGGCCGCGGGGGTGGCGGCGAAGATCACCGGGCTGCCACGCAAGCAGATCTATGCGCGCATCCTGGAGCGCCGCAAGGGCTGAAACCCCGTCCCGCCTCACCTCATCTTCTCCGGCTGGCGGGGAGCCGCACCAGAGATTGCGCGCCGGAGCTGGGCTTGCCCGGGCGCGTCGTGGCGACGAGCGGGAGCCAGGGACGGCGGAGCGAGGAGCCCCGATGCGAGCGGCCCCAGGGAAGGGGCCGCGAGGTTTAGCGCCGGGGCAAGCCCGGTGGCGGTGCGAATGCTTGCTACGCGGAACCGCCTGCCGTACTTTCCCGCCGGGGTCGGCCGGACAGTCGCCGCCGCCTTCGGGTGGGGGAGGAAAGTCCGGGCTCCACAGGGCAGGGTGCCAGGTAACGCCTGGGCGGTGTAAACCGACGGAAAGTGCCGCAGAAAACATACCGCCTACGTCTCCTCCGGGAGGCCGGTAAGGGTGAAATGGTGCGGTAAGAGCGCACCGCGCCCGTGGTAACACGGGTGGCAGGGTAAACCCCACCCGGAGCAAGACCGAATAGGGACCCGATGGCGTGGCCCGCGCCGGGTCCGGGTAGGTCGCTGGAGGCCGGTGGTGACGCCGGCCCTAGATGAATGGCTGTCCTCGACAGAACCCGGCTTACAGGCCGACCCCTATCTCTTTGATTTAGCTGTTTTTTCTGTTTCGTCCCGATTTCCCCCGGAAATCGGGACCGTCCGTGCATGTTTCTCTAACCGTTTGTCTTTTCAGGGAAAACTCCGTTCTGAGCGGTTGACACCGGTTTGTCTGTGTCTCTATAGTGTGAAATGGTGGGAAATTGTGGGGAAATAGGCAGCCTTTGGGCCGCCCGGTGTAATTAAATGTTTCGTGGTGTCAGTGCGCTGAATCTGGATGCCAAGGGGCGCCTGCAGGTGCCGGTCAAATACCGGCAAACCCTGCAGGCGGACGCCGACGGCTGTGTGGTGATCACCGCCAATATGGGCGAGCGCTGCCTGTGGCTGTACCCCCTCCCGATCTGGGAGGAAATCGAGCGCACCCTGGTGAAACTGCCGAGCCTGGACGCCACCGCGCAGAAGCTCAAACGAATCCTTATGGGTCATGCCACCGACGTCGAGTTGGACAGCGCCGGCCGGGTGCTGGTGTCGACTCCTTTGCGTGAATTTGCCGGAATCGACAAGCGCGTGGTTCTGATCGGCCAGGGCAACAAATTCGAAATCTGGAACGAGGCGCATTGGAACGAGCGCCGCGAACAGTGGCTCAGCGAGGACGAAGCCGGCGGACCGCTGCCCGTTGAACTGGAATCGCTGGCCCTGTAGGGGGCGGCGTCGTGCCGGACAACGCCGAGCATCGGCCGGTTCTGCTGGAGGAGGTTCTGGCGGGCCTGAAGCTTGCGCCCGAGGGCGACAACCAGGGCGGATACCTGGACGCGACCTGGGGTCGCGGCGGCCATGCCCGGGCGATGCTGGCGGTGCTTTCGGAGCGGGGTCGGGTGCTGGCGCTGGACAGGGACCCCCAGGCCGTGCGCCAGGCGCAGCAGAGTGCTGCGGAGGATTCGCGACTGACAGTGGTGCAAGGGGCGTTTTCAGAAATGGCAAAGTTGATTGCCGAATCGGGGTTTCAACAAAGGTCATTCGCCGGTGTGCTGTTTGACCTGGGGGTTTCCTCACCCCAGCTGGATGAGCCCGCGCGCGGATTCAGTTTTCGCGCCGACGGACCACTGGACATGCGTATGGACCCGGAGCGGGGAGAGCCGGCGCAGGTTTTCGTCAACCGGGCTTCAGAACAGGAGCTGGCCGGGGTGATCGGCCGCCTCGGAGAGGAACGCTTCGCGCGGCGCATAGCGCGCGCCATCGTCGCCCAGCGGCGCGCGGCGCCGATCGACAGCACCTCCGCACTGGCGGCGCTGGTGGCGGGCGCGGTAGCCACCCGGGAGCCGGGGAAACACCCGGCAACGCGCACCTTCCAGGCGCTGCGTATGCATGTCAATGACGAGCTCGGTGAGCTGGAAAAGGCCCTGCCCCAGGCGGTGGACGCGCTGGCGCCGGGCGGCCGTTTGTGCGTGATCAGTTTTCACTCTCTGGAGGACCGCATGGTGAAGCGCTACCTGCGGCGCCTGACCCGGGACGACGATCTGCCGCCGGAGGTGGCGGTGGCTCATGGGCCCGGTCCCCGGTTGCGTTTGTGCGGACGCCCCCGGCGCGCGTCGGTGGCGGAGGTAGAGCGCAATCCGAGGTCCCGCAGCGCAGTGCTGCGAGTGGCGGAACGGACCGATGTGGATTGATGGGCGGACCACGGCACTGGCGGTGCTGGTACTGGTTTCCGCGCTGGCGCTTGCCTGGGTGCGGGTCGCCAGCCGCGAGGCCTTCGTGGACTGGCAGAAACTGCAACGGCAGCGGGACGAGCTGAACATCGAATGGCAACAACTGGTTATCGAACACGCCACCTGGTCGGTTCCGCGCCGGGTCGAGGCCGTGGCGCGGGACGACCTGGATATGCGGTCGCCGGCGGACGACGAGGTCGTGGTGCTGCGCGCCGGGGAACAACCGTGAAGCGCCCGTTTGCCTTCCGGTTCTGGATGGTGCTCATCACCCTGGGCATGGGCTTCGCTGTGCTTGCGGCGCGCGCCTTCCAGGTGCAGGTGCTGGACGCCAGCACCCTGCAGGCGGAGGGCGACGCGCGCCAACTTCGCGTTGTCACCGTCGCCGCGTCCCGCGGCATGATTCTGGACCGCAACGGCGAACCGCTGGCGGTGAGCACACCCATGGACAGCGTCGCCGGCGTGCCCGAGGAGTTACTCGACGAGCAGGCCAAGTGGCCGCAGCTGGCGGGCCTGCTGGGCATGCCGCTCAGCGAGCTGGACAAGCTGGTGCGCCGCAACGCCGGCCGGGGGTTCATGTACCTGAAGCGCCAGGTAAATCCGGACAAGGCGGGCCGAATTCTGAACCTGGCGGTGCCCGGCGTTTCCCTGGTGCGCGAGTACAAGCGCTTCTACCCGGCGGGTTCCAGTGTCAGCCACGTGGTGGGCTACACGGACGTGGACGAAAAAGGGATCGGTGGCCTGGAGCTGGCATTTGAATCCAGCCTGCGCGGACAGCCCGGCGCCAAGCGCGTGGTGCGCGACGGAAAACGCGACGTGATTCGCGACCTGGAGAGTCTCAAGCGTTCGGTGGACGGAGCCGACCTGCACACCAGCCTCGACATGCGTCTTCAGCACCTGGTGTCACGGGAACTGGAGGCCGCGTGGCGCGAAAACAAGGCGCGCTCGGCGACCGCGGTGCTGCTGGACGCACGCAGCGGAGAGATCCTGGCACTGGCCAGTCAGCCGGGCTTCAACCCCAACGTGCGCCGCGACCTGGGGACGGATCGCTCCCGCAATCGTGCGGTGACCGACGTGTTCGAACCGGGTTCCACCGTCAAGCCCTTCACCATCGCCGCGGCGCTGGATTCCGGCGTGGTGCAGGCTTCCACCACCATCGATACCGCCCCTGGCCGGCGCCAGATCGGGCGGCACACGATCCGGGACACCAAGAACTACGCCCGGCTGACGGTTCGCGAGGTACTGGTTCACTCGTCCAACGTGGGCGCCATGTTGGTGGAGCAGCGACTCAAGCCCGATGCCCTGTGGAAGATGTACCGGCGCGTGGGCCTGGGCAACTCCACCCGCTGTGGCCTGCCCGGCGAACTGGGTGGTCACCTGCCCGCCGCTTCGCGCTGGGGCCCGGCGGAACACGCCACCCTGGCCTTCGGCTACGGCCTTTCGGTCACGGTGCTGCAACTGGCCCAGGCCTACACCGCGTTCGCCAATGACGGGCGGGTGATCCCGGTCAGCATTCTGCGCCGGGACGCGCCGGTGCAGGGCTGGCGCGCCATGTCGGCGCAAACCGCACGCGAAGTGCGCAGCATGCTGGCCGACGTGGTCAGCGAGGGCACCGGTAGCGCGGCCCAGGTGCCCCGCTACCGGACGGCCGGCAAGACCGGAACCGTGCACGTGGCCACCGCCGGCGGGTACTCCGAACATCGCTATGTGGCCTCCTTTATCGGCATGGCCCCGGCGGACAACCCGGACCTGATCATGGCGGTGCTCATCGAAGAGCCGAGCGGTGCGCGCCACTTCGGGGGTTCCGTGGCGGCGCCGGTGTTTTCCCGGGTAATGGCCGGCGCCCTGCGGTTGCGCAACATCGCGCCGGACGCGCGCCACAGCGTGGATGCAAAAAGCGATCTTCCGGGGGGTGCGGCCTGACATGAGCATCACCCTTGCGAAGCTGCTTGCCGGCATCCCCGGAGTTACCGCAACCGGCGCCGAAGCAAAAATCCGTATCTCCGGCATGTGCCTGGACAGCCGCCAGTTGCAACCCGGGGATCTGTTCGTGGCGCTGCGTGGAAGCCACGATGATGGACACCACCACATTGGCGCAGCTCTGGAGGCTGGCGCCGCCGCCGTGTTGTTTGAAGATCCGCAGTGGCCTGGCGGCAACTCGCCGGTGCCCCAGTGGTGCGTGCCGCAGTTGCGCGAGCGTCTCGGTACGCTGGCGAATCGCGTCTTTGACCGGCCCTCCCATGACCTGCAGGTCATCGGTGTGACCGGCACCAACGGCAAGACGACCTGCGTTCACCTGCTGGCCCAGGCGCTGGTTGCCTGCGGCCAGAGCTGCGCGTTGATGGGCACCGTGGGGGAGGGGTTCATTAGCGCCCTGCGCCCGTCGCGCAATACCACCCCGGACGTGATCAGCGTGCACCGGACGCTGGCGGCGTTCCGCGAGCAGGGAGCCCAGGTGGTGTGCATGGAGGTCTCGTCCCATGGCCTGCAACAGGGACGCGTGGATGGCGTGCGTTTCTCCGCCGTGGTGTTCACCAACCTCAGCCACGAGCATCTCGATTACCACGGCAGTATGCGCAACTACGGGGAGGCCAAGGCGCGGTTGTTTGGTCTTCCCGGTGTCGCCCACCGGGTAATCAACGCGGACGATCCCTTCGGCCAGGAATTGCTGGCGCGCTATCCGCAATCCATCAGCTACGGTTTTTGCGAATCGGACGTGCGTGCCCTGGGCGTACGTCCGTCGCCGGACGGCCTGTCTCTGAAGATTCGCGCCGTTGGCGACGAATTCCCCCTGGTCTCGTCCCTGCTTGGTCAGTTCAACGCCGGCAACCTGCTGGCGTCCCTGGCGACCCTGCTGTGCCTGGGGCTTTCCCCCAGCGAGGCGGTGCTTGGGCTGGAGGGCGCTCGCGCGGTTCCCGGTCGCATGGAGCCCTTCGGTGGGGGCGCCGGGCGCCCGCGGGTGGTGGTGGACTACGCGCATACCCCGGCGGCGCTGGAAGCGGTGCTGCGGGCGCTGCGGGACCACGTCAGCGGCCGCATTGTGTGTGTTTTTGGCTGCGGCGGAGATCGGGATGCGGAAAAGCGGCCGATCATGGGCCAAATCGCCGAGCGGCTTGCGGACCAGGTCATTCTCACCGATGACAATCCACGCCACGAGTCGCCGGAGGAGATCGTTTCCCAGATTCGTCGCGGAATGCACTCCGAGCCCGCGGTGGTGCATGACCGGCGTGCCGCTATTCTCCAGGCCCTGGACAGCGCGCGTCCCCGTGACGTGGTGCTGGTGGCGGGTAAGGGCCACGAGGACACCCAGCAGGTGGGAGACGTCCGGATTCCTTTCAGCGACCGCACCGTAGTGAACGAACTGCTGGGGAAGGCCGCGTGATGCAACTGAGCACCGCCGCCAGCACCGTGGACGGGCAACTGATTGGGGCCGACTCCTGGTTCACGGCGGTGTCCACCGATAGCCGCCGTTTGCGGGGCGGTGAATTGTTCGTCGCCTTGCGTGGCCCCCGTTTCGACGGCCATGACTACCTGGCCGCAGCCCGTGCCGCCGGCGCCGCCGGCGCGCTGGTCAGCGACCCGGAGGGGCTGCCGTTTCCGCAAGTGGCGGTGACGGACACCCTGGACGCCCTGACCCGGCTGGCCGCCGGCTGGCGGGCGCGCTACGCGCATCCGCTGGTGGCAATCACCGGCAGCAACGGCAAGACCACGGTGAAGGAACTCATCGCCGCGATCTGCGGCCAGCTGGCGCCTACCCTGCGCACGCCAGGCAACCTGAACAATCACATCGGGGTTCCGCTGACCCTGCTCCGGTTGCGGGACGAGCACCGCTTCGCGGTCGTGGAAATGGGGATGAACCACGCGGGAGAGATCACCCGGCTTAGCCGGCTGGCACAGCCGGCGGTGGCGGTGCTGAACAATGCCCAGGCGGCGCACCTGGCGGGTTTCGCCGATGGCGTCGAAGCAGTGGCGCGGGCCAAGGCGGAAATTTTCGATGGCCTGGGGAACGCCGGCATGGCGGTGGTGAACGCGGATGATCCGCACGCCAGCCTGTGGCTGGAGATGCTCGGCGAGCGCCAGTCATTGCGTTTCGGTGAGCAGCCCGACGCGCAGGTTCGCGCCACGGATATTCAGGGCAACCGATTTACGCTGCTGCTGCCGGACGGCTCCGCCACGCCGGTGCGGCTGCGCCTGGAGGGGCGGCACAACGTGCACAACGCCCTGGCCGCCGCCGCCGCGGCTTTTGCTCTGGGAATCCGCCCGGATGCGATCCGCCGTGGCCTGGAAAGCGTGGCGGCGATTGCCGGGCGGCTGCAGCGACTGTCGTTGCCGGGTGGCGCAACCCTGCTGGACGACAGCTACAACGCCAATCCCGCTTCGCTGGAAGCGGCCGTCGCGGTGCTGGCCGCCGAGGCCGGCCGGCGCGTGCTGGTGCTGGGCGATATGGGGGAGCTGGGCGCATCCGAACGGCAACTGCACGCACGCTGTGGCACCGCGGCCCGGACCGCCGGGCTGGACGCCCTGTATACGCTTGGCGAGCTGGCGCGGTCGGCGGCGGAGGCCTTCGGCGAAGGCGCCCGGGAATTCGATGATCTGCCGGCGCTGGTCGCGGCGATACAGGACTTCCTGGCCGGGCCCGGACCGGTGAGCCTGCTGGTCAAGGGCTCCCGCGCCAGTTGCATGGAACGGGTGGTGAAGGCGCTGGTGGGCGGGAGGGTCGACTGATGTTGCACGCCCTGTTCGACACGCTGGCCCAGGACTACACGGCCCTGAACCTGTTTCGCTACATCACTTTCCGCGCCATCTGCGCGGTGCTCACCGCGCTGGCCATCTGCCTGGTGCTGGGCCCGAGCATGATCCGCCGCCTCACCCGCAACCAACTGGAGCAGACGGTACGCCAGGACGGGCCACCCACCCACTTTCACAAAGTCGGCACGCCCACCATGGGGGGCGCGCTGATCCTGGTGTCGGTGCTGCTGGCGACCCTGCTGTGGGCGGATCTGTCCAACCGCTTCGTCTGGATCGTGCTGCTTACC
Organism: Gammaproteobacteria bacterium; assembly: GCA_022340345.1. Taxonomy (GTDB): domain Bacteria; phylum Pseudomonadota; class Gammaproteobacteria; order HyVt-429; family HyVt-429; genus JAJDOE01. Next base: position 43,225 of record JAJDOE010000052.1, read on the forward strand.
TGCCTGTTCTTCGGGCTCATCGGCTGGGTGGACGATTACCGCAAGATTGTGGACAAGAACCCGCGTGGCATCGGCGCCGGATCCAAATTCTTCTGGCAGTCGGTGGTGGGCTTCGCTGCCGCCATCTGTCTGTATGTCACCGCCCAGTCGCCGGCGGAGACGGCGCTGCTGCTGCCGTTCCTGAAGGGCGTATCCATTCCCCTCGGTGCGGTGAGCTTCGTGTCGCTTACCTACCTGGTGATCGTCGGCACTTCCAATGCGGTCAACCTTACCGACGGCCTGGACGGGCTGGCGATCCTGCCCACGGTTATGGTGGCAGGCGCGCTGGGAGTGTTCGCCTACGTCATGGGCAACAGCGTGTTCTCCGGCTATCTGGGGTTCCCATTCATTTCCGGTACCGGCGAGGTATTGATTTTCTGCGCAGCGCTGGTCGGTGCAGGGCTCGGTTTCCTGTGGTTCAACACCTACCCGGCACAGGTATTCATGGGCGACATCGGCGCGCTGGCCCTGGGTGCCGCGCTGGGAACGGTGGCGGTGGTGGTACGCCAGGAGATCGTGCTGGCGATCATGGGTGGCGTGTTCGTGATCGAGACGGTGTCCGTGGTGTTGCAGGTGGCTTCGTTCAAGTTGTTGGGCAAGCGAGTTTTTCGCATGGCGCCGCTGCATCACCATTTCGAACTCAAGGGCTGGCCGGAGCCAAGAGTGATCGTGCGGTTCTGGATCATCAGCCTGATCCTGGTGCTCATCGGTCTGGCCACTCTCAAGGTGCGGTGACGATTGCCGGTATGCACAACATCAGCTCATACGCATCCGATGTTCCGGGGCCGGTGGTCGTGAA
>JAJDOE010000146.1 GCA_022340345.1 Gammaproteobacteria bacterium
GGATGTTGCAGCTGCAGGATGAGTGGCCGCGAGGGTGGCAGATTCATCTCGCCGCGGATGTTGCGCAGCGCGGAGATGACCCCGGTCAGCCACTCGATCTCCGATATCGCCTGGTCGTCGATGCGTGCGGGATCCGCAACCGGCCAGGGCTGCAACATGATCGTCTCGCCGTCGCGGCCGGCAAGCCCGGCGACGTCCTTCCACAGGGCCTCGGTGATAAATGGCATCAATGGGTGCAGCAGGCGCAACAGCGTCTCCAGCACCCGCACCAGGGTGCGCCGGGTGCCACGGGCGGTGGCCGCCGGGGTCTCCGGGTCGTTGAGCACAACTTTCGAAAGTTCCAGGTACCAGCTGCAATACTCGTCCCAGGTAAAACCGTACAGGGCCTGGCTGACGTGATCGAAGCGGTAGCCGTCGATGGACGCGGCCACCTGCGCCTCCACCTGCTGCAGGCGCGAGATGATCCAGCGTTCCGCCACGCCCAGCTCGACCGCCCCGCTAAGTCCGCAATCCTGGTCCCGGGTGTTCATCAGCACGAAGCGCGCCGCGTTCCACAGCTTGTTGCAGAAATTGCGATAGCCGTCTATGCGGCCGAGGTCGAAATTGATGTCCCGTCCCTGGGTTGCGAGGCTGGCGAAGGTAAAGCGCAGCGCATCGGTGCCGAAGGCGGGGATGCCATCGGGAAAATCCTCGCGGGTCATCTTTTCGATCCGCGGCGCCAGTTCCGGCTGCATGAGGCCCGTGGTGCGCTTGCGCACCAGGGCTTCCAGTTCGATGCCGTCGATCAGGTCCAGCGGGTCGAGCACGTTGCCCTTGGACTTGGACATCTTCTGGCCATGGGAGTCGCGGATCAGGCCGTGGATATAGACCTCGCGAAAGGGCACATCGCCGGTGAACTTCAGGCCCATCATGATCATGCGTGCGACCCAGAAGAAAATAATGTCGAAACCGGTGACCAGCACGCTGCCCGGGTAGAAGGTCGCCAGCTCCGGTGTTTTCCCGGGCCAGCCCAGGGTGGAAAACGGCCACAGGGCGGAGGAGAACCAGGTGTCCAGCACGTCCTCGTCCTGGCGCAGGGCGATGTCGGCCCCCAGGCCGTGTTTTTCCCGAACCGCGGCCTCGCTGGCCCCTACGTAGACCCGGCCCTCGGTGTCGTACCACGCGGGGATGCGGTGGCCCCACCAAAGCTGGCGCGAGATGCACCAGTCCTGGATGTTGTTCATCCAGTCAAAATAGGTCCGGGTCCAGTTCTCCGGCACGAAGCGGATGCGTCCGTCCTCGACCGCGCGGATCGCTTCGTCCGCCAGCGGCTGGATCTTCACGTACCACTGGTCCGTCAGGTAGGGCTCCACCACCGTGTGGGAACGGTCGCCACGGGGAATCATAAGTTTGTGATCTTCGATGCGGTCCAGCAGATTCTGTTGTTGTAGATCGCGTACGATCAACTTGCGCGCTTCAAAACGATCCAGCCCTTGGTAGCGGTTCGGAATTTGCTCGGTTGTTGCCGGCCCGGCCAAGGCCTCATCCGCTAGCTCACTGTGGTCGGAATGGCTGGCAACGTGGTCCCACGAAAAATCATCGAGCGGAGAGGATTTGATTTTCCCGTCCGGTGTGAAAATGTTTAAGAGTCCGCCTTGGGGTTGATTCTTCAGTTCATCTTTGTGGCGTGACCAAATCTCGTAGTCATTGAAATCATGGGCGGGGGTGATCTTCACGCATCCGGATCCGAATTCCGGATCCACGTAGTCATCGGCGATTACCGGGATGCGCCGATCCACCAGCGGCAGGATCACGTAACGGCCCACCAGGTGCCGATAGCGTTCGTCCTCCGGGTGTACGGCCACCGCGGAGTCGCCGAGCAGGGTCTCCGGGCGGGTCGTTGCCACCACCAGGAAGTCGTTGCTGTCTTCCAGCGGGTAGCGCATGTGCCACAGGTGGCCGTCCTCTTCCTCGGACACCACTTCCAGGTCCGAGATGGCGGTGAGCAGCACCGGGTCCCAGTTGACCAGGCGCTTGCCACGGTAGATCAGGCCTTCGTCGTGCAGGCGCACGAACACGTCGCGCACCGCTTCGGACAGCTCCGGGTCCATGGTGAAGCGCTCCCGCTGCCAGTCCACCGAGGAACCCAGCCGGCGCATCTGGCGGGTGATGGTTCCGCCAGACTGTTCCTTCCATTGCCAGATCCGCTCGACGAAGGCCTCGCGCCCCATGTCCCTGCGGTTGCGGCCCTCCGCTTCGAGCTGGCGTTCCACCACCATCTGCGTCGCGATGCCGGCGTGGTCGGTACCGCACTGCCACAGGGAGTTGTCGCCGCGCATGCGGTGGTAGCGCACCAGCGCATCCATGATGGTGTCCTGGAAGGCGTGCCCCATGTGCAGGCTCCCGGTCACATTGGGCGGTGGCAGCATGATGCAGTAGGGCGCGCCGGAACCGGAGGGCGCGAAATAGCCCGCCGCTTCCCAGGCGTTGTAGAGATCGCCCTCGATGGCGGCCGGATCGTACGTCGTTGTCAGGCCGTCGCCTCTGGTCATGTTTTCGGGCCTCGGTGGAGCGTTGCCGGACCCTGCGCTGCGCTCCGGGTCATTTGTGGCGGTGTAGCGGGCCTTTGCCACCTCGGGTTAGCCGTGTCGCGGGTCCTGTTTTTACAGCGGTGATGGTTTGGCCACAGGCCCCGGTGGGTTCGTCGCCAGGCTCCGGACCGGAACGTGGCCTGGCAAAGCTGCGCCACGCCGTCGTACCGGGCGGTGGATTGTAGATTACTTTGGCTCACGCAGGCGTTGCTGGGCGCGTGCCGCCCATTCCTGCAGTTCCGTGAACAGGTGCTCCAGGATCGCTTCGCGAATGTCCGCGTCCAGTGGCTGCCCATGGTTCGCCCGCAGACGCCGGTCCAGTTCCGCCACCAACTGGTCCGCGAGGGAGGCCATGGCGGTGGTATCGGCACTGCGCACCGGTCCGGGCTCCGCGGCCTGATCGGCGCTGGCGGTTTCGTCCAGCACCGGGAGGTTGTCGTCGAACAGATCGCGGGTGGGTGGGTCCGCGGCGCCAGCCCGGCGCTGGCCGCTAACGCCAAACCATTCGATCAGGTCTTCGCCATCGTCGTCCTCCATGGCCGCCTGGCTTCCCCGCAGAAGCTGCGGCGCATCCAACGGCGAGGGCCGGGCCTCCGGCTCCGCAGCCGGTGGCTGGGCGTCGTCCGCGGGCGGTGGCTGCGCCGCATCGGCGGGCGCGACCTGGCCCATATCCAGCGCCTCGGCGCCTCGTAGCAGTACCGGCGCCGGGTCTGCCTGTGTCCCGGACGCGGTTTGCGTTGTTGCTTCTACCGGTGGTTCCGGCTCCGGCGCGGGGTCTCCGGTCACCGGTGGCGTGGCCGTTTCCGGCATTTCCTCCGGCGCCGCGATTGGCGCCCCGGCGTCGTTCCCCTCCGGGCCCCCGGTCGCTTCCACTTCGCTGATGAGGTCTTCCAGGGAGCGCAGGGTTTCCTCCACCACGCGCCGGTCGGTCGGGCCTTCGATTCGGGGAATTCTGGCCATCAGCCGGCGACCACGTCGTGCTTTTCCAGTGGATAGCCGCGGTCCCGGTAGAAACGATAGCGCTCGCGGGCGCCATTGCGGGCGACTTCATCCGCCGCCACGATTTCCGCCAGCCGCTGGAAACGGGAAAATCCCTCCGGTACTTCATCCCGCAGCGAGATCAGCACGGCGGTGTGATCTTCCGGCGCGGGCCCGGCGTCGATAACCACTGGCGCCGCCGGGTCACTTTCGCCGGTCCCGTGGGGTACAAAACTTCCCGGGCTGAAAGTCCACAAAAGCTCATCCATGGCCTGGGTTTCGTCTTCATTGCGCGTGTGAATGAACACCTGGTTTCCGGCCCGCCAGGCCTTGTTCGCCAGGCGGCACGCAACGCGCCGGGCGGCGCTCTCGCCCGGTGATTGCACCAGGTAGAAATCGATTCGGGTCACTGATTCGGGTTACCGGCCAGGGCTGCGGGTCCGGGCTATTGTCCGGCGGCGTAGTTGAGGAGGTAACGCACCAGCAACGGTACCGGCCGGCCCGTCGCACCTTTCTCTTTGCCGCTCAGCCAGGCGCTGCCGGCGATGTCCAGGTGTACCCAGCGGTAGTCGCTGGTGAATTCGCCGAGGAACGCGGCGGCGGTGATGGCGCCGCCTTCGCGGCCGCCCACGTTGGCCATATCCGCGAAATTGGTATCCAGTTGCTTGCGGTACTGCCGCCACAACGGCAGTTGCCAGGCGCGATCGAAACTCTGCTGACCCGCCTCGAGCAAGGCGTCCGCCAGAGGCTGGTCGTTACCGATCAGGCCGGTGGCGTGGTGTCCCAGCGCGATGACGCAGGCCCCGGTTAATGTCGCCATGTCGATCACCACGGCGGGCTCGAATCGCGCCGCGTAGGTGAGCGCATCACACAGGATCAGGCGTCCCTCGGCGTCGGTGTTCAGCACCTCGATGGTCTTACCCGCCATGCTGGTTACCACGTCACCGGGCTTGTTGGCATCGCCATCCGGCAGGTTCTCGGAACTCGGAACGATACCCACCAGGTTGATCGGCAGATTCAGTTGCACCGCCGCCTGCATGGCGCCGAATACCGCGGCCCCGCCGCACATGTCGAATTTCATCTCGTCCATGGCGGCCGCCGGCTTGAGGGAAATGCCGCCGGCATCGAAGGTAAGGCCCTTGCCTACCAGCACCACCGGTGGGCCGTCGCCGCCGGCGTAGTGCATGACGATGAGCTTGGCGGGCTGGCGGCTGCCGCGAGAAACCGACAGCAGGGCGCCCATTCCCAGTTCCTCCATTTCCGTTTCGTCCAGGATGGAGGTTTTGATTCCGATTTCCCGTTCCATGCGCAGCGCCTGGTCCGCCAGGTAGCTGGGCGTGCACAGGTTGCCGGGCAGGTTGCCCAACTCCCGCGCCAGGTTGACCCCGACGGCGATCGCCTGTCCCTGTCGCACCACCAGCTCGGCGGCGGCCGCCTCGAGCTGGGAAAACAGGGTCACGGTTTCAATGGGGTGGATCTGGCGGCTTTTTTCGCTGCGGGTGGTTTCGTAGCGGTACAGCCCGGCATCAATCGCCTCCACGCACAGCCGCAGGGCGGACTCCGGTTCGGATTCCGGAATTTCGATTTCGCTCAGGAACCAGGCCGCATGTGTGGCGCCGCTGGTGTTCAGGTGCCGGGCGGCTGCCGTGGCCGCCTCCCGCAGGTACTCGCCGTCGAGTTCGGCGCGGGGCCCCAGGCCCACCAGCAGGCAGCGTTGCCAGGCCGATCCGGATTCTCCCGGCAACAGCGTGGTGGCGCCGCACTTGCCGCTGGCATCGCCGGACCCGGCGAGTCGTGACAGCAGGCCGCCAATCGAGTCATCGAACTGGCGGGTAGCGGTGGGAAGATCGCCGTCTTCAAACAGGCCGAGGACAAGGCAGTCTGTGGTCTGTTCCTGGGGAACACCACTTGCGGTGGAATACTGGATGGTCACGGGTTGAATGGGGTGCTGTGTTAAAATGAACGGCTATTCTCCAAGGGGTACCCCGGCCTGTCAAAGGCGCCCTTTCCGCAGTGATCATCACCCGAACCTTTTACCGCGAAGTGGTCCAGACGAGCCTCGGCGTGGGGCTCGTTATCGTGAGCATTGTCGGCGTTGTGCGGCTGGTGCGGCTGTTGTCCGACGCGGCGGACGGCGAAATCCCGGTGGACAGCATCCTGATGCTGCTGGGACTCAAGATCGTCTTCTTTCTCGACCTGATCATCCCGATCGTGGTCTACGTGGCATTGCTGATGGTCATCAGCCGCTGGATGCGGGACAGCGAGATGGTGGTCATGCAGGCTTGTGGCATCAGCCTGGGGCGGCTGCTGCGGGCTTCCGTCCCCCTGATGCTGGTGGTCACCGCGATCGTGGCGGCGGTGTCGCTGTACCTGGCGCCCAAGGCCAGCGCCTGGTCGGAACAGATCCTCGAGGACTTCAAGAACCAGGAGGAACTCGGCGGGATCGCGCCGGGAATCTTTCACGAAAGTCGAAGTGGCATCGTGTATTTCGTGGAGCGCCTGGGGGTGGAAGCCAACACCCTGTACGGAGTATTCGTGTACCGCGCCGATCCCGAGCAGGATACCGTGGTGGTGGCCCACAAAGGCTACCAGTACATCGACGAGGCGACCGGGGACCGGTTTCTGGTGCTGGAGAGCGGCTGGCGCTACGAGGGCAGGCCCGGGGCCGCCGACTACGGGGTGATGGAATTCGCCACCTACGCGCTGCGCATTCGTCAGCGCCAGGTCGTCAAGGCGGTGGTGGGGGTGAAATCCCGCCCCACCCAGGAATTGATGGGACTCACCGATCAGCGCTCCTTCGCCGAGTTTCACTGGCGCTTTTCCAAGCCATTGGTGGTGCCGGTGCTGATTCTGTTTGCGATCTCCTTCGGTTACCTGGATGTACGCAAAGGCCAGCTCTCGCGCCTGCTGTGGGGACTGGGACTGTTTTTCCTCTATAACAATGCATTGGGATACGGGCACGCGCTGCTGCGGCGTGGTGATGTGACCCCGGAAACCGGGCTGTGGGCGGTGCACGTGGTGTTCCTGGCGCTGGCCGGATACATGTTTATCCGGCGCGACGCCAACCGCGGTCTGCTGCCGCGCTGGAGGCGGGCATGATCAACACCATTGACTGGTACCTGGGGCGCACCATGCTGGTCTACAGCCTGGCGGCGCTGGTGGTGCTGGTGGGCCTGATTACGCTCATCAATTTCGTGGACGGCACCAAGGATCTGGGTACCGGAAGCTTCGATATGTACCAGCTGGTCCGCTACACCATCCTGTCGGTGCCACAACAGCTGTACGAGCTGTTCCCGATGGCGGCGCTGCTGGGCACGATGCTCGGACTATCTTCCATGGCGGTGCATTCCGAGCTGATCGTGGTGCGGGCCGCGGGGTATTCCCTGGTGCAGATCGCGGCGGCGGTACTGAAGATCGGATCGGTGTTCATCATTGCGGCGGTGGTCATCGGCGAGACGGTTACCCCCACAACCGAGAGCGAGGCCCAGCGAGGGCGCGCGGAGGCGCTCAACGAGAGCGTCAAACAGGACGAATACGGCGTATGGATGCGCGACGTGAATTCCTTCATCAGCGTTGGCGAGGTGCTGCCGGATTTCACGCTCAAGAACCTGCGGGTATTCGAGTTCGACGCCGAAAACCGTATGCGCTCGGCAGTCGAGGCGCGCACCGCCCATTACGTCGTAAGCGAGCAGATCTGGGAGCTGGAACAGGTTCGCCAGTCACTCTTCCAGGAGGGCAACGTCCAGGCCCGCCAGATCCGGGAGGCGCGCTGGGCATCGGTGCTGGCGCCGGAGATTCTCTCCATTTTCCTGGTTCGGCCCGAGCAGTTATCCGCGTTTCAACTGCGCCAGTACATCGGGCACCTGCAGGACAACGGGCAGGATACGGACCGTTACGAGCTGGCGTTCTGGCACAAGCTGATCCTGCCCTTGTCTACCGGGGTGATGATCCTGGTAGCGCTACCCTTCGTGTTCAGCAGCCTGCGTAGCAGCAGTTTCGGCCGCAGCCTGTTCATCGGCATCATGCTGGGGGTGGGTTTCTTTCTCGCCAACCGAAGTTTCGGTTACTTCGTTCAGTTGTACGGGGTGCCGCCCTTGCTTGGGGCCCTGACCCCGACCCTGGTGTTCTGCGCCGGAGCGATCCTGGCGCTGCGGCGACAGGCCTAGTTACCCGTCCGCAGGTCGCTCCGGCGGCCCCGGTGCCGGGCGTGCCAGCGGACGGTATTCGAGCCTGGTTCCGGAAAGCCGGTCGTGCCAGGTCCGGCGTTGCGGGTCCCAAAGGCTCCAGGCGAAACCCAGCCCGGCCGGCAACCAGGCCAGCAGCGAGGCCGCCAGTCGGACCAGCAGGGCGCCCGCGCTGGCTGGTCCGCCGCTACCGTCCGTTAGCCACAGGCGCCAGGGACGCATGCCCGGAGTCTGCCCGGCCCGCCAGAAGAACAGGAAATAGCCGGCGATGACGGAAGCGAACCAGGCCTGTACCAGCCAGCGCACCGGACCCCCGGCACGCAGGGTTTCGTCCACCAGGTTGACCGGGATGGCGGCGAAAAACAGCAGCGCGGCAAGGAATAACAGGTCGTAGCCCACCGCCCCCAGGCGGCGCAGCAGGCCCGCCGCGGCAAATCCCGGTTTCACGGTGCGATGGGTGGCCACGCTACAGGCCAAGTTGTGCACATTTTCAAAAAAGCCAACCGTTACAAGCACTAAACCGCCGGTTACTGATCCGGAGCCTGCGATTGGGCGCGTAAGTCATTGATTTTTGGTTCTTGTTGCGTGTCCAAAAAATAGGCAACGGGACCGGGTGGCAGGCGGGCAAAGCCCCCGTCGCCGGTTGTCACCGAGTTGCCCACAGAGTTATCCACAGCTTTTGTGGAAAACCCTGCGCTGAACACGGAAATGCGAACGGTAAATGCACGGATTCGGGTGTCATCCCCTTTTCGGTAACCGGGCAGGGCTGGTGCCCCGAAGAGGACTCGAACCTCTGACCTGCCGCTTAGGAGGCGGCTGCTCTATCCTGCTGAGCTACCGGGGCGGGTGTCGAATGGTAGCACGCAGCCGCTGCATCCCCCGGATCCCACCATGCAAACTGGCACCGGCTGGGGTAAATTACGGGGCTCGGGGTCGACATTCCACAAACTAATAGGCGGCCCGTGATTCACCAAAAAATGAGGAGTTATTCCATGTTGCATCCTGTAATCCGCAGGGCGGCGCTGGTATCGGCGGTTTCTGCTCTCGCATTCGTGCTGGGAGCCCCGGCGCAGGCCAAGGTCGAGGGCGATACCATTGTCCTCGGCGCCGCGCTTTCCTTCACCGGCAAATACAAAACCAACGGTCAACACACCAAGAACGGCTACGACCTGGCGGTCGAACGCATCAACGAAAAGGGCGGCGTCAAGGTTGGCGGCAAGAGCTACAAGCTCAAGGTCGTCTACTACGATGACGAGTCCACCGCGGCCCGCGGCGCCCAGCTCGCCGAGCGCCTGATCAAGCAGGACGGCGTCAAGTTCATGCTTGGCCCCTACAGTTCCGGTCTGACCAAGGCGATCGCGCCGGTGACCGAACAGGCCGGCATCCCGATGGTGGAAGGCAACGGCGCGTCCCGCGCCCTGTTCAACAAGGGCTACAAGTACCTGTTTGCCGTGCTGTCCACCTCCGAGCAGTACCTTGCCGAAGCGATCAACCTGGCCGCCGAGCAGGCCAAGGCCGCGGGCCAGGATCCGGCGAAGCTGAAAGTGGCGGTGGCGGTGGAGAACGATCCGTTCTCCCAGGATATCCGTGCCGGCGTGCTGGATGACGCGAAGCGCTATGGCATGCAGATTGTCATCGATGACAAGCTGCCCAAGGAGCTCAACGACATGTCGGCGACGCTCACCAAGGTGCGCGCCCTCAAGCCCGACCTGCTGATCGTTTCCGGGCATGCCAAGGGTGCAGCTACCGCGATCCGCCAGCTCTCCGAGCAGAAGATCGATGTGCCGATGCTGGCCATGACTCATTGCGAGGCGGCCCAGGTTCGCGCCAAGTTCGGCGCCCTGGCGGACTACACGCTGTGCGCCACCCAGTGGGCCGAGACCATGACCTACAAGGATGACTATTTTGGTTCCGCCGGTAACTACGCGAAGGACTTCGAGAGCCACTTTGGATACGTCCCGCCCTACCAGGCGGCGGAATCCACTGCCTCGGTAATGGTCTGGAAGGACGCCCTCGAGCGGGCCAACTCCTTCGATCCGGCCAAGCTGCGTGACGCTATTGCGGCCACGGATATGCAGACCTTCTACGGCAACATCAAGTTTGACGAGACCGGCAAGAACATCGCCAAGCCGATGGTGCTGCGCCAGATCCAGGCGGGTGAATACAAGGTGGTTGCGCCCAGCAAATGGGCCTCTGACAAGATCATCCACCCCATTCCGCCGTGGAGTGCACGCTAAGCACGCCGCAATTCGTCTGAAATAGGGCGGCCCGCATCTGCGGGCCGCCCCGTTTTTGTACTTTCCGTACGGAGCTCCCGTGGGCGACCTGCAGATTCTCATTGATGCGCCGATTTTCTCGGTGCAGTTATTGCTCGATGGGCTCCTGATCGGCGCGATCTTCGCCCTGGTGGCCTACGGACTGGCCCTCGAATGGGGCGTGACCAATATCATCAATATCGCCCAGGGGGACCTGGTCATCCTGGGTGGTTACGTGGCGCTCACGGTCTACCATCTGGGCGTGCACCCCTTATTTGGTGTCCCCATCGCAGCGGCGGTGCTGTTCTGCGTGGGCTGGCTGATTTATCGCACGGTGCTGTTCCGGGTGATTGACCGGGACCTGTTTACCTCGATCCTGGCTACCTTCGGCATCTCGATCCTGCTGCAGCAGTTGATCGACAAAGTGTACGGCGCGGACGTGCAGACAGCCGAGGCGAACCTGGGCACTTTGTTCCTGTTCGACAACCAGATCACCCTGAGCAACATCAAGCTGGTGGCCTTCGTGGTGGTTCTGGCCTGCGGCGGGCTGCTGCTGTGGTTCCTGAAACGCTCCCGCACTGGCCAGGCCATCCGGGCTACTGCGCAAAATGCGCGGGCCGCGCGCATCATGGGAATCGATACCGAGCACGTGTACTCCATGACCGTGGCGATCAACGCCGCGATCTGCGGCGCCGCCGGCGCCCTGGTGGTGATGGTCTGGGTCATTCAGCCCTTCATCGGGCTGGCCTATACCATCCGTTCCTTCATGATCGTGGTGGTGGCGGGGATCGGCAACCTGGGCGGCGTGCTGGCGGCCGGCATGGGGCTTGGCGTGGCCGAGCAGTTTGCCGGATTCCTGCTTGGCGCGGAATTCCAGATTGGCTTCGTGTTCGCGCTGCTGGTGGTCATCCTGGTGGTGCGCAACCTGCGCCTGGCCCGCAAGCGGGAGTACCTGCACTGAAAACCGCCACCAGAAAACTGATGGTGATCGGCATCGGCGTGGCGGTAACGTTGCTGGTTCCGCTGGTGCCGCTGTTTCAGCCCTACATGATCCAGTTCGCCATGCTCTGGGTGTTGATCCTGATGGCGCTGACCTGGGACATCCTCGGCGGCCAGATGGGATACAACTCCTTTGGCAACGTGATTTTTGTCGGGGTGGGCATGTACACCACCGCGGTGGTACAGCGCGAAATGTTTTTCGGCGCGGAGTACGCCAGCGTGGCCGGCCAGTCGTCCCTGTCGCTGGTGGACTACCTCACCGGCCTGGGTATCGGCATGGGTAGCGGCGCGATCCTCAGCGTCGCGCTGGCGGCCTTCCTGGGCTCCGGAATCCTGGCCCTGCGTGGGCACTATTTCGCGATCTGCACGCTGGGTCTCGGCGTGGCGGCCGGTGAACTGGCCAGTGGCTGGGACTACATCGGCGCCGGCTCCGGACTGGTAACCCCGCTGCCACCGGACGGGGTGGGCGAAAGCAGCACATTCTTCTACTACGTGTTCTTCGTGCTGGTGGTGATTACCTTCATGTTGCTGCGCTGGCTGTACTCCTGCCGTTTCGGGCTCGCCATCAACGCCATCCGTGACGACGAGGACAAGGCGGAGGCGATGGGGCTGCATACCACCCGTTACAAGGTGGTGGCCTGGTGTGTGGCGGCATTTTTCCTTGCGCTGACCGGCGGCGCCTTCGGTAATCTCATGGTATTCATCGATCCCACCGAGACCGCTTTTGCCGGCGCCACCTTTGGCGTGTGGATGGTGCTGATGGCGGTGCTCGGCGGAAAGGGGCGCCTGTGGGGCCCGGTCATCGGCGCGACGGTGTTTCACGTCCTGCAGGAAACCTTCTGGACCTACCTTTTCGGCTGGCAGCGGGTCGCGCTGGGATTGCTGATCGTGGCGGTGGTGGTGTTCTTCCCGCTGGGAATTGTGGGTTGGGTACGCGAGCGATTCGCACACCGCTTCGGAGAGGCCGTGGATCCCGCCGCGCGAACCGAGCAGGTGACCCTGGGAGACGGCACATGACCGTTATCCTGCGGGTAGAAAACGTACGCAAGACCTTCGGTGGCGTGGTTGCCAACAACGATGTCAGTCTGGACGTGCAGGCCGGTTCGATCACGGGCCTGATCGGGCCCAACGGGTCGGGCAAGACCACGCTGTTCAACTCCATTGTCGGGTTCCACCCGATCGACGGCGGCGAGATCTGGTTCGGGGAGAAAAAGCTTTCCCACCGGCTCACCCCGGAGATCGCCCGAATGGGCCTGCTACGCACCTTCCAGCAAACCCGCATCTTCGGCAACATGAACTGTGTGCGCAACATGCAAATCGCGACTCCGCACGCAAACGATAGCTTTCGCACCATGTTCTCGCGGTTTCCCAAGGCGGTCACGGAGAAGGCCGAACATCTGCTCGAGTTCGTCGGCCTGTATTCCAAGCGCAACCTGCTCGCCGGAGACCTGTCCTTCGGTCAGCAGAAGCTCCTGGAATTCGCCATGGCGCTGATGAACGAACCGAAGATGCTGTTGCTGGATGAGCCCACCGCCGGCATCAACCCGACGCTCATCAACGGCCTCATCGATCGCCTGCGGCGGGCGCGGGAGGAATTCGGGATTACGCTGTTCGTCATCGAGCACAACATGCGCGTGATCATGAACCTGGCGGAGCAGATTTTCTGCCTGGCCTACGGCGAATTGCTGGCCGAGGGACCACCGGAGCAGATTCAGAACAACCAGCGGGTGATTGACGCCTACCTGGGTGCTGGCTGATGGCTGGGCCGGACGACAAAAACCAGAAGGTCGTACACGGGTACGGCGACGGTGGCGTGGATACGGTGCTGTCCGTGGACGAAGTCCACGAGGCCGCGGACGCAATCAGTCAGCGTCCGTCCCGGGAGACCCTGCGCGGGCTGGCGGATGGAGAGCCGGTCCTGCGAATCGAGGGGCTGGTGGCCGGATATGGACGCATGGAAATCCTGCACGACATCGACCTGTACGTGGGCAAGGGCCAGTCGCTTTGTCTGATTGGCCCCAATGGCGCGGGCAAGTCCACGATCCTGCATTCCATCTATGGCTTCACCCAGATCATGGACGGCGAAATCCGTTTCGAGGACCGGGTGGTTACCCGCGTCAATCCGAACAAGAAACTCAAGGAGTGCGGCATCGCCTACATCCTGCAGGACAACTCGGTGTTCCCGGATATGACCGTCGAGGAGAACCTGTGGATGGGGGGCTTCCTGTTGAACAAATCGGACGCCACGCGTGCCGCCGCGGAACGGGTGTTCGAGAAATATGATCGGCTGGCGGCGCGCCGCAACCAGCCCGCGCGGGTTTTGTCCGGGGGCGAGCGACGCCTGCTGGAAATCTCCCGGGCGCTGGTGATGGATCCCGCGATCCTGCTGGTGGACGAGCCGTCCATTGGCCTGGAGCCCCGCTTTATCAACATGGTCTTCGAAATCCTCCACGACCTGCAACACAATGAAGGCAAAACCATCATCATGGTGGAGCAGAACGCCAAGAAGGGGCTGGAGTACGCCGATATCGGCTACGTGCTGGTCTCCGGTGAAGTCGCCATGGCCGGAAAGGGCGATGATCTGCTGGCGGACCCGGAGGTAGGCCGACTTTTCCTCGGCGGCTGACCTTGTAATCCGCGGGTCGGACCGGGATCGGGTATCCAAACCGCCGGTTCGCCCGCAATCCTTGTCGGGCGAAAGCCTGAATCGCAGGACTCTCAAATGAAAACCTATCGCATTGCATTAATCCCCGGTGACGGTATCGGCCGGGAGGTCCTGCCGGAGGGTGTTCGCGTGCTGGAAGCCGCCGCATCCCGTTTTGGTTTTGCCTTCGAATGGCAGGAATACAACTGGGGTTGCGAGTACTACACCCGTGCCGGCGAGATGATGCCGGCCGACGGCCTGGAGCAGATCAGCGATACCGATGCCATCTTTCTGGGCGCGGTGGGATACCCGGGAGTCCCGGACCACATTTCTTTGTGGGGATTGCTGATTCCCATTCGGCGAAGCTTCGAACAATACGTGAACCTGCGTCCCATGCGCCTGTTCCAGGGGATCGAATCTCCCCTCAAGGGTCGTGGGGCGGCGGATATCGATTTCGTCGTGGTGCGCGAAAACAACGAGGGCGAATATTCCGAGATCGGTGGACGGCTGTACGTGGGTCAGGCGGAAGAGATGGTGGTGCAGGAGACTGTATTTACGCGCCGCGGAACCGATCGCATCATGCGCTACGCCTTTGAGCTGGCGGCGAAACGGCGTTCGCACCTGACCTCCGCAACCAAGTCCAATGGCATCATTCACACCATGCCCTTCTGGGACGAACGGTTCGCCGCCGTCGCCGCGGACTACCCCGACATCAAGACCGCCGAGTACCATATGGATATCCTGTGCGCACATTTCGTGCAGCATCCGGACTGGTTCGACGTGGTGGTGGGCTCCAACCTGTTCGGCGACATCCTTTCGGACCTGGGCGCGGCGGTGGCGGGGACCATCGGCATCGCGCCCTCGGCCAACATCAACCCGGAGCGCAAGCATCCGAGCATGTTTGAACCGGTGCACGGATCGGCGCCGGATATCGCCGGAAAGGGAATCGCCAACCCGATCGGCCAGATCTGGTCCGGGGCGATGATGCTGGAACATTTCGGCGAACCGGCGGCGGCGCGCGCGGTGGAATCCGCCATCGAGACGGCGCTGGCAGACCGGGCGCTTTGGACCCCGGACCTGGGCGGCAGCGCCAACACCAGGCAACTGGGGAAGGGCATCGCGGATGCGGTGGCTGACGGCTGATACCCGTTCCGGCTGGCGCGCGGGATTCGCGGTCGGCCCGACCTTCCTGGCCATTTTTGCGGGGTTCGGGATCGCCTCCCAGGCGACCCAGGTTCCGGAACTGGCGGCGGTGCTCGCCACGCTGCTGGTGTTCGCCGCTCCGGCACAGTTCGCCATGGTGGACCTCGCCAGCCAGGGCGGCACCCTGGCGCAGGTCATCGCCATCGGCGTACTGGTCAATCTGCGCTTCGTCCTGATGAGCCTGACCCTGGCAACCCGCTTCCAGGGTGTCTCCCGTTGGCGGCTTGCCTTCTGGGCGCAATTCGTAAGTGCCTCGTCCTACCTGCTGACCTTCTTTCAGTCGCGGCGTCCGGAGCCGGGCAATCTGCACGACTACTACCGGGGCGTGGTGTTGGTCACCTTTCCCGCCGCGCTGCTGGGGACACTGGGTGGCCTGGCGCTGGGCGTTGGACTTCCCGACATCGTTGCCTTTGGCGGCACCCTGTTTCTGCCCATCTATTTTGCCTTGTTGCTGGCGAGCGAGGTGCGTGGCCGCTACGAAATCGGTGCGGTGCTCATCGGGCTGCTTCTGACGCCGCCGCTGGAGGCCCTGGCGCCGGGCTGGGGGCTGTTTATCGCCGCCATCGCGGCCGGCGGGTTGTTGCGGAGTATCGAAGGATGGGCCTGAACGAGTGGCTCATCGCCCTGGCCGGCGTATTCGCCGGCAGCTATGCGCTGCGCGCGGCGCCATTTCTGTGGGCGGGTTTCCGGCGCGTGGGAGAGCGCAACCTGCACTTCCTGACCTACACCTCGTTCGCGATTGCCGCCGGTATTGTGTCCAAGGCGCTGCTGGTCAGCGCCGGTGCCTGGGTCGGTTGGCAGGACTTTGCCATTCGTTCCGTCGCGGTAGTATTCTCTGTCCTGATGCTGCGTAGTTGGCGCAACGTGCCGGTCGCGTTGTTTGCCGGAGTGGGATTTGCCGTTTTGCTCAAGGCCCTGGTGGGGGGATCGCTCTGAATCGGCAATGCCTGAGCCCTGAACTGGAGAATTCAAAATGAAATATAGGACCCTGTCCGCCCTGGTGATGGCCTTGCCGCTGGTGGCCACCAGCGCGTTCGCGGCCACCGCGACCGATTTCGTATTTGCCTGCCAGGCATCGCTCAACTGGACCAAGCACCAGTGCGAGTGCGCGGCAGGTAAGGCGACAAAGGAATTGACCCCGCGGGGCGTGGATTTCGAAGTGGCCAGTTTTCGCGGAAATCAGGCGGAGATCGCGCAACTGCGTGCCGAGATGACGCCCGCGGAGATATCCCAGGCCGCCACCTTCATGACCCATGCCGGCAAGGCCTGCGCCGGCCAGTAAATTCCCGCGGGGGTGTCCCGCGCTGGTCCGAAACGGTCCGGGTCCCGGCTCAGCGACTGGCCAGTTCCTTGCGCACCGCGTCGAGCTTGCGCTCCACGTTGTCCTGGATCCACTTCCGGTCCCACCATTCCAGCGGTAGCACCGGGACGCCGCGGATCATGACTTCGTAGTGCAGGTGGTCACCGCCCGCCAGGCCGGTGGATCCGCTGCGACCGAGTACGGCGCGTTTCTGGATGGTGTCGCCGGCTTTCACGTCCATGGAAGACAGGTGGGCGTATAAGGTATACACGCCCAGGCCGTGATCCAGGATCACGGTATTGCCATAAATACCCAAAGGCTCGGCCCACACCACCCGCCCGTTGTTGGCCGCCTCGATGGGGTAGCGCTTGGTGACCGCCAGGTCGTAGCCCAGGTGGTACTGCTGATCCACCTTCTTCCCGTCAAAGAGGTAATCACGCTTGTCGGCGAAGTTGGCTTCGACCTTGGAATTACTCAGTTGGTGGAATGCACCATCCCACAGGATCTCCGCAGAAGGCGTGCTGCAGATCTCCCGCTTCTGGCGCGCATTGTCCGCGCGCATTTTGTTGTTTACCCGGAGAAATGATGCCACCAGGTCATCGTCCCCGCCGCGCCCCTGCAGTGGCAGCACCACATTGCGAATGAAACTCTCGCTTACATTGATTGTGCGTTCGCGGTAACGGCGATCCCGCACTACGTAGGGAAAACTGGCGGCGGTCGCGTTGCCGGCGGCGTCGCTGGCGCGAACCTGGGCCTTGACATCGCGGGGCACGTCGTGGGGGTGGGCGAATATCGCAACCTGGATGCGGGGATCCTCGCGAAACAACCCGGGGGTCCCGGGGAAGAAATAATCACCGACCTGTACGCCGTTGGTGGTTCCCTCCTCGGATACCGAGTAGATCACCACGCCGGATCCGCCTTGAGTCACATAGTGGTCCGTGCTCAGTATCGAGATGGCGGGCGGGCTGAGATCCACCTGTAGCGTACGTTGCAGGCTGGCGGTATTCCCCAGCAGCCACAAGGAGCGATCGCGCGCGCTGACCGTCAGCAGGGCGGGACCCTCGTGCAACTTTTTCTTCAGCGGTGCCAGATCCAGGCTCAGTACTCTTTCCTGCACCGGGCTCGCGTACCGCTCGTTGAAAAGTTCGAGCTCGGTGTCGCCCACCTGCAGGGTCACCCGCACCGAATCCAGGCCGCTTCCGGTGTCGCGGATCTGCAGCGGTACGGCGGCCAGGCCGATCTGGTTGCCAGGCAGGTCCAGTTCCAGCATCGGAGCCTCGCGCTCGAAGCTGGGATGGAACAGCACCAGGCCGCCCAGCCCGAGGAGTATCGCCAGCACGATGAACATGCCGCCGCCGGAATTTTTCTTTTCGCGCTGGCCAAGGCGCCGATTCTGTTTGCGCGTTGCCATCATGCCTGGTCCTTTGCTGGGTAGTTTTCTTTCACGTAGTCCTCGACAATTTGTTGAAATTCCACGGCGATGTTATCGCCCTTGAGTGTCACGGTCCGGATCCCGTCCACGAAGACCGGAGCGACCGGTTTTTCCCCGGTTCCCGGCAGGCTGATACCGATATCGGCGTGCTTGCTCTCACCCGGCCCGTTGACCACGCAGCCCATGACCGCGAGCTGCATTTCCTCTACGCCTTTGTATTGCTGCCGCCATGCCGGCATGCGTTCGCGCACGTGTTGCTGGATGTCCCGGGCCAGTTCCTGGAAGTAGGTGCTGGTAGTGCGGCCGCAGCCGGGGCAGGCCGTGACCAGTGGGTTGAAGGAGCGCAGGCCCATGGTCTGCAGTATTTCCTGGGCCACGAGGACTTCCCGGGTTCGATCACCGCCGGGTTCGGGGGTCAGGGAGATGCGGATGGTGTCGCCGATGCCTTGCTGCAGTAATACGCCCAGCGCCGCGGTGGAGGCGACGATGCCCTTGCTGCCCATGCCGGCCTCGGTCAGCCCCAGGTGCAGCGGGTAGTCGCAGCGGTCCGCCAGCTTGCGGTACACGGCGATCAGGTCCTGTACGCCGCTTAGCTTGCAGGACAGGATGATGGCGTCTCCCGGCAGGCCCAGTTGCTCGGCCCGCGCGGCACTGCGCAGGGCGCTTTGAAGGACCGCCTCGCGCATCACCTCGCGGGCATCCCGGGGATCCGGGTTGCGGCTGTTTTCGTCCATCAGCTCGGTCAGCAATTGTTCGTCCAGGCTGCCCCAGTTGACCCCGATGCGCACCGGCTTGCCGTGCTCGCAGGCCTGCTCGATCAGCTGTGCGAACTGGGGATCGCGCCGGGTGCCGCGGCCCACGTTACCCGGGTTGATGCGGTACTTGGCCAGTGCCGAGGCGCAGTCCGGGACCTGGGCGAGCAGTTTGTGGCCGTTGAAATGGAAATCGCCCACCAGGGGGACATCCATACCCTGCGCCGCGAGTTGATCCCGGATGTGCGGAATCGCTTCCGCGGCAGCCTGGTTGTTGACGGTCAGGCGTACCAGTTCCGAACCCGCCTGCCACAGGGCCGCCACCTGGGCGACACTGGCCGCGATATCGGCCGTATCCGTGTTGGTCATGGACTGCACAACGATGGGCGCGCCACCTCCCACCTGCACGCCGGCCACGCGCACGCCCCGGGTCCGCTGGCGCGGTGCCGGTCCGTAGGCTGCTGGTTGGCTGGAAATCGGGGTCGTCCTGGCTCCGGCCCGGGCGGGCCGTGCCCGAATGATAGCGGATTTGCCCCCTTCGGTCAGGCGCCGTCAGCCGCTGCCGAGGCGCAGCAACGTGCCGGCAGCGGTGCGGAACTCGGCCATGCTCAGGTGTTCGCCCAGGTGATAATCCGACTGTTGCTGGCAGGTGATGCTGTACAACTCGGGTTGTTCTGTGGATTCCGTGCGAAACACGGTCTGGAAATAGTAGGGCCGGTCGCCGGCTCCGTCCCCTCCACCACCGCCGCTGGCGACGCGCACTGGGGTAAAGGAGGCAAACTGCTCCTCGCGGTAGAAAAGCCGCAGCACGCGGAACTGGCCCGGTCGCAGGGTAAATTCCGTGGACGGGATGGTGCCCAGGCGCAATACGCAGTAGGGCCGAGCCTCGTAGAGTTCTTCCCTGGTGACCAGTTTGCCATCCTGGATGGCGCGCTGGGTTTCCCCGACCGGAAACGTCACCGCACGGGTGAGTTCGATGCGGGTGGCGCCGGACTGGTACAGCCGGTCCGCGGGTGTGGCGCAGGCGGCCAGTGCCGCGGTGAAGAGAAAAACCAGCTTGTTGGATTGCATATCCATGTGACCGCGGTGTCGGGAAATAATTCCGGGTTCGATGATTTTGGACTCTTGCCCCCGGCCAGACAATACGCTGGGCGGCGCGGTTGCGGCACGGTCAACGCGGGTGTCAGACTGCCGCGAATCCGGGCTGGCGACGCGTCCTGGCGACGAAACGGTTTGGCTGATGTGGAAGTTCCTAACGATCGGCGTGCTTGCAGGGATCATCCTGCTGACCGGGCTGGCGCTGGCGGCCATGCTCGCCATGCCCGGACATTCCTTTTCCGGAGCGCTGCCGGCGCTGGACGATCGCCAGCAACAGGCCGCCGAGCGTCTGCGCCGGGACGTGGCGCAGCTGGCCGGAACCATTGGCGAACGCAGCCGGCGGACCCCGCTGGTACTGGCCGCCGCTGCCGACTGGATCGAGGCACGTTTCCGGGAACTGGGTTTCCCGGTGCGCGAGCAGGTTTTCCATGAGTACGGGCTGGCCCTGCGTAACCTGGAAATTCGCGTCCCGGGCGACGACGACCGGGCGGGGGTGTTCGTGGTGGGCGCTCACTACGACACGGTGCCGGGCAGCCCGGGCGCCGATGACAATGCCTCCGGGGTCGCCGTATTACTGGAGCTGGCGCGCCGGGCGCGGGACTGGCACCCGGCGGTTCCGTTGCTGCTGGTGGCCTTCGCCAACGAGGAGGCCGCCGGTGGCAGCGAGGCAGGCAGCTCCCATTTCGCCCGGGCGCTGGTAGTGGATCGGGGCGAGCGCGTTCGCGGCATGTGGTCGTTCGAAATGCTCGGCTATTATGCGGACGCGGCCGGCAGCCAGGCCTACCCGCCCGGGGTGAAATACTTTTTTGGCGATCGCGCCGATTTCATCGGTTTTGTCGGAAATCTCGGTTCCCGTTCCCTGGTGCGCCGCAGTGTCGGCCTGTTCCGGGAACACGCCCGCCTGCCTTCGGAAGGCATCGCCGCCACCGAGCTGCTGCGCGACATCGCGCGTTCGGATCACGCCAGCTTCTGGCACCACCAGGTACCCGCGCTGATGGTTAGCGACACGGCGAATTTCCGTTACCGGCATTACCACCGTGGGACGGATACCCCGGATCGCCTGGACTACCGGCGCATGGCGTTGCTGGTGGACGGGCTGGAGGCGACGCTGAAGGAATTGCTGGCGGACTGATTTCCACGACCGCGTACTTTTTGCGGTGGCCGGCCCCGATGGTCGGGCCCATCAGCGGAGGTCGCCCGGCCACCAACTGTTCAGGCGGCGGGCGCCTCGTTATGATGCCGGGGCTGCCCGTTCCTGGCCCTGGAGGGTCCGTTTCTTGACACCGAAGAATCGTCGAAGCCGAGGCCGGCCCCGGTCACAATCCGTCGAGCGCTCCGTTCCTGCTGCCGGTGACGAAGCCTGCGCGGCTTGCGGCGCCATTCCGGTTGCCAAGGCGCGATTCTGTCATCGTTGCGGCGCGCCGCTGGACGGCGCCGCGGCGGGCGTGCGCCGGGGGCCGAACCGTATTTCATGGGTGGTGTTTGGCGTGGCCGCGGTGAGCGTGGTCGGCACCATGCTGGTGGTGGCCTTGCAGTTCCCCGGCGATCCGGTGAGACCGGCAGCAAGGCCCGTGGTGCCCAACAGCGCGGCGACCCGGCCCGCGCCGGTCGACCTGTCGACGATGACGCCACGCGAGGCGGCGGACCGGTTATTCAACCGGGTCATGAGCGCGAGCGAAAACGGCGATGCGGAGGAGGCGAAACGGTTTGCGCCGATGGCGGTTGCGGCCTACCAGCGGGTGACGAATCTGGACGCCGACGCCCAATATCATCTTGGCCGTCTGTACCTTGTGCTTGGCGACACCGACCAGGCGCGCCGGCAGATTGAGCTCCTGAAGCAGGAAGCGCCGCGGCACCTGCTGGCCCTGCTGCTGGAGCACGATATCGCCGTGCAGGCAGGTGATAAGACGGCGGCCGCGGCGGTGGTCGCGGAACTCGCGGCGGCCTATGCGTCCGAGATGGCGACGACCCGCCCCGAGTACGTGGCCCACCGGGTTACCATAGATCGGGTCCGCTCGGCGGGGACCCCGCCCGCGCCCGGTCCCGAACCCGAAGCTGTGGCCCGGCCGGCGACGGACAGCGGCGCCGCGGATTTCCAGCGGCGATGCGCCGAGTGCCATGGCCTGCAGGCAAACGGAACCGATCACGGGCCACCGCTGGTGCACCGCATCTACGAACCGGGGCACCACAGCGATGATTCCTTTTATCGTGCGGTTCGCGAGGGCGTTCGCCAGCATCACTGGCCGTTCGGCGACATGCCGCCGGTGGCCGGGGTGCCGGACGAAGAAATCGCCCGCATCGTCACCTGGGTGCGTGGACTGCAACGGGCGAACGGAATCAACTAAAGACCGCCCGCTGATACAGGCGGTACCATTGGCGCCGGCGTCCCGGTACCGGCGCGTAACGTTCGCAATGGCGGTGTCATGGCCTCTTCCCCGGCAGTACCCGAGCGCTCCATCCTGCACGTGGACATGGACGCGTTTTTTGCCTCCGTGGAGGAGCGTGACAACCCGGAACTGCGCGGGCTGCCGGTGATCGTGGGCGGTATTGGCCGCCGCGGGGTGGTGTCCGCTGCCAGCTACGCGGCGCGCCGCTTCGGCGTGCATTCCGCCATGCCCACCGCCCGCGCGCGGCGGCTGTGCCCGGACGGCGTCTACCTGGCGCCGCGCATGCAGCGCTACCAGGAGATTTCCCGCCAGGTTTTTTCCATCTTTCATGATTTCACGCCGCTGGTGGAAGGCCTTTCCATCGACGAGGCGTTCCTCGACGTCAGCGGCTGCCACCAGTTGCACGGGGACATCGAGACCATCGGGCGGGCGATCAAGAAGGAGGTGCGCGCCCGCACCGGGCTCACCGCCTCGGTGGGCATGGCCTACAACAAGTTTCTCGCCAAGCTCGCCTCGGACCTGGAAAAGCCCGACGGGCTGGTGCGGATCACCCCCGCCAACCTGCGCGCCACCCTCGACCCGCTGCCGGTGACGCGCCTGTGGGGGCTGGGAAAGCGTTCGGCGGAACGCGCCCACCAGGCCGGCATCCACACCATCGGCGAGCTGCTGGCGACACCGGTCGGCGCGCTGGAGGCCCTGTTCGGCCGCCAGGCGGAGCACTACCGGTGCCTGGCGGAAGGCCGCGACCAGCGGGCGGTGGTGCCATCGCGGGAGGAAAAGTCCATCGGCAGCGAGCAGACCTTCGCCCACGACCTGCGCCGGCCGCAGGAATGGGAGCGGGTGCTGCTGGCCCACGCGGACAAGGTGGCCGGTCGCCTGCGGGCTGCCTCGCTGTCGGCGCGCACGGTGCAGGTGAAAATCCGAACCGGTGACTTTTCCACCTACACGCGACGCCATAGCCTGGCGGTGGCTACCTGCGAGACCGCCGCGATCTACCAGCAGGCCTGTGAATTGCTGCGCGCCTGGCACCGGGAGCACGGGGACGCCGGGCTGCGCCTGCTGGGGGTATCGGTGGCCGGCTTCGAGGCGCTGGAGCAGGGCGACCTGTTCGCCGTCCCGGGTGGGGAGCGGGAGCTGGACGCGGTAGTGGACCGGATCCGCGAGCAGTTTGGCGCCGGGGCCATTCGTCGTGGTCGGCTGCTGGGGCACCGGGACCGGTCGGACTGAGGCAGAATAACCGACAGAGTTGCAAATGCGAACTATTCGCATTAATCTCCGCTACGCGTTTTGGTACGTAGTCCGGTGGTTCTGCGGTGATTCGAATTCGGGTATTTGCGGCGGCGGTTATGATCGCGTTTTTGGTGCCGGCGGCGGTGTCCGTGCAGGAAGCGGGGGCACTGGAGTTGTGATCGGATTTCAAGGCAAACCACCCATGCCCACCTTTCTCCCATCGGCGTGCCGCACCCAGCGCCTTGCCCGGAGCGTGCTGCTGGCATTCGCGATCCTCGCAGGATTCGGCCAGTCGCCGGCTTCGGCCGGCGACGAATCCGATCCACCGGAAATCGCCATCGGCGAGCGTCTGTTTCTGGAGACGCGCTTCGCCCAGTCCTGGGCCGAGCGCCCCGGGCAGCCGGACCCGGTCCTGCAAACGGCGCCCACCACCGGCGAGCCGTTGCCCGGTCCGTTCCGCTACGCCACCATCAGCTGCCGGGCCTGTCACCTGGTAGACGAGCTACGGGACGTCGCCGGAGGCGGCATGCGCACGTACACGGATTTCGCCCGGCGCAGCCCGATTCCGTCCCGCCCGGACGGCCGGCGGTTCGCCGGCCGGAATTCCCAGGCGCTGGTGGATGCCGCGCCGCCGGGAACTGCCGGGCTGCTGTTTCACCACGACGGCGAGTTCGCCTCGCTGGAGGACCTGGTGGTGGCCACCCTCACCGGACGCAACTTCGGCTGGTTGCCGGGCGAGCAGGCCCAGGCCCGTGCCTACGTCGCGTCCGTGATCCGCGGGGACGACGGCAGCGGCGAGCTGGCGCGGGAGTTCGGTGGCGCCTATCGGGTAGTGCTGGCGGGCACGCGTCCCGGGCTCCCGGCGCGCTTTCGCCTGCCGGAGAAATTTCGCATCGACGTGGACCAGGCCGGCGATGCGCAGATCATGGCCGCGGTGGCGCGGCTGGTGGCGGCCTATCTGGCGGACCTCTCCTTCGCCCGCGACCCGGCGGGCTGCTACACAGGCTCTCCCTACGACGCGTTTCTGAAGAAAAATGGCCTACCGCGGCAGCCGGCCAACCGGGAAACGCCCGGCGAATACAGCCGCAGGCTGCTGGTGGCGGTCAATGCGCTTCCGGCGGTGCGCTTTGTGGAGGCGGGCGATGGAAAGTTCGTCAGTCATCATCAGTCCTTTGCGTTCGGCGCAACTGAACTGGCGGGAATGAAACTGTTTTTCGCGCGCAGCGCCGGACCGTCCGGTTCCGCCGGCAACTGCGTCGCCTGTCACCCTGCGCCCCATTTCACCGACTTCGGGTTTCACAATACTGGCGCCACCCAGGTGGCCTACGACGCGCTGCACGGAAAGGGCGCCTTCCTAGATCTGAGGATCCCGCCGCTGGCGGAGCGCAACGCCGACCCGGAGCGCTGGTTGCCCGCCTCGGAATCCCATCCTTCCGGGTCCGGCCGTTTCCGGGCGCCAGCGGCGGCGGACCGGCCCGGCGAAACGGACCTGGGCGCATGGAATGTGCTGGGCAATCCGGACCTGCCGCGCCCGCAGCAAAGGCTGCTGGCGAAATTTTGTAATGGGAAGTTGCCCTGTAGCGTCAGCGAGCAGTTGCCGCGGGCCATCGCCGCGTTCCGGACCCCGGGCCTGCGGGACCTGGGCCACTCCGCCCCGTACCTGCATGATGGCAGCCTGGACTCGCTGCAGGCGGTGCTGGATCTGTACCGGCATACCCCGCTCGGGGCGCGGGAAGGTGTGCTGCGCAACCCGGACCCGGAACTGGCGGGAGTGCGGATCGGTGAAGAGAACGTTAGCGCGCTGCTGGCATTCCTGCGGGCGCTGAACGAGGACTACGACTAGGCGCCGGGCCGCACGCGGCCCGGCGTTGCTATACCGATCCGGTGCGCCCGTCTACCCGGCGGCGTCGCCCGGGCCAGGGTCCGTGGTTTCTTTCGTGCCGAACTCCCGTAGCCGATCGAAAAACTCGTAGTGGTCTATGTAATGCGACCCGTCGCATGAGAAGTTCATGCCGATCATGCCGTTCAGCCGATTGATGGAAGCGCCGCGCAGGTAGACCTGCTCGTCGGACGTTCGCAGTCGCTTGAATTCCTCAAGGATCTGGCCAAACCGGTGTTGCTCGATTTGCGGCTGCCGGCCCTCGTAGGAGAGCGACGGAAAACTGTCGAGAAAGCCCGGTTCGAGCACCTCTTCCCGGACGTAGACCCGGTAGTTGAACGGGTCGTCATAGAACCAGCAGGTCAGCTGCGAGGACGAGTAGTGCGCCTTGATGTGAAACGCACCCTTGCTGTTGGCCAGCGCCTGCATGATGCGGTGGACGCGGTCGATGTGCGTATCAAAAAGGCTTTCCTGTCGCTGCTGCTGGAACAGGAATTCGCGGACCGAGGGGTCCCCTTTGATCTGAAGCCACCGTCTTGGCATTGCCCGAACCTCATAGATCGATAACTGCCAGTGACGCTACCAAGGGCCCAGGGCGACTCGCAACTGATTCTTTGATTGCCCCTGGATGTGCCGGCCCGACCGCCGGGCCGGCACGCCCGGCTACAAGTCGTAGCCGCGTTCGTCGTGCAAAACGAGATCCAGTCCTTCTCGCTCCTGATCCTCGGTGACGCGCAGGCCGATGGCCATGTCCAGCACCTTCAGGATCGCGAAGCTGGCCACCGCGCACCAGCCGATGGTGGCGGCGATTCCCGTCAGTTGCACCATCACCTG
>JAJDOE010000021.1 GCA_022340345.1 Gammaproteobacteria bacterium
CGAAGATGCACGCGCACGCCGGCAGTTCTGGGAACGGGTTCTGGGCGGACCCATCGCGGAACTGGTTTTCGCCGGCCGGGATCACGAGGCCGAGGGCCGCATGCAGGCGGAACTGGAACGCAGCGGCGCACACCCGGAAACTGGAGAAGTTTTCCTGGTCGGGGCCGGTCCCGGCGATCCGGAGCTGGTGACGCTGCGGGCATTGCGTGTATTGCAGTCCGCCGATGTCATCGTGCATGACCGGCTGGTATCGCAACCCGTACTCGACCTGTGCCGCCGCGAGGCGGAGCGCATCTATGTTGGAAAGGAACGGGCATTTCACTCCGTTCCGCAGGAGGGGATCAACAGCCTGCTGGTGCGCCTGGCAAAAGAAGGCAAGCGAGTGGTACGGCTCAAGGGCGGTGATCCATTTATCTTCGGGCGGGGCGGAGAGGAGATCGAGAGCCTGGCGGCGGAGGAGGTTCCGTTCCAGGTGATACCCGGTATTACCGCGGCCTCCGGATGTGCCGCCTATGCAGGCATCCCCCTTACGCATCGGGACTTTGCCCAGAGTGTCATGTTTGTGGCCGGCCACCAGAAGGATGGCAAACTGACCCTGAACTGGGATGCACTGGTACGACCGGGGCAGACCATCGTTTTTTATATGGGGCTTGCGGGAATCGAGGCGCTATGCAATGGCCTGATCGAGAACGGAATGCGACCGGACATGCCCGCGGCGCTGGTCCAGAGAGGAACCCAGCCCGACCAACGGGTGCTCATCGGTACGCTGGACGGCCTTCCGGCACGGGTAGAAGAGTCCGGTGTGACTGCGCCTACCTTGATCATCGTGGGTGAAGTGGTTCAGTTGCACGACCGGTTGAGCTGGTTCAACCGGGGCCCGGGAACCGGTTAGACGATCCTGCCCGGGACGCGCTTCCTTTTGGCCAATGGGTTTCCGGCAGATTGAAACGGCATTTTGCAGCAGGCGGAGTAGCCGGAAGAGCGCTTGGCGTCGCTTTCGTTACGATCCTGCTGTTCCTCGTCGTTGACCTTGGCTACTCCCGGTACCTCTACGACCCGCGCGACTATCCGGAACTGGAACGGGCACGGTACCGTATCCAAAACCCGGTGTACTCGCACGGCTTTCGCGCAAACTACTGCGGCACCGGTGTCTGGGGACCACGCACCTACCCAATCTGCACCAACAGCCTTGGATACCGGGATGCACGCGCGCGTGCGGTAGAAAAAAAGCCCGGCCGACCGCGGTTGCTGGCGGTGGGTGATTCCTTCACGGAGGGGATCGGAGTTCGCTACGCGGATTCCTTTGTTGGTCGCCTGGCGGAAGCGCGGCCGGACCTGGAGGTGCTGAATTCCGGCGTGGCGGGTTACAGCCCGATTATCTATTTCTTCCGCGTTCGCGAACTGCTGGAAGCCGGCTATCGCGTGGATCACGTGGTGGTGTTCCCGGACATCTCCGATATCCAGGACGAGGCGCGACTTTACGCCGAGAAGGATGGCCGTGTGGTGCATACCGGTCACCACTACCGTAAGCAGTTATCGAATCGTCGCTGGCGAGGCTATTTCAAGCTCAGTTTTCGGCTGATCCAGCTCTTGCGCGGTGAAAAGAAGCGCCCGTCTTTTGCGTCGCAGCCGGCGCCAGCGCTGACGCGACGCGGTGGATGGACATACGCTGCTGACAGCAATCCGAAGCGAAGGGCAGAAATCGAAGCGGCCTACCAGCCGCTGGGGATCGATGCAGCCATCGAAAAAGCACGCTACTGGATGACCCGTCTGTACGATATGGCGTCGGCGCGTGGAATCCCGGTGAGCGTGGCGGTCTACCCCTGGGCGGCGCAACTGGTCAACGATCGGGTCGACAACCGCCAGGCGCGAATCTGGCGAGAATGGTGTTCGTCCCGGTGCGCCTACTTCATTGATGGCAATCCGGCGTTTTTCTCGTTCCGGGACGAAAATCCCGCCGACTGGGAGTCGCGCCTGTACATCTCCGGTGATTCCCATTTCAACGAAAGCGGGCACGAATTATTTGCCGGAACCGTGGCGGCCGCGATGCGGGACTGGCCGGCCGGACGTGCAGATTGAACCGGTGGTGGCTTATCTCTCGCTGCGTCCCATGCCGTGCTGCACGGCGATGACCGCGGCTTCCACCCGGGAGGAGGCCTTCAGCTTGCGCAGGATGGCCTTCACGTGCAGCTTGACGGTACCGTCGGAGATTCCCAGGTCTCGCGCAATCACTTTATTCGCCTGGCCCTTGGCCAGGTGCTGCAATATTTCCAGTTCCCGGGGCGTAAGACTCGATATTGGTGTCTCCGGTAGTTCCGTAACCTCCGGTTTGCCCTGCACGATGCGTGTCAGGGTTCCCATCAACTCCTTGGCGACCACGTTCTGGCCGTCAACGGCATCGTAAAGGGCGGGCAGCAGCTCGTCCGGATCCATATCCTTCAGTAAATAACCGTTTGCACCCTCGCGCAGGGCGCTGGCGACGTGGCTTTCGTCGTGACTCATGGTCAGCATGAGCACCGGCACCTTGATGCCCGCGGCACGCAGGCCGCGCAGGGTTTCGATACCGTTCATCTGCGGCATCATGATGTCCAGCAGGATGATGTCCGGTTTGTGACGTTTGGCCCGGTCGATTCCTTCGGGACCGTTGTTGGCGGTAGCCACGACCTCCGCGCCGCGGCTGTTGAGAATCTCCACCAGGCCATGCAGTACCAGAGCATGGTCGTCAATCAGCATGACGCGCAGCGGTTTTTTCGGTGCGCTCACGATGCTACCCGCAGGCCGGCGCCGGGGTGGAACACGATGGTCACGCGCGTGCCTTCGCCGGGTTCACTTTCGATTTCCAGGTCCGCGTGCAGGCGGCGGGCCCGGTCACGCATGATCGCCAATCCCAGGTTGTGGCCCGATTCGGGATGGGCCGCGGCGGGATAGATGCCAACCCCGTCGTCTTCGATCAGCAGACGGTAGCGATCCGCATCCTCGTGGGTGAGCAGCACGCGTACGGTACGGGCCTGGGCGTGACGACGAATGTTAGCCAGCGCCTCCTGGACGATGCGAAACAGCTCTACCTCCTGAGTTGGGCTCAGGGGAAGCTCCGGCGTGTCGTGGTGGAACACGGTGCGGATCCCCGCATCGGTACGGAAACGCTCTACTGCCTCTTCCAGGGCCGGTACCAGGCCCTTGTGGTTCATCTTCACGCGGAACGAAGCCAGCAGCTGGCGCAGACTGCTGTGGGCCTCATCCGCCGCCTGCTTCAGCAGGCGAGTCTGATCCTGGGCGGCGCTGAAGTTTTTTTTGAACAGGGTTTCTCCGAGAATCTTCAATTGCAGGCGAATACTGACCAGGGACTGGGCCAGCGAGTCGTGCAACTCGGCGCGCAGCTGGTCGCGTTCCTCGAGCACCGCGATATGCCGGGCGTAGTCGTCCACCCGGTGTTTTTCCAGGGCGAGACCCACATGGCGGCCGATGCTGGTCATCAGGTCACGGAAATCATCGCCAAATTCCCGGGAACTGCGTGGCAGCAACACGCTGAAGGTG
>JAJDOE010000156.1 GCA_022340345.1 Gammaproteobacteria bacterium
CGCGCTGGCGCGTCGGTACGCGCTACGGCTGGGTCAACGCGGACAATCGGGGGGGCAACCCGGATGTGCTCGGGGAGGCGGGCCTGCTGGACGACGGCCACGACCCGCGGATCCTGAGCGTCATGGCCGACTACTCGCCCAGCGAGTTCTCGCGCCTGCGCGTGCAGTACAACCGGGACGAGACGCGGCCGGAAACGGACCACCAGTGGTTCCTCCAGTACACCATGAGCCTGGGCGCCCACGGCGCCCACCAGTTCTGATGGGTACCCGCACAGTCCTGGCCGGAACATTGCTGGCAATGGCGCTCGCGGCGCCCGTGCAGGCCAAGCTCAACGTGCTGACCTGTGAACCGGAATTGGCCGCCCTGGCCGAAGAACTCGGAGGCACGGCGGTGAAGGTGAGTTCGGCGACCACCGGGCACCAGGACCCGCACCGGGTCGAGGCCCGCCCGAGCCTGATCGCGCGGACCCGGCGCGCGGACCTGCTGGTATGCACTGGGGGCGACCTGGAGATCGGCTGGCTGCCGCTGTTGCTGCGTAACGGCCACAATGCCGCTATCCAGCCCGGCACGCCGGGGCATTTTCTTGCCTTCGAACATGCCCGCGTGATCGACGTGCCGGTGCGCGTGGATCGTTCCGAGGGCGACGTTCACCCCTACGGCAACCCCCACCTGCATCTGGACCCGGAGAACATCCTGCACGTCGCAGCCGCTCTTGCCGAGCGGCTGCAGCAGCTTGTTCCCGAGGAGGCGCGGGCCATCGCGACGCGGCACCAGGATTTCGAAACGCGCTGGCGCCAGGCTATGGTCCGCTGGGAAACGCTGGCCGCTCCCCTCAAGGGCAAACAGTTCGTCGCCTACCACACCAACTGGAACTACCTGCGTAACTGGCTGGGCTTCGAGATCATCGCCTTCCTGGAGCCCAAGCCTGGCGTGCCACCCAGCGCGGCCCACCTGGCGCGGGTACTGGCAGCCCTCAAGGGCAAGCCCGTCAAGGGAATCCTGGCGGCCACCTATCAGGATACGCGGCCGGCGGAATGGCTCACCGAGCGCACCGGTATCCCGCGCATCGACCTGCCCCTGTCCGTGGGAGGTGACGATGCGTCCGGCGACCTGTTCGCCCTTTACGATGACCTGGTGAAACGCCTCGTGGACGCCACGCAATGAGCGGGGTGTTTGACGCGACGATCCTGGGCCCACCGTTCCTGGCGGGCCTCCTCGTCCTCGCCAGCCACGTTCCGCTGGGGCGAATGGTGCTGGCACGGGGCATAATCTTCATTGACCTGGCTGTGGCCCAGGTAGCCGGACTGGGCGTCATCCTGGCGGATGCCCTGGGCGCTGAGCCCGAAGGTATCGCACTGCAGATCGCTGCGGGCACTGCCGCACTGGCCGCCGCCCTGCTACTCAGCCGCACCGAGAAGCACTGGCCGCGGGAGCAGGAGGCAATCATCGGCAGCGTGTTCGTGCTTGCCGCCTGCGCTTCCCTGCTGGCGCTGTCCGGCAACCCCCACGGCGGGGAGCGGCTCAACGACCTGCTCACCGGCCAGGTGCTGTGGGTCGGGCTGGAGCAATTGTGGCCGGGTGCGGTCACCTACATTGCACTCGCGGCGGTGTGGTGGGCATGGCCCGGCGGCGGACGCCTGCGCTTCTACCTGGTGTTTGCGTTGGCCGTGACCGTTTCGGTGCAGCTCGTGGGTGTTTACCTGGTGTTCGCCAGCCTGATCCTGCCGGCCCTGGCCGTGCGCGAACTGCCCGGCTGGAAGGGAATGGCGGCCGGCCTGGGCGTGGGCGCCTTCGCCTATGTCACCGGCCTAGCCGCGTCCGCCGCCTTCGACCTGCCCACCGGCCCGCTGATCGTACTGGCCCTGGCCGGTATGGCGATCTCGGTCCGCCTCCTGTTTCGCGACCCGGCTGATGAGCCCGCCGCACCAACGCCGGGTTAGCTACTTGTCCTGGACCAGCTCCACGCAACGATTCAGGGCTCGTCCCGCATCGGTGAGGTTGATGGCGGCGGGCGCCAGGTAGCCCACCCCATCACTTTTCAGGCGCGTCGCCGGGAAAGGTCCATGCTGTAGTCGAAGCCGCCACATAGTCCGTGTGGCCCAACACGATGACCTTCAGCTCCGGTTGCGACATAAGCTGCTTGGCGATCTTGTCCAGCGTTGGTGCCGACGCTTCGCGCGCTGTCGCGGTCGAAGTAGATGCCGTACAGCGCCACGCGGCCGGTCTCCTCGATGCTGATCTGCATTTTCTTCGCGTCCACCATCTGCATTTCCATGGTCTTGGTCTGCGCGGAAAGACGAAGTCGTCTTCGTTGCGCATCAGGCCGCAGGGATCACGGCAGCGGTAGGGTGCCTTCGCAAACACGCGGGCCGAGATGGAATCGTCGAAAAAGAACTGGGACGAGAAGTCGTAGTGCCGGTCGAGGGACGGCGTACGGACCTTGAAGTGGATGTACACGGCGCGGCCGGGATACCAGCCCGGGTACACGTGATGAAGCGTGCCACCCCGTCCGCGTTCGTGAACTGGTAGCCGCGCAGGAACGCGTGGCGGGCGGTATTCCCGAAGCCCGGGTCCGACACCCCGGAATACACGCCCTTTGCATCGCAATGCCACAGGTCCACCTGCGCCCCCGCCAGCGGCGCACAGCCCGCGGCATCCACCTGCGCGACGCGAATGGCCAGTTCCAGGGGTTCGCCCTCCCGCAGCGAACCGTCCGCCGGGTCGGACCGGATGTCCGGACGTTGCAGGGGGGTGTCCACGAAGTACGGCCCCTCGGTCATGGCGGGTCGCACGATGCAGGCGGGCACGGCGCCGGCAGCGCCACGGGCGGGCAGGCAGGGCGCGCCCGTGGCGCCCAGCAGCCTCAGGAGCTGCCGGCGGTTCAGCCGCTGCCCGGCCGGAGGAAAAGCGTGTTGCGTGGCATTTCCAGGGGGCCTTACCGTCTGACTTCTTCGGCCACCGCGCGTTCCCGGTCCCGGGCCCGCTGGTAGGCCGGCCGCACCACGATGGCGTTGGCGTAGCGTCGCAGGCGATCGGGCACATCGCATTTTGCCAGGCGTGCCCAGCCCAGGGAGTGCGCCAACAGCAGGTCCGCCATCGTGAAGCGGTCGCCGACGATGAATTCCCGTTCCCCCAGGCCCGTCTCCAGCACCGCCGCAGTCTGCGCGAACTCGTAGCGCGCACTGTCCCGGACCTTCGGCACGCGGTATTCCTTGGGTAACACGTAGCTGTGCCTGGTGATCAGCCACATGGGCTGTTCCAGTTCGCTGACCGCAAACGAGCACCACTGGTCGTAATGGGCGCGCTCCCGCGAGCCGTCCGCCGGGACCAGGCCGGCATCCGGGGCCTTTAGGCCGATCCAGTTGCAGATTGCCGCCGACTCGCTCAGCACCAGGCTATCGTCCTGGATCACGGGCACCTTGCCCGAGGGGTTCAGGTCGGTGAACGGCGCGCGACGGGTCTCACCACCG
>JAJDOE010000179.1 GCA_022340345.1 Gammaproteobacteria bacterium
TTCCCGGGGTCGGGGATCGCGGTCAACCTGTCCGGCGCGTCGTTGGCGGACGATTCCCTGCAGACTTTCATAATCAACGAACTGGATCGCCATGGCGTGCAACCGGAACGGATCTGTTTTGAGCTGACCGAAGCGGCCACGATGCAGAACCTGTCTCACGCGCGCCGGCTGGTGGAGGGCCTGCGCGAACGGGGTTGCCGGTTTTCACTGGATGATTTTGGAAGCGGCCTGTCTTCTTTCGGTTACCTCAAGCACCTGCCGATTGACTACGTGAAAATCGACGCGAGTTTCGTGCGTGAAATGGTGAACGACAGCGTTGACGCGGCGCTGGTCGCGGCGATCAACGAGCTGGTGCATACCCTCGGCGTGCGCAGCATCGCCGAGGGCGTGGATCGGCACGACACCCTGGAGCGGCTGCGTGCCCTGGGCGTGGACTACGTACAGGGCTACGCAGTCGACTTTCCGCGCCCCCTGGAGCAGATTCTGCGCAGCGCCGCCTGAAGCCCCGGGGTATTCAGCAGCAACCGGATTCCGGTTCACAGCAGGCGGCGGACCCGGCGGGCCGGGTCGCGAGCGCGTCCCGCCGGGTGTGGAAAACCTCCCAGGCGGTGCCCGCGGGATCCGTCAGCCAGAACTTGTCCGAAACCGCGTAGCAGCATTCCACCTCGCCCTCGTCAGTACGGATCTCCGCATCCATGCGCCGTCGCTCCGTCTGCAGTTCCGCGGCATCGTCCAGGGCGATGCCCAGGTGCGGGGTGCCACCCGTGCTGATTGCCAGGGTCAGTGGCGGGTTTTCCAGGCGCCAGCGGGCATAGTCGGGCTCGAGGCGCTGGGGTTCGGCCTGGAACAGCCGGGTGTAAAACCGCACTGCGGCGTCCAGCTCCGGGTTTTGCAGGTGGATGTGGATGCGTTTCATATTCAGGTGAGCTCCTGGCGTGCCCGTCCGGCGCGCCCTGATTTCGAGATTCCCCCGCAGCAGTCGTGCCGCAGGTAGTCCATCAGTTCCTGCATGGAACCGTAGTCGGCCGAGTAGATCAGCGAACGCCCCCGGCGCTCGACCCGGATTAATTCGCAGTCTGCGAGTTCGCGGAGATGAAAAGACAGGGTGGCCGGCGGCACACCCAGCTGCGAAGCGATCCGTCCGGCGGCGGCGCCGCCGGGGCCGGCACGCACCAGCAGCCGGAAAATCCGCAGGCGGGTATCCTGGGCAAGGCCGGTGAGGCGCCGGACGGCGTCATTCATTTCCATATTTCTAATATTATCGAAATAATATCCGGCGTCAAGGGTGTGTCTATAATCCGCCTGCCGTGACCCCCCGCCTGCCGCAACTGTTGATGGCTCTCGCGCTGGCCTGTCCGCTGGCCGCGCCGGCGGAGGGTCTGGACCTGCGCGTGTCGGACCTGTCCGTGAGCCGTGGCGTGGCGCACCTGGGGGAGACCGTAGAGGCCACCGCCACCGTGGAAAATACCGGCCGCGTCGGAGTAACCCACGTGACGGTGCGTTTTATGCTCGGCACGCGCCAGGTGGGCCGCGACCATCTCATTGATCTGGAACCCGGCGGGCGCATCGAGCTCAATTCGGCTTTCCTGGCTCGCCCCGCGGGCAAGCTCGATTTCGTGGTTACGGTGGATCCGGAAAATCAGATCAGCGAGGAAGACGAAAACAACAACAGCGCCCGGCGTACCCTCGGCATCCTGTCCCTGCCCGCCCCCATATCGCGGGGAACTCCGCTGGGGGCGATCCCGGAGCCACTGGCAATGGACGAGAACGGCGCGGACCTGTCGGTGGTGGAGCTGGCGGCGGAGCCCGGGACACCGGCGGTGGGGACCGGCGTTTCCTTGCGTGCGCGCCTGGCTTCGGACCGCGACGTGGACAATGTGCTGGTTCAGATGTTCGTCAACGACGAGCGCATCTACTCCGAGCGCATCGGCCTGGGTGGCGGGCACGAAGCCCGCATCAATACCACCTGGCATCCGCCCGCCGCAGGCAACTACCGAGTACGCGTGCGCGTCAATCCGGACGGGCTGTTCGGTGAAACCGCAAAGCAGAACAACCAGCGGGCCATGCAGCTGGTGGTGGCCGCGGAACCCGTTTCCAGCAGCCCGCCCGCGCGGTCGGAGCCGGTGCCGGCTGCGCCCGTGGAAAAACCCGTGGCCGACGAAGAACCCCCCAACCTGCAGGTACGGGTGGAGACCATCCGCGGGATTCACTACTTCGACGGCAAGTCGGTCAGCGTGAATCTGAAAAATGTTTCCGCGACTACCCGGGCCAGTCCCAGCATGCTGGGATTGCGCCGCGCGGATCGCGAAGCCTGGATCGCCCGGGTGCCGGTGCCCGGTATTCCACCCGGCGTGACGCTGCGGGTGGTAGTGCCCTGGCCGCCGAAGACGGCGGCTAGTAATGACACGCTGTTTGTTGCCGGGATCGACATCGAGCAGGACATCGACGAGGGCACCCGGGGCGAGCAGGATAACGAGTCCAACCTGTTCCGCCTGCAAAGCCTGAGCACCCGTCGTGCCGCGGAAATGCTCCGGCTGACAGCCCCCGCCGCCGGAACCGCGATGCGGATCGGGCAGACCATCGCAATCCGGTGGCAGCGGGACCCCACCGACCTCGTGATGGTGTCGCTGCGACTCGAGCGGGAAGGGCACAGCGGGTTTCCGGTGGCCATTGACGTGCCGAACAATGGCAGTTTTCAGTGGCAAGTTCCGGAAGTGCCCGCCGGGGAGTGGTGGTTGACACTGCGCACCCGCGACGGGCGCAGCGCTCGCAGTGGGCCGCTGCGGGTGGTCGCCGCGGCCAGCAAGCCTGCTCCCGCGCGCACGCCACCGCCGGTCCGCGCCGCCAGGCCGAAACCCGAGCCACGGGCCAAGGCGCCAATTCGAATTCTGGAACCCACCGCCGGCACTACCCTGTACGCCGATCAACCGGCGGCGGTGCGCTGGAGCGGCGGCGACGGAGTAGATGTTCCCGCCAGCATCGTCGTGCTGGACGACGCCGGGACCCGGCGCTGGACCCAGTCCCTGGGCGTACCGCTGGCGACGGGCAGCGCGAACTGGAGTGTTCCGGAGCAAGCGGGCCTGTTCGGTCACTACGTACTGGCACTGCGCGCCGGCGAGCGGGAACTGGCCCGGTCCGAGCGGGTAGAGATTGTGCCCCCCGCGGTGTCCAGGCCCTACGTTCCCACCGGCGAGGACAAGCGACGAAACGTCACGGTTGACCTGGCGATCTCCCAGGCCGGCTTTCGCGATGGCTTCTTCGAGATTCGCGTGCGCAACGCGGGCAAGGAACCGACACCCAGCGGCTACCTGTCCGCAGTGCGGGTGAGCACCTATTTCGTCCAGCGCCTGCCGGCGCAAAAAGACGCGGATGTGGTTCGCTGCGAATCCGGGCTATTGCTGTCACTGGAACCAGGAGAGGAACAGGACATCGACCTGGGGCGGGACCCGGATTGCGCTTACGGCGAACAGGGGGAAATTGCGGATTTTGTTTTCGCGGTGGTTCGCCTCGAGCCAACCGCCCTGCTGGACCGGGTCTGGGTGGACCCGAATCCGCGCAACAACAGCGTGCGATATGAACATCCCTGATTGACCCGGGGAGAGTGACGTCCTGCCGTTTTTACAATTTTGCAATGTGATTGCGCAGCTCGGTTCCCAAATCAGTTTGGTACCAGACGCCAGAAACGCGTGATCAGCAGACCGGAAGCAATCGCCAGCCCGCCCACGAATCCGGTCCACAGCCCGCGCGGACCCAGCTCCAGGCCAAAGCCAAGCCCCCAGGCCAGCGGCAGGCCCACCATCCAGTAGGCGACGAACAGCAACAACATGGGCCGCGCGGTGTCTTTCAGGCCACGCAAGGCACCGGCCCCGGCAACCTGCAGGCCGTCGAAAATCTGAAACACCGCGGCGATGGACAGCAGACCCAGAGCCACCCGGGATACCACCGGGTCGCTGGTATAGATGGCGATGATGGCGGAGGGAAACAGCCACATCACCATCGCCGAAAGGCTCATGAATCCCGCCGCCATGGCGATTCCGGTGTCCCCCGCAAGGCGCGCCGCCAACCGATCGCCCCGGCCGATGGCGTGGCCGATGCGGATGGTCATGGCTACCGAGAAGCCCAGCGGTACCATGAACATCAGCGCCGCGTAGCTGATCGCGACCTGGTGTGCGGCCATGGCGGCAGTGCCCAGGGAACCCATCATCAGGGCCACGCCGGCAAACATGCCCACCTCCATCAACAGGCTCACGGAAATGGGTGCGCCTACCCGAACCAGCCCCGCGATGGATTCGGGACGGAGACGGTGCAGCTGCGCCAGCAGGCCCAGCCCCCGGATACGCGGACTCCAGGCGGAATAGCCACACATGCCGGCGGCGCTGAGCCAGAAGACGCTGGTGGTCGCCCAGGCGGCGCCCACCGCCCCCAGCTTCGGTGCACCGTGGTTCCCGAACATCAGCAGGTAGTCCAGCACCGCGTTCAGGGCCAGCCCGCCCAGCTGGATTACCATCATCGGCCGGGTGTTGCCCAGCCCCTCGTTGACGAAGCGCAACGCCAGGAACAGGGCCGCCCCGGGCATGCCCCAGGCCACCGCGTTGACGTACTCGCCGGTGATGTCCACAACCGGCGCTTCCATGCCCAGCCATGGGGGGACCAGAGCCATGGCGGCGGTGACCGGCACCGTAAGAATCCCGAGCAGCAAAGCCAGCCACAGCCCCTGTTGGCCCACGGCGCCGATCTCTTCCTCGCGGCCGGCGCCGAACAGCTGAGCCACCGCCGGCGACAGCGCCATCAGCACGCCGAGCATGCCCAGAA
The DNA here is from genome assembly GCA_022340345.1 of Gammaproteobacteria bacterium. Classification (GTDB taxonomy): domain Bacteria; phylum Pseudomonadota; class Gammaproteobacteria; order HyVt-429; family HyVt-429; genus JAJDOE01. The sequence continues at coordinate 4,813 of JAJDOE010000179.1, forward strand.
ACGGAACCAGCCACAGGGTAGACCCCAATGCCACCGCTGCCAGGTCGGCGGCGGACAGGCGACCGGCCATGACCGTGTCGGTAAAGCCCATGCCCACCTGGGACAGCTGGCCAACGATTACCGGAAATGCCAGCCGCAGCAGCGCGCGTGGCTCGTCGCTCCAGCGCGCCATGAGCTAGGCCCGGTGGGACTGCCAGCCGCCAAAAAAGGCGCGTGGAAATGCCTCGCTGATCAGCATTACCGGCTTCCCGCCGCTGGTCATGCGATAGGTGCGGTAGATCAATGGTGTATCCGCGTGCATGCCAAAGTGTTCGCCGGCCTCCGCCGCCGGCCGCAGGCCGCTGGCGATGATTTCCTTGAAGGTTTCTATGCGGAAACGCAGCAGCAGGCGTCCCAGGGGTTCGCTGCTCTCCAGCAGTCCGTCGCGCACCCGGGTATCGAGGCGATCCACCAGAATATGGGAGCGGGCAAACAGGAAGCACCGACCACTGTCCTCGCCACGCAGCAAAATGGTTCGGGTCAGTTCCCGCTCTCCGGCAGCGGCGGCAAGATCGTCGTTGGCTTTCGCCAGGGGCTGCATGGCGTGCGCCAGTTTGGTCACCTGCATATTCTCGCCGGCCCAGGCCTCCAGCATTTCGGTAACCGTCCCGTCGGTGGTCAACAGGATCTGCTGGAATGGGCTCAGGCCGAAAAACTCCACCCCCTGTCGGTGCAGGGAGGCAATCAGATCATCGCGCATCGGCGAATTCTATCAGGGTGTAATCGCCCCCTCCGGCCCGAAGCTGTGCGACCATTCGGGGCCCAGTGAACTCGTACCGGGAAGGCGGGTCGTAGAAATATCATTGCTCGAAGGGGAAATACGGTGAACAGCAAGGTCCTGATCGCGCTCGTGGTTCTGCTGGGTGGTGCCGGTGGACTGGCGTGGTGGCTCTGGCCAGCTCCGGATTCCATTCCGGCCGCCGGTGCGCCGGCGCCGGCCGCGGCGGACACGTCGGTAGCGGTGCTGCCCTTCCGCGATGAAAGCGGCGGCAAGGACTACCTGGGCCACGGTATGTCCGAGGAGCTGCGAAACGCACTGGCCCGTGTGCAGGGCCTGACCGTGGCGGCACGGACTTCCTCGGTCGCCAGTTCCCGGGAACCCACCCATGACATCGGGGTGAGCCTCAACGTCAGTTCGGTGGTGGAAGGCAGCGTCAAACTGGACGGCAACACCCTGCGGGTCACCGCCCGCCTGCTCAATGCCCGCAACGGGCAACCCATGTGGGAGCGTAGTTTCGAGGCGGAGCTGGACCGCATGTTCGAGCTGCAACAGGATATTTCCGGCGCCATCGCCCAGGCGCTGGGCCTGGACCCGGCGGCGCCCGGCGGGGCGCCTACCGCCAGCGTGGCCGCCTACGACCTGTACCTGGCAGGCCGCTACCACTGGCACCAGCGAACGCCCGAGTCGCTGCAGCGCGCCATCGATTTGTTCGAACAGGCCGTGGCCCTGGATGATCGTTATGCACTGGCCTATACCGGGCTGGCGGACGCCCACCTGCTGTTGCGGGGCTACGGCAACCTGTCGGCGACCGAGGCCCAGGCCCGCGCGGAGCCCGCCATTCGCAAGGCCCTGGCGCTGGACGACACCCTGGCCGAAGCGCATGCCTCGCTGGGCCTGTTCTACCTGGGTAACCGCAAGCTGGACGAGTCGGCGGCGGCATTCGACCGGGCCATCGAGCTCAATCCGAATTACTCCATGGCGCACATGTGGCGCGGACTGATCCACTCCGAACACGGTGACCTGCGCCGGGCCCACGCCGCCTTCCAGGCCGCCCACCGCCTGGACCCGCTGCACCCCACCATCAATATCAACCTGGCCTCCACCACCGCCAAGCTCGGTGACCTGGACCAGGGGCTGGCGTACCTGCACCGGGTTATCGCCGCCGACCCCGGGGCCGGTGGAGCCTACCGGGCCCTGGCCCAGCTGAATCGCGGTTACGGCCGCTTCGACGCCGCCTGGCGCTGGGCCAGCAAGGCGGTGGCGGTGGAGAGCGAAAGCCCCACCAGCGTGCTGACCCTGGCCATGAGTTGCCTGAGTCTGGGTGATTTCGAGGCCGCCCGCGCGCATCTGGACCGGGCCCGGGAACTGGCGCCGCAGAATCCGGACGTGCTCGACGTGGCGGGAGACTACGGGATGCTTAGTGGCGACCGCAGCCTGCTGGACGCGCTGGTGGCCCGCGGCCTGGCGGAACAACCGGGCTGGGAAGGCAAGCCGGAGAAACTGCGACTGTGGTCGGCGTTCTCGCAGGTTCTGGACGGACGGCCCGAGGCGGCGCTGGCGCAGCTGGACCGCTTGGTGGATCCGGATTCCCCCGAGGACACCGACCTGTCCACCCACTTGCAACTGGAAGTACTGCCGGTCATGGCGATGCTGTTCAAGCAACTGGGGCAACCGGAACGGGCGGCCGCGCTGGTGCGGCGAGCGTCTGCCCTGGTCGCCACCGAGCGGGAGAAGGGCTATCACCACCATGGCCTGGACTATGTCAGCGGTGTGCTGAGCCTGCTGCAGGACGATCACGAAACGGCGCTGGCGCACTTGCGTGCAGCCCGGGCCGACGGTTTCCGTGACTACCACCTGCTACGTAACGATCCCCGCTGGGCAGCGCTGCGGGACGACGCCGGTTTCCAGGCGGAACTGGAGACCCTGCGCGTTGAAGTCGAGGCCATGCGCGCCCGGGTCGAGGCGGAAACCGCCTGATTGAAACTACTGCTGTTCCAGGCGCAGCGCTTCGCCTTCTCACCCTTCGCCGCCACCGTGGCCGGAGCCGACCCGGCGGCCGGGCCCGGGGAGGTGCGTGACGCGGTGGTGGCCTGGGTCCAGGTGGAGCCGGCGGACCTGCCGCGGATCGCCCAGGTGGAGAAGAAGGCCGCCAAGTACATCAAGTGGCTGGCGGGCAAGCGCGGACTGAAGCAGGTTGTGCTGCATTCCTTCGCGCATCTGGGGGGCGAATCCGCACCCGCGGATCGGGCCGGCGAATTGCTGGGCTCCCTGGGAGCCCGCCTGGAGTCGGTTGGCTACGGTGTCACGCAGACGCCTTTCGGTTATACCTGTCATTGGGAACTGGAGGTGTACGGTGATTCCCTGGCGAAGGTCTTTCAGGAGGTCTGAAATCCACAAACGGTGCTTCCGCCCGCTGCTGGTACTGGGGGTGGTGTTGCTCACCGCCTGCGCGGGGGCCAACGAGCCGGATGAAGACCGCATCCGCGCCGCCGTCGCGGGGATGAAGGCGGCGGTCGAGGCCAAAAAGCCGCGGGAGCTGGTGCGTTTCCTGGCAACCGATTACCGGGATCATCGCGGCCGCAACCGGGATTTCGTACGCAAGATCCTGCGTATCCATTTCCTGCGCTACCGCAAGGTCGGCGTGCTCATTACCCGGCTGAAGGTCGATACCACGGTACCCGGGCCCGGCGCGGAAGTGCAGGCGCACGTGCTGCTGTTTGGCGGATTCCGCGAATTGTTACCGGAAAACGGGCGGCTATACTCCTTTGATACGCATTGGCGTCTGGAAGACGGGGAATGGCGGATGTCCTACGCGGAATGGGAATCACTGCTCGGTGGATGAGCCGGTAGCGGGCTGAGCGAGCGCAGCGCCGTCGGCGTTCCGCGCCAGGGCCGCGCGCAGCAAAGCCTCGTCCACCGGAAACGGCACCGCGGTAAAGTGGAAGCGCTCCCGCAGGCGATCCAGTTGATGGGCACTGTGGGGATCGAACAGCACCACCGCTCGCCCGCCGGGATGCTGTTGCAGCGACGCCAGCAGGGTCTCGAGGGAGCTGGTACGGTCGCGAAAATCCGACTGGTAGTTGAATTCGGCCACCACCACCGCCGGTGCCTGGCGCTTCATGAACGAACGCGCCTCGCGCACGCTGCGTGCGCGTTCCGCCTGGTAGCCGAGTTCCCGGTACAGGGGGCGGAAATCCGGGTAGCCGCCCTGCTCCACAACCGCCAGCAGCAGCGGTGCGTCGCTCAACTTCCGCCTTCTCCCTTCAGATAGCTATTCATCTTTTCCACCGGGATGTCTGCCAGCACGTCCTTGAGAATCTGTGCATCCTGGGAGCCGCGCATCTCCAGGCCGAGCATGGGGCCGGCCTCCAGAAATACGTTCAGGTTGACGCGGCTGGCCTTGCTCTCCAGGGTGGCGGTCTGTTCGCCTACGCGAAACGTCTCCACGTTGGGATTACCACGTTGCATCATTGCCGCCATGCGCCCAAAGGCGGCGAGGCCGCCCTGGGCCGCGCCGGTGCTGGTGATGGTGACTTTTACCCGGATGTCGTCCTTGCGGTAGTCGCGAGCGATGGCCATGATGCCCATGGCGCCGCTGGACTGGACCGGGGCACCGGTGAAACCGCCGAGTTCGTCGTTCAGGTAGGTCAGTAGCTTTGCCACGTGGAGTTTTTCGATGTCCTTTTTCGCCCAGTCCAGTTCGTTCATGGCTTTGACGAAGTTGCCCTTGTCGACATACTCCAGCGACTTTTTCATCACGTTTTCGATGTTTTGGCGGGTGTCGTCCGCGCCCAGCGGCATTGCGGCGAGGAACAGCGGCAGGGCGATCAGCCGGGTCTTGGCGGTATTCATCATATGCAGGCTTCCTCTGGTAGATCCTAAATCGAGCTCAGTGCCCGATTCTACAACCCCATGCGGCGAGCCGGGATTCCGGCCGGCGAGGTAGGTCTATGAAAAAAGCGATTGTGTTGCTGTTTTCCATGTTGGTGTTGCCGGCCCTGTCCGCCGCGCCGGATTGGGAGGAGCAGACCCAGGCCTGGCGTAGCCAGCGAATTGAACGCCTGAAGGCGCAGGATGGCTGGCTCACCCTGGTAGGCCTGTACTGGTTCCAGCCTGGTGAGAACCGCTTCGGAGCCGCGCAGGACAATGACCTGGTGTTGCGTGTGGAAGATGCGCCGGGGCACATCGGCAGCTTCTTTCTTGCCGACGGAAAGGTCCGCTTCCGGGCGGCTCCCGGGTCGCAACCACAACGGGATGGCATGCCGCTGACGGAAACCGGGATGGCGCCGGACACCAGTGGCGCGCCCACGGTGTTAAACCTGGGCACCCTGAGTTTCCATGTAATCGAGCGCGGCGGTGAACTGGGGCTGCGGGTGAAAGACCAGCAGGCGCGGGCATTGCGCGACTTTACCGGTATCCGCTTCTACGACCTGGACCCGAGCTGGCGTATTCAGGCGCGTTTTATTCCGGCGTCAGAAAAAACCACCATACCGGTGCCCACCGTGCTGAACCGGGTGGTAGACATTCCCTCGCCGGGTCGGGTGGCCTTCGAACGGGACGGCCGCAGCGTGGAATTGGCCGCGGCGGATGGCGGCGAGGGCCGCTTGTTTCTGATTTTCGGTGACCCCAGCAACGGTTCCGAGACTTATGCCGCAGGCCGCTATTTGTACACGGAGGCCCCCCGCGACGGGCAGGTGGTGGTGGATTTCAATCGTGCCTATAACCCGCCCTGCGCCTTCACCGACTTCGCCACTTGTCCGTTGCCGCCCCGTGGCAACCGGCTGCGAATGCCGGTGCCGGTGGGGGAGCGCGCCTACCTGCGCCCCGCCGGCGCCGCGGCCCACTAGCCGGCGGACGCGGGTTCCGGGGACAGGCTAAAGATGCGATCCTTTTCCACGTAACGCCGCAGCCGCGAGTGGCACCAGGCGAGGGCCGCGGTTTCCTGTTCCCGGGGGTAGGACACGACGCCGTTGCGAGTCTGAACCTGCGCCGCGAACAGCGGTGAATCCGGGTGCAGTCGCAAGGCCCGTTGCCAGTAGCTGGCGGGCAGGCGAAAGGCACCCAGGCATACCGAGTGCATGCGCCCGCCAGGCACCGCCGCAAACACCTCGGCGAAAAGGCGCTGGTAGCGGGCTTCGAAGTCCCGGGAGAGGATCAGCGGGTCGAAGCGCACCGCCACCGGCCAGCCGTGGTCCGCCAGTCGCCGCATGGCGTCGATGCGGCGCGTCACCGACGGAACCCGGTCTTCCAGGAGCCGGGCGATCTCCCCGGGCGTAAAACTGAAGGCCACGATCACATTCGCCAACGGGTCGCGATCCAGCAGGCCGCGCACCTGGGTGCTCTTGGTGCGCAGCTCCAGCCACGCCGGGAGGTCCGCGAAGGTATCGAGGAAGGATTCCGCGAAGCCGGTAACCGGTTCCAGCGCAAGACTGTCGCAGTCATAGCCGGAGAAAAAGCAGGAATCCGGCGAAGCCTGGGCCGAGATGTCCGCCATGAACTCTTCGTAATTCACGAACCACACGTAGTGGGCCGAACGGTAGCGGCCCTGCAGGAAACAGTAACGGCAGTCGTAGACGCAATTGAGCATGTGGGAGAAGTAATAGTTTCGCTGTCGGCCGATGCCGTAGTCCGCAGGAGCGGTGAGAACGCGGCGGCCGTGTTTTCTGGCCAGGATGATCGCGGGACGCGCTTTTTGCAGACGGAAACTCTGGGCGCCTCGATTGAAGACCTCGCCGTAACGCTCAATCGGAATGACGGGAACGCCCGGGAAGCGCTCCAGGAGTTTGCGCGTGCGCGGGTGGTCGCGCACTTCTTCCTCAACGTAAGCGGCGCTGATCACAGCGGGCTGGATTGGTCGAGGCGGGATTGCAGCGCATCCAGCAATGCGCCGGCATCACCACACTGCCGGTATTGGTCCGGCCGGGGCGTGAGCCGAAGCGCGCGGGCCCGAAGCAGCAGGGCGCGCAGCCGGTGGCGCTGGCTGCTCGACATGCGCCAGCCCCGGGTAAACGAGTCCTCCAGTTGTGTGTCCGGCGCAAGTTGTTCCAGTTCCGCGCCGATGCGATCCAGTGAGGCCATCAGGCTCGCCAGGACATCTGTTGCCGAACCCACTCGCGCTGACAGATCCGAGGCCTTCAGTTTGCGATGGTGATGTTGCGGGTTGTCGGATACCACCTTGAGCAGATGCACCATCTCGGCGCTGGCCAGGCGCCCGGCGACGGCGACGAAGCCGCTGCCTTCCATGTCGTGCAGGGGGTCGCCCGGCTTGGGGGCGTGCGGCTGCGCCACGGTCACCAGCCGGGCACCCGGGCCGGGGAGCGGGAACGGAAACTGGGGGTAGAAACGCACGCCGCTGGCCGCATCCACCACCTGGTGGATCAGAAAGCTGGCGCCCAGTTCGGCATCACCGCCAGCAACTCCCACGTTGACCCAGGCATCACCGGTTGCCGGGGGCTCGTGGGCGGCCAGGTAGCCGGTGGCCGCGGCGCTCAGGTGCGCGCCCGGGCCGCTGACGACCAGCCGCAGGTTGTCGCCGGCGTACACCGGCCAGGGCCGCTCGCGGGTTCGCCGCATGCGCCAGTGCGCGATCAGCGGCCGGGCCTCGGCGGCCAGCGCAACCACCAGGCGAATCATGGCGGCGCGTAGCGGCGGCGGATCCCATCAAAATAAGCGGCGCGCTGGTCCAGGCCCCTTTTGCGCGCGCCGCGGGCGATGAGCTCCGATTTGTGGCACAGGGCGGCGCGTGCCGCCAGCTCCTGTGGCGCATCCAGTTGTCCGGAGTCCAGCAGATTGCGCAGGGCGCGGACCCGGAATCGATCCATGACCGGGAATCGGCGCGAAAGCTGGTCCCGGTGCCCTCCGTGCTTGTGCACCAGGGGCGTCGCAACGAAACCCACCGGCATGCGCGCGCATATCCGCAGCCAAAGGTCGTAATCCTCGCAAGCCGGCAGGTCCTCGTCGAAGCGGCCCAGTTCCTCGAAAACGCTGCGATGGATCATGACACTGGACGGCGAAATCACGCACAGGGCCAGGCAGGCATCAAAGATCCAGCCACCGGTCTTGGCGTGTTTGCGCATCGGGTTCACCCGGCGGCCGTTTCGAATCCAGATCTCCTCGGTGTGTACCACCCGGTGCCCGGGATGCCGTGCGGCGTGCTGTAACTGCCGGTCGAGCTTGGTGGGCAACCACTCGTCGTCGGAGTCCAGGAATGCCAGCCACTCGCTGCGGCTGGCGTCGATTCCGCGATTGCGCGCCGTGCTGACGCCGCGGCCGGACGCGGTCAATACCGCCACCCCCGGGTAGTTTCGGGCCAGGTTCTCGCAAGTGCCGTCGCTGGATCCGTCGTCCACCACGATGATTTCATCCGCTGGCCGCCGCTGGGCGAGGACCGAATCGAGTGCGCGACCCAGCACCGGAAGACGATTTCGGGTTGGAATTATTGTAGCTACCGTTGTCATGGGATGGCGATGCGCCCGGCGGATGCTGCTAGCCGAGGGCGTCTGATCTGCTAGACTTCCGCCGCACCCGGAAACTGACCATGTCCAAGATTCCTGTCAAGCAGATCGATTCGGCAGACAAATGTTCGCGTTGTCACGCGTCCTATTGCTGTACCTATTTTACGCACCAGATCGACACACCCCGCAGCATGTCGGATTTCGATACCCTGCTCTGGCAGGTGTCACATGAGCAAACCGAAATATACAAGGACGAAGACGGCTGGTTCCTGCTTCTCACCACCCGCTGCCAGCACCTGCAGGACGACGGTCGTTGCGGCATCTATGAAGTACGCCCCCAGATCTGCCGGGACCACAGCAACGACAACTGCGAGTTTGATGGGCTCTGCGGACCGGATGATTTCGACCTGTATTTCCGCACCCATGACGATCTGGATGCGTATTGCCGCAAGCGCTTTCGCAAGTGGGACAAGCGTTTCGCGCTGTTCGCCAAACAATCCTGAGATCTGAATAAAAAAGACCGGCTGCCGATGGGCGGAGTCGGGTCGTGCGGCTCAGCACTCGGCGAGCTGCGACCGGGTGCCCTCGCGTATCGGATACTGCCGTAGCTCCGAGAAACCACGCACCGAGGGGAAGTCCAGCACCTGCCGTTCCGGTTGGCGGGAATCGGGCTGGCGAATGGCGAGCAGAAAACGGATTCCGAATTCCCGCGCAGCGGCGAGTGCCGCCAGGTTGTCATCCACCAGCAGGCTGCGTCGCGGGTCGATGCGCATCTCGCTGGTGAAGCGAATCCAGAATTTCGCATCTTCCTTGGGTGCATCGAAGTCGTGCGCGGAAACCAGTTGATCGAAATGATCTTCCAGCCCCGTATGACGCATCTTCAGATCCAGCGCCTTGGTGTGGGCATTGGTGACCAGCAAGAGCCTGCGACCGGAAGCACGCAGTGCCTCCAGGAACTCCACCACATCGGGATGCACGCGGATGAGCGCACTGAGTTCCGCTTTCAGCAGCGCGATGTCCAGGCCCAGTTCCTCGCTCCAGTAGTCTACGCAATACCATTCCAGCCGACCTTCCATGCGCCGGAAACGGGGGATCAGCTGTTCACGGGCGGATTCGATACTCAGGTCGTGTTTTTCCGCAAAGCGTTGCGGCACATGCACCTGCCAGAAATGGTTGTCGAAGTGCAGGTCCAGCAGGGTTCCGTCCATGTCAAAAAGAACGGTGTCGATGCGTTGCCAGTTCAGTGCCGTCACCCGCAGCACTATACCAGTTTGTTGAAGTGCCCCGGCTTTGGCAGCCGGCGCACCGTGCCGGCGTAAGCGTTCGCCGCATGGGGTCGGGACATTGCCGGTGCTATGCTCCCGTCCAGCGCAACGGGTGTAGTGTATTGCCATGAACGAAGCCGATATTTGTGAGCTGTTATCGCCGGTGCGGGAGATCGCGCAGGAGGCCGGACGTCGCATCCTGGACGTCTACGAGCGGGATTTCGAAGCCGAGGAAAAGGAAGACGGTTCACCGCTTACCGAGGCGGACCAGGTTTCCCATCGTTACATTGCGGCGCGTCTCGCGGAACTGACTCCGGAGATTCCGCTGCTGTCCGAAGAGCAGGCGGCTATCGACCCCGCGGAGCGTCGGCGATGGACCCGCTTCTGGTGCGTGGACCCGCTCGACGGCACCAAGGAATTCATCAATCGCAACGGCGAATTCACCGTGAACATCGCCCTGGTGGTGGGTACCGAGCCGGTGCTGGGCGTGTTGTATGTTCCGGCCAAGGGGCTGACCTACTCCGGGTGCCGCGGCAGCGGCGCCTGGCGCCAGGAGGTCAACGGCGCCCCCCAGCAGATTCGCGCCGGCGCCTACAGCGGTGGTCCGGCCCGGGTGGTCGCGAGTCGCTCCCACGCGGGAGAACACCTGGCGGAATTCCTCGCCGCCCTGGAAGCGCGCGAGGGAGAATTCGACACGCTAAGCATGGGCAGCGCCCTCAAGTTCTGCCTGGTGGCGGACGGCAGCGCGGACCTCTATCCGCGCCTGGGACCGACCAGCGAATGGGATACCGCCGCGGCCCAGTGCGTGGTGGAGTGTGCCGGCGGCCGGGTGATCACCGCCGACGGCAAGCCGCTGGCCTACAACAAGACCTCCCTGCTCAATCCGTGGTTCCTGGTGGAGGACGCCGGCGACTACGCCTGGCGCGAGCTGCTGCCGGGCGCCTGAGCCAGTCCCCGCCGGGAAGCGGACGGCCACGCACATCGCCCCGGTGCAGGTAGATCCAGGCCGGGCCCCAGGGGGAACGGATCAGGATTCGCCGGTATTCCACCGGCGCCGCCTCCAGCCGATCCAGTTGCCTGAGGATCCCGGGGCCCAGCCGGTAGACCTCGCCGCGGATGGCGGTGCGGCCACCGGGCCGCACCCCCGGGTAGCCTCCCAGGTCCATCAGTGCATAGCGGGGCGGAGTGCGCCAGTCCCCCAGCCAGCGGGCACCGGACAACCAGTGGTGGTTTTTCTCTCCCTTGCGCAGGGTGCCGTACACAAAGACCCGCATGATTTTTCAGGGGCCGGTGGGTCCCGGGCTACCGTTCTGCCGCTGCATGAGGCTATAATATTTTTTGATGCTGCTGGCCGGATCAATTTGCCAGCCCAGGGGTATTGCGCGCACCGGGCGCGCTTCCCGAGGGACCGGCGTTCGCCGGTGGGACCCGTACCGAGACACCGCATGAGTACCGACAGCCTGCCGGACTTTCTGTCCGGACTCAACGCCGCTTACCTGGAAGAACTCTACGCCGAGTACGCGAATTCGGATGGACCGAATGCGGACTGGGCGGCGTGGTTCTCTGCCCTGAAGGGAGATGCCAGCGAGGCGGATCATCGCGCGATCCGCGAGCAGCTGCGTCGCAAGGCGCAGGCTCCACTGCACCATTCGGCAACCGGCGGCGCGGCTTTCGAAAAGCAGGCCGCGGCCCTGCGTCTGATCAACGCCTACCGTTTTCGTGGCCACCAGGCGGCGGATCTGGATCCCCTGAAACTGGAACCGCGGCCGCCGGTAACGGAACTCGACCCGGGTCATCACGGCCTGGTTGCGGCGGATATGGACACGGTACTGCATACCGGCTCGTTGGTGGCGCCCGAAAGCCTGCCGCTGTCGGAAATCATGGACCTGCTGCAGGAGGTCTACACCGGCCGCATTGGCAGCGAGTACATGCATATCACCGATACCGAGCAGAAGCGCTGGATTCAGCAGCGACTGGAAGGCACCCGGGTACGCCCGGGCCTGGACGCGTCGGGTAAACGCCACCTGCTGAAGCGTCTGGTGGCAGCAGAAGGCATCGAGCGCTATCTGCATCGTCGTTACACCGGACAAAAGCGTTTTTCGCTGGAGGGCAGCGAGACCCTGATCCCGGCGCTGGACGAACTCATTCAGCGTGCCGGCAGCGGCGAGACCCGTGAGATTGTTATTGGCATGGCGCACCGTGGCCGGCTGAACGTGCTGGTCAACGTGCTGGGCAAACCGCCGCGCATCCTGTTCGATGAATTCGAGGACAAGGGAACCGACACCAACGTCCTTGGTGACGTGAAATACCACCTGGGCTACTCCGCCGACATCGACACTCCCGGGGGCGCGGTACACGTGGTGCTGGCCTTCAACCCCTCGCACCTGGAGGCGGTGGACCCGGTGGTGGAAGGTTCCGTGTGCGCGCGGCAAAAGCGTCGCGGGGACGCGACCGGGCGCCAGGTGCTGCCGGTGCTGATTCATGGTGATGCGGCGTTATCCGGCCAGGGCGTGGTCATGGAGACCTTGAACATGTCCCAGGCGCGGGGCTATCGCACCGGCGGTACCGTGCACCTGGTCGTCAATAACCAGATCGGATTTACCATGTCCAATCCGGTGGACGCCCGCTCCAGCGTCTACTGCACCGAGGTTGCGAAGATGGTGCAGGCGCCGATTTTCCATGTGAACGGGGACGATCCCGAGGCAGTCATTTTTGTCACCCGGCTGGCACTGGATTTTCGCACCCGATTCGCCCGGGACGTGGTGGTGGATGTGGTCAGCTATCGCCGCCACGGGCACAACGAAGCGGACGAGCCAGCGGTTACGCAACCGATCATGTACCGCAAGATTCGCCAGATGCCCACGGTAATGGAGCTCTACACTCGCAAACTGGTGAGCGAGGGAGTGGCAACTCCCGACGCGGTGGAGGAGTACAAGGAGCGTTACCGGGTTTCCCTGGAGGACCAGGGCGTTGTTGCGGAAAATTTCGTCGACGACGTGAGCAACGAGTTTTCCGTGGACTGGTCCCCGTACTGGGGGACAGACTGGACCACCCACGCCAAGACCGCTGTGGGCAAGCGCCAGTTGCGGCCGCTGGCGGAAAAGCTCAACCAGGTGCCGAAGGGCTTTGAACTGCACCCCCGGGTGAAACGCATTCTGGACGACCGCAAGAAGATGGCGGCGGGAGCCATGGCAGCGGACTGGGGCTTCGCGGAAACCATGGCCTACGCCACCCTGCTGGTGGAGGGGCACGGGGTCCGCCTGACCGGCCAGGACAGCGGACGCGGCACGTTTTTCCACCGCCACGCGGTGCTGCACAATCAGAAAAACGGCGATACCCACGTACCCCTGCGGCATCTGGGTTCCTCCCAGGCGGATTTCACGGTCATTGACTCGCTGTTGTCCGAGGAGGCGGCGTTGGGTTTCGAGTACGGTTACGCCACCGCGGAGCCCACTACACTGGTGGTCTGGGAAGCCCAATTCGGTGATTTTGCCAACGGCGCCCAGGTGATGGTGGACCAGTTCATTACCTCCGGACAGGAGAAATGGAATCGCCTTTGCCACCTGGTGATGATGCTGCCGCATGGATACGAAGGCGCCGGGCCGGAGCATTCCTCGGCACGGCTGGAGCGCTACCTCCAGTTGAGTGCCGGGCACAACATCCAGGTGTGCGTTCCGACCACGCCGGCACAGATGTTTCACCTGCTGCGGCGCCAGGTGGTGCGGCCGTTCCGCCGGCCACTGGTGATTATGAGCCCCAAAAGCCTGTTGCGTTTCAAGCCGTCAATGTCCTCCCTCGACCAGTTGGCGCGGGGACGCTTTTACAATGCCATCGGCGAGACCGCCGACCTGGATCCCGAGCGCGTGCGCCGCATCGTGTTGTGCAGCGGCAAGGTCTTTTATGACCTGGACGCGGAACGCGCGGCCCGCGGCCTGGAGGACGTGGCGCTGGTGCGCATCGAGCAGCTCTACCCGTTTCCGAAGAAGGCCGTATTGCGCGCGATGGCGCCTTTCATCAATGCCACGAGGGTGGTGTGGTGCCAGGAAGAACCACGCAACCAGGGGGCCTGGTACCAGAGCCAGCACCATCTGCGCGGCATCCTGCGCCCCGGCCAGACCCTTGGCGTTTCTTCCCGCCCCTTGAGCGCGTCGCCGGCGAGCGGCTACTACCGCGTGCACGTGGCCATGCAGAAATCGCTGGTGTGGAATGCCCTGGGCATCAAGCAGGGTCTTTCCGTCGTGCCCCGTGCCGACGGCGAACTGAAACAAGCCTGAACTCCGGAGAATTTTCCTTATGCCAGCAAAGCCCGAGCGCGTCGAAGTGCGCGTTCCCACGCTTCCCGAATCCGTCGCCGACGCCACTCTCGTTGCATGGCACAAGAAGGCCGGGGAACCGGTCGGCCGGGACGAGAACCTGGTGGACGTGGAAACTGACAAGGTCGTGCTGGAAATGCCGGCCCCGGTGGACGGTGTGTTGGCGGAAGTTCTGCAAGGCGATGGCGCCACCGTTACCGGCAACCAGATCATTGCCGTCATCGAGGCCGGCGCGGTGGCCGAAGCGGCACCCAGCGCGCCCGCCACGCCGCTGCCAGCGAGTGCACCGGCCGAGCTGCGGGTGGAGCCCCGGGAAGCGGAGAGCGCCGGCGGCCCCGGAGCCGGGCCGGCGGTACGCCGGCTGATCGCCGAACACGGTCTGGACGCTACCGCGATTACGCCCACGGGCCGCGACGGACGCCTTACCAAGGGCGACGTACTGGCTGCCCTGGAGTCCGGTGAGACCGCTCCCCGGACGCCGCCGCCTCCCGCCGCTCCCTCGTCCGCGGTCCCGGCCGCGACGGTGGAGATCGGATCGCGCAGCCCGCGGCGGGTGCCCATGAATCGCCTGCGCGCGCGCATTGCCGAGCGCCTTGTGGCGGCCCAGCAAACGGCGGCAATTCTGACCTCCTTTAACGAGGTGGACATGTCCGCGGTCATCGAGTTGCGCAACCGCTACAAGGAGAAATTTGAAGAACAGCAGGGTGCCAGGCTGGGCTTCATGTCCTTCTTCGTTAAGGCCTGCGCGGAAGCGCTGAAGCGCTTTCCCGTGGTCAACGCTTCGGTGGAAGGCGACGATATTCTCTACCACGACTATTTTGATATCGGAATCGCGGTAGCCACACCCCGGGGTCTGGTGGTGCCGGTGCTGCGAGACGCCGATTCCATGAGTTTCGCCGGCATCGAATCCGCCATCTCGGAGTTCGGGAAACGGGCACGAAGCGGTCAACTGACGATTGAGGAATTGACCGGCGGGACGTTCACGATTACCAATGGCGGAGTATTCGGTTCCCTGGTTTCAACCCCGATTCTCAATCAACCTCAGAGTGCGATTCTCGGAATGCACAAAATTCAACAGCGGCCGGTGGTGGTGGATGGGGAAATCGTCGCCCGGCCCATGATGTACGTGGCGCTTTCCTACGACCACCGCATTATTGATGGCGCGGATGCAGTGCAGTTCCTGGTAGCGGTGAAGGAAGGGCTCGAGGATCCGGGCCGCCTTCTGCTGCAAATCTGAGCTGACCAGGACAAAGGATATGCCAAAGAAGAAAAGCGAAGGGCAATACGACGTGATCGTGATCGGCGCGGGGCCAGCCGGTTACGTGGCCGCCATCCGCTGCGCACAGCTTGGCCTGAAGACGGTGTGCGTGGACAACTGGATCAACAAGCAGGGTGAGCCCGCCCTGGGCGGATGCTGCCTGAACGTCGGTTGTATTCCGTCCAAGGCCCTGCTCGAGAGTTCGGAACGTTTTCATCAACTGCAGCATGGCTTTGCTGAACACGGGATTCACTGCGGAGATTCGCGGATCGATGTTCCGGCAATGATCGAGCGCAAGGATAAAATCGTCCATCGCCTGACGTCCGGTATCGCCACGCTGTTCAAGGCAAACCAGGTGGAATGGGTGCACGGCACCGGCAAGCTGCTGGAGGGAAAGCGGGTCGAGGTGAGTGGCCCCAACGCCTGCCTGCTGCGTGGTGAACACATCATTCTCGCCAGTGGCTCCAAACCCAACGAACTGGCCACCGCGCCGGTAAACGGCGAGACCATCGTGGACTCTTCCGGGGCGCTGGAGTTTTCCACGGTGCCCGAGCGCCTGGGCGTGATCGGCGCCGGCGTCATCGGTCTGGAACTGGGTAGCGTTTGGGCCCGCCTGGGTTCCCAGGTGGTGTTGCTGGAGGCCCAGCAACGATTCCTTTCCATGGCCGACGAACAGATAGCCAAAGAGGCGTTGCGCCAGTACCGCAAACAGGGGCTGGATATTCAGCTCGGCCAGCGGGTCACGGCGAGCCGGGTCGAAGCAGGCAAAGTCACGGTGTCCTACGAGGGCGGTGATGGCGAGAACCAGATCGTAGTAGACCGCCTGATCGTGGCGGTGGGCCGCTCGCCCTGCACGGAGGGTCTGTATTCCCGGGAAAGCGGGCTGGAACTGGATGAAAAGGGTTTCGTGGACGTAAACGAGCGGTGCCGCACCAACCGGCCGGATATCTATGCGGTGGGAGACCTGGTTCGCGGCCCGATGCTGGCCCACAAGGGTTCCGAGGAAGGAGTGATGGTGGCCGAGCTGATTGCCGGCCGCAAGGGCAGCGTGGATCCCGACCTGATCCCGTCCGTCATTTATACCGCGCCGGAAGTGGCCTGGGTCGGTAAGACTGAGCAGGATCTGAAATCCGCGGGCGAGAACTATCGCGTCGGCAGCTTTCCGTTCGCCGCCAACGGCAGGGCCCTGGCCATGCAGGGCGGTGTCGGCCTGGTCAAGCTGATCGCCAGCGGCGACGATGACCGCCTGCTGGGGGCGCACATCATCGGGCCCAACGCATCCGAGCTGATTGCGGAGACCGTGCTGGCGATGGAGTTTTCCGCCAGCAGCGAAGACATCGCGCGCACCATTCACGCCCACCCGACCCTTTCCGAGGCGGTTCACGAAGCCGCCTTGGCAGTGGACGGACGCGCGTTGCATACGGTCAACCGCGCCCGGTGAGCGAGGAACTGCGCCTGCCCGTGGCGGGCGGTGTCGCGGGGCGTTTCGCGGCACTGCTGCCGCAACTGGAGGCGCTACTGGCGGGGGAGACCGACCAGACCGCCAGCCTTGCCAACGCGGTTGCCGCGCTGGCCACCGCGTTTGACTACCTGTGGGTGGGCGTGTACCGGCTGGTGGGTGACGAACTGGTTCTCGGACCCTTCCAGGGTCCACCGGCCTGCACCCGAATTCCGCTGGGTAAAGGCGTGTGCGGAACCGCCGCCGCGCGCGGCGAAACCCTGGTGGTTCCGGACGTAGACGCGTTTCCCGGGCACATCGCGTGTTCCAGCGCCTCGCGATCCGAGATCGTCGTGCCGTTGCTGGCCCGGGGCAAACTGTTCGGTGTGCTCGACGTGGACTCGGCGGAGATCGACGCCTTTGGTGGCGATCAGCAAGCGGGCCTGGAAGCCACCGCCCGCATTCTCGGAGAGCACCTATCCAACTGCTGAGGGTTCCCCCGCGGCCCGTGACCACTCGTGGCTAGGCCGGATCCCCCGGGCCGCGGCGTCCAAAGCGCTGCCGGTAATCCGTCGGCGACAGGCCGGTGGAACGCCTGAACACCTGTCGAAAGAACGGTACATCCTCGTAGCCGACCTGGTAACAGATCTCCTGGACGGATTTGAAATCGGTTTCCAGTAGTTGCTTGGCGCAGTTAATGCGCAGCTTGTGCAGGTAGTTGAGCGGTGTTTCACCCGTTGCCTGGCGGAAGCGCCGGGTAAAATTCCGCGTGCTCATGCCGACTTTTTGCGCCACCCCGTCCATGCCGATTCCGGAAGTGAAATTTTCCTGCAGGTAGTCCTGGGCCCGGCGGATTTTATCGTCCTGGTGTTGCTGGTTGAGCAGTGGCGCGCTGAAACTCGATTGCCAGGTACGGGGCGGATCGATGAGCAGGGCGCTGCCGGTCTGCTTGGCTACCTGGTATCCGGCCAGGCGCTCCACCAGGAACAGGCACAGGTCCAGCGCCGCGTACACGCCACCGCCACAGTAGAAGTTGTCCGAGGCGGTAATGAACCGTTCCGGCTTCCAGCGGACCGCCGGATAGCGTTGCCGATATTCGTCCGCCAGGGCCCAGTGGGTGGTGGCTTCCCTGCCGTCCAGCAAACCGGCCTCGGCGAGCAGGGAGACGCCGGTGCACACGCCGGCAATGAGCGTGTCCCGGGCGGCCTGGCGACGCAGGAAACCCAGCATGGCCTGATTGCGGGCGAGGACCTTTTGCAGTTCCAGCCCGATGGTGGGAACGAATACCAGGTCGGTTTTGCGGATCGCGCCCAGGGCCTTGTCCGGAGTTACCGTGATGCCGCCGGCGAAGCGTACCGGCCGTCCATCCACCGACGCGGTGATCACCTCGAACGGGGCTTCCGATTTCTCGCCTCGCAGCTGGTTCCACAGCACCCCGGCGCTGCTGAATACCTCGTAGGGGCCCACCACCGGGGAGGGAAGGCCGAAACCGGGGACCAGGATGGTGATGTGCACGGCAAAATCGCAATGGCTGAAATACCCATGCAAAATGGCATATTAGCCACCAGGAATCAAGGCGCCCCGGGCGCAAACTGGCGCCCGCCAGCATGGTGCTGGCAACTGAAATCACCCCGAGGAGAACTACGATGGAAACTTTTGTTATTCGACGTCGCAACGCCTGGAAAA